>DATJJH010000036.1:0-64456 GCA_035492395.1 Trinickia sp. | reverse complement strand
TGGCCGTCGCGCGTCTTCTCGAGCGAAGCCAGTTTTTCGGTGAGTTCGGTTTTCTTCTCGACGATGCCGGGCAGCGTCTCGAGCGGCGATACGGCTGCGAGCGCTTTTTCCTCGTACATCAACAAGGACGCGAACGCTTCGAGCGTCGCGTGTTCTTCTGTCACAGTGGCAAGCAGGGCGTCTCTCATCTCATCCGCCAAAACATAGGCGCGTGCGCACGCGCTCGGATCAAGCCGACGAGGCGAGCCAGGCAATCAATGCGCCGCTCAGCCGCCCGTCGACGGGTTCTTTAACAACTCGCGGGCGGTCGAAAGGATGCCGTCCGCGATCTTGCTCGCATCCATGGTCAACGTCCCGTCAGCAATCGCTTGCTTGATCGACTCGACGTGCGCGACGTCGATGTCGGCTTCGCCGGACGCGGCCAGCGAACGCAGTTGCGACGACAACGCCGACAGATTCACATTGGCGTCATTGCCCGTGCCCTGGGCCGCCGCTGCGCCGGCGCTCGTGGGCGCAGCGCTTGCCGTGGCTTGACCGCCCTGGCGGGCACCCTGCACGCCGCCCTTGGGCGACGACAGGTTTGAAGTAGAGGTGGAATCGACTTTCACGATGGCTTCCCGAACGATTTCGATTTGAGTGTGATAACGGCGACACCCATCGAAACTTTAGCGCAATCCGGAAAATCACCTGCCGGCCGCCTCCCGTCATACGGGGCTGCATCGCGCTCACGCCCGACGCACGGGGCCTCGAGGCGGTGGCGGCGCTGCGCGGCTTTTTTTCACCTCACATCGGCACTTCTACCGTTCCCCCATCCCTCACGATGCCGGAAATGATCTGGCCCCCCGCCATCTTGACGCGCACCTGCTGTCCGGGCGACGCGTTGTTCATGACGCTGCCCTCGGCCGAAATGGTGAAGCCTTGGCCCTGCGCGACGACGCGAACGGTCTGGCCGATGATGACGGCGCTCGCGCTCTTGAGCAGATCTTGGCGCAACGGCATCCCGGCGCTGATTCGCGTGAGCGCAGAGGCGCCGACGGCCTGCGACGGGTCGGTGATGATCGCGCGGGGCAAGTTCGAGAGGTCGCCGTTTCGGGCCAACAGGTCCTGGGCCGTGACGACGGTGCCGGGCTCGATTTGACGCGCGGCGAGGTAGTAGGTCGCTTCGATGGCGATACGGGCCCGCAAATAGAGCGTCCACGGCTTCGCGCCCGCGCAGCGTACGCCAACCGTGGTGGTGCCCCAAAGGCGGGCGCCCGTCGGCATGAACGGCTCGAGACCGTTGCAGGCGGCCAGGCCGCGCGGAAAGGTCGGGGCGACCGTGATTTCGATCTTGCCCGGCAAGCCCACGGTCTGCTGCTGCAAAAACGCGAGCGCGGCGCGGCGGATCGTTTCGCCGTCTTCCTGACCGGCCGGTGCGTTCGACGCGGGAGCCGCGGCGGCGGCCGTTGCCGTCGCTGTGGGAGCAGGGGAAGCCGGCGCGGTTGCTGCCGCGGCCTTTAGAGCCGACGCCGCCGCGGCGGGCAGCGTCGGTGCGGACTGAGCGGCGCCGACGGCCGAGGGCACACGGGCCGACACGCGGGTGAACGTGGCGGTCGCCGGTTGCTCGACGGCGATGGGTTGGGCGGCGCGAGCCGAGCGCTGCGGGGCGGTGACGACAACGGGCATCGTGCGGTTGGCCGCGGTGGCCGCCGGCGCGGCTTGCGCCGTTTGCCGTGCAACGGTCGCGGCGGACATTGCCGGTGTGCCGCCACGCACTTCGCCGGGGCCCGGAATGACGATCATGCCATTCGAAGCGGCGCCGTTCGCCGCCGCGACCTGGGCTTCGCCCGGCCCCGGAATCGAAATCATCCCGCTCGGCTGAGTCGCATGCGCTTCGCCCGGCCCCGGAATATAGATCTGTCCGCCCGAGCCCGCGTTCTGCGCCCGCGCCGCGGCGCAAGGAAACAGAAAGGCCGCCGCGAGCGCGCAAGCGGCCGCGCCGAGGCGGCGCGCGCCGCGTACATGCCGCCGGCCGAGGGCGCGCGGCGCCATTCGGCGCGCGGGATCGGATTCGGCGGACAGGGGCATCGGGTTCTCCATTGAAACAATTCGGACGACGAATCGAATTCTAGGGGTCGCGCGGGGCGCGCAAACGTTGAATAGAGGGCGGCTTCCCCGGTTATTCGTCCGATTGGCTCTTGCGTCCCGCCCCTAAGATGCACCTCATGCAAAAAAGTCTTCCAAGCGCACCTCGCCCCGAACCGAGGTGAAGCCGAGAAGCGGCAACAGGCGGCCAACGCTTGGGTACGGAGAAATACCGATGCTGGACAAACTCGATGCCGAATTCGCCTTCGGCCGTGAGGCGCTCGATGTGCGCGCTTATCGGCAGGAGCTGCTGTCCTCGAACATCGCCAATGCCGATACGCCCGGCTACAAGGCGCGCGACGTCGATTTCGCGTCGTCGCTGGCGGGTGCGCTCAAGCGCACCGGCGGCGCGGGCACGGCCGGTTCGAGCACGGGCGTCACGGCCAGCTCGGGCGCCGCGCAATTGGCGATGGCTAGAAGCGCCGGCGTCTCGAGCGGCATGACGATGGCTTCGACCGAGCCCGGCCACATGACGGGCAAGGCGTCCTTGATCCCGACCGGCGGCTCGTCCCAAGACTACGGCAAGCTCGCCTACCGGATTCCGACGCAGCCCTCTCTTGACGGCAACACCGTCGATCTGGACGCGGAACGCGTTCAATTTGCCGACAACACGCTGCATTACGAGTCGGGCATGAACGTGATGACCCAGCAGATCAAGCAAATGCTGGCGGCCATCACCTCGGGCGGCTAAGGGCCGTCCATTACGAATCACGTTTTACGAATCGTCTTTTAGGCGTCCATCGAAAGAGGCATTCAAGCCATGTCACTGATGAACATCTTCACCGTTGCGGGATCGGCCATGTCGGCCGAGTCCGAACGGCTCAACGTCACCGCGTCGAATCTCGCGAACGCCGACAGTACGACGGGCCCTGACGGCCAGCCGTACCGCGCGAAGCAAGTCGTGTTCGGCGTCAAGCCGCTCGGCGGCGCGCGCACCGCGAGCGGCCAGCAAGTGGGCGGCGTGCAGGTGACCAACGTCATCGACGACCCGACCCCGATGAAGACGACCTACGACCCGACCAACCCTGCCGCGAACGCGGACGGCTACGTGACGATGCCCAACGTCGATCCCGTGCAGGAAATGGTGAACATGATCTCGGCCTCGCGCTCGTACCAGGCCAACGTCGAGACGTTGAACACCGCGAAGAACCTGATGCTCAAGACCTTGACGATCGGCACCTGAGGAGAATTTTAGTGACGTCATCCAACACGACCATCGCCGGCGGCGGCACGGTCTCCCAAAACCTGCTCAATACGATGAACGGTACGTCGTCGAGCAGCGACTCGTCGTCGACTTCCTCGAGCGCATCGCCGAATTCGCCGTCGAGCCTTCAGCAGACTTTCCTGCAATTGCTGGTCACGCAGTTGCAGAACCAAGACCCGACGAATCCGATGGACAGCTCGCAAATGACTTCGCAGCTGGCCCAGATCAACACGGTGACGGGCATCAGCCAGTTGAATACGACGCTCACTTCGCTCGCCTCGCAGCTCTCCGCCGGCCAAAGCGCGCAAGCATCGCTGCTGATCGGCCAGAACGTGCTGGTGCCGGGCGCGAGCGCGACGGCCGCCGCCTCCACCGTGGTGGGAGGCGTGTCGACGGGCTTCGGCGTGTCGCTCGATGGGAACGCTTCGCACGTGACGGTCACGATCAAGAACTCGTCCGGCGAGACCGTCGACACCGAAGATTTGGGTGCGCAGCAAGCGGGTACCGTGCCGGTTGCGTGGAAGCCGGTGGACTCGTCGGGCAACGCATTGCCCGACGGCACCTACACGATTTCGGCCACCGCCGCGAGCAGCTCCGGCGTGAAGGTCACGGCCACGCCGCTCACCGGCGCCCAGGTGCAGAGCGTCGTCCAACAAAGCGGCGGCGGCTCCGGCCTCCTGCTGAACAACGGCACGACGGTCGACATGACCAAAGTCATCGCCATCCTGTAACCGTTACGAACCAACGAATTCATCCGAAGGGAGACCGCTAAATGGGCTACCAACAAGGCTTGAGCGGCTTGTCCGCATCGTCGAACGACCTCGATGTCATCGGCAACAACATCGCGAACGCGAACACCGTCGGCTTTAAGCAAAGCACGGCGCAGTTCGCCGACCTCTACGCGAACACCATCGCGACGACGGTCAACAATCAGATCGGCATCGGCACTCGGCTGGCCAGCGTCCAGCAAGACTTCACGCAGGGCACGTTCAAGACGACGGGCCAGGCGCTGAACGTCGCGATCAACGGCACGGGCTTCTACCAGATGTCGAACAACGGCTCGCTGACGTATTCGCGCAACGGCGTGTTCCAGCTCGACAAGAACGGCTTCATCACCGATTCGCAGGGCTTTCAGCTGATGGGCTACTCGGCGAACGCGAACGGCGTCATCAATTCGGCGCAGACGGTGCCGATTCAAGTGCCGACGAGCAACATCGCGCCGGTCGCCACGCAGAGCATCAGCGCGCAGTTGAACCTGAACTCGCAAGACGCGGTGCCGGCCGTCACGCCGTTCTCGGCGACGAACTCGCAGACGTACAACTATTCCACGTCGATCCAGGTGTATGACTCGCTCGGCGGCTCGCAGCAAGTCAACATGTATTTCGTGAAGACGGCCGCGAACACGTGGGACGTCTACTCGGGCGCGGCGTCGGGCACGATCAGCAAGGTCGGCACGGCCGGCTTCAACACGGCGGGTGCGCTGACGACGACGACGGCCACGCCGCCGGCCACGAGCCCCTCGACGGGCCAGCTCTCGTTCACGATCCCGAACAGCGACGGCAGCACGACGCCGCAGCCGCTGACGATCAACATGACGGGCACGACGCAGTACGGCGGCAAGGACGGCGTGACGAACCTGTCGCAAGACGGCTTCGCTACGGGCGAGCTGACGAACTTCTCGATCGGCGCCGACGGCATCATCTCGGGCACCTACTCGAACGGCCGCACGCAGTCGCTCGGTCAGATCGTACTGGCCAATTTCAACGATCCGAACGGCCTGCAGAACCTGGGCAACGACCAGTTCGCCGAAACCTCGGCTTCCGGCGTGCCGCAGATCTCGGCGCCGGGCAGCACGAATCACGGCACGCTGACGGGCGGCGCACTCGAAAACTCGAACGTCGACCTGACGAGCCAACTCGTCGATCTGATCACGGCGCAACGCAACTACCAAGCGAACGCGCAGACGATCAAGACGCAGCAGGCCGTCGATCAGGCGCTCATCAACCTGTAAGCGAAGCGCGCACCGGGCGAGTCATGGACCGACTGATATACACCGCGATGACGGGCGCCGCGCAGGCGCTCGAACAGCAGAGCGTCGTCGCCAACAACTTGGCGAACACGTCGACGACGGGTTTTCGCGCGGAACTCGCGAACTTCCGCAACGTTCCGATGAGCTTCGGCGACGGCACGACGGTCAACAACGATACGACGCGCACGTTCGTGCTCGCGGCCACGCCGGGAGCCGACTTCGCATCGGGCCCCATCGCGCAGACGGGCAACCCGCTCGACGTCGCGATTCAAGGCCCGGGCTGGCTGTCCGTGCAAGCGGCGGACGGCAACGAAGCCTACACGCGCGCCGGCAACCTGCACGTCGATGAAAACGGCCAGCTCGTCACGGCGACGAACCAGCCGGTGCTCGGCAACGGCGGCCCGATCTCGGTGCCGCCGGGCGCAACGGTGACCATCGGCAAGGACGGCACGGTTTCGGCGCTCGGCGCGGGCGATTCGCCCTCGCAGATCGTCGTGCTCGACCAGCTCAAGCTCGTCAACCCGGACGCGGCCACGATGACGCGCGGCGACGACGGCATGTTCCGGACCGCCGACGGCCAACCGGCCGATGCCGATCCGACCGTCAACGTAGTGCAAGGCGCGCTGGAAGGCAGCAACGTCAACCCGGTCGCGGCGATGGTCTCGATGATCACCAACGCGCGCCAGTTCCAGATGCAGACCAAATTGCTGCAGACGGCAGACCAGAACGACCAGACGGCCAACCAACTGCTGTCGTTCACCTGACCGGTTCTTCGCCGATCGTCGCTGACGGCTAGAACCGGATTGAAATTACCAGGAGATTCACCATGAACCGCTCGCTCTACATCGCCGCTACCGGCATGAACGCGCAGCAGGCGCAGATGGACGTCATTTCGAACAATCTTTCGAACGTGAGCACGACCGGCTTCAAGGGCTCGCGCGCCGTGTTCCAAGATCTCATCTATCAAACGCTTCGCCAACCGGGCGCGAATTCGACCCAGCAGACCGAACTGCCCTCGGGCCTGCAAGTCGGCACCGGCGTGCAACAGGTCGCGACCGAGCGTCTGTACACGCAGGGCAACATGCAGCAGACCGGCAATTCGAAGGACGTCGCCATCAACGGCAACGGCTTCTTCCAAGTGCAGATGCCCGACGGTACGACGGCCTACACGCGCGACGGCTCGTTCCAAACGAACGCGCAAGGCCAGCTCGTGACCTCGAGCGGGTACCCGGTCATGCCGCAGATCACCGTTCCGCAGAACGCGACCTCGCTCACGATCGGCACCGACGGCACGGTCAGCATCAAGGTGGCCGGTTCGACGAACAACCAAACCATCGGCACGGTCCAGCTCGCGACGTTCATCAACCCGGCCGGTCTCGAATCGAAGGGTGAAAACCTGCTTCAAGAAACGACTTCCTCCGGCGCACCGAATGTGACGACTCCGGGCCTGAACGGCGCCGGCACGCTCAACCAGGGCTACCTGGAAGCATCGAACGTGAACGTGGTGCAAGAGCTGGTGAACATGATCGAAACGCAACGCGCGTACGAGATCAACAGTAAGGCGGTCCAGACTTCGGACCAGATGTTGCAAACCTTGAGCCAGATGTCGGTTTAAGCAAGCAGCAAAGTAGGACAGCAAGTTTTTGAACAGCAGGCGGTCAACGAAGATGTCGCAAACGAGTCGAATTCCCTTTCGCGTGCGCGGGTTGCGCGCGGCAGCCACGCTCACCTACGCGAGTGCGCTCGCGGTGGTGGTCGTGGGCCCCTTCGCCGGTTGCGCGCAACTCGAGCACCGCGAGCCGATCACGCAGCAGCCCATGACGGCGACGCCCCCGGTGCCGCCGCAGCTGCAGCCGCCCGGATCGATCTACAACCCCGGCTACGCCGGCCATCCGCTGTTCGAAGACCAGCGTCCGCGCAATACGGGCGACATCCTCACGATCGTCATCGCCGAGAACATCAACGCGACGAAATCGTCGGGCGCCAACGCGGGGCGCAGCGGCACGACGACCATGTCGGTGCCGACCGCCGGATTCCTGAAGGGCTTGTTCAACCACGTGAACCTCTCCGCCGCCGGCGCGAACGCGTTCAACGGTTCGGGCGGCGCGAACGCATCGAACACGTTCAACGGCACGATCACCGTCACGGTCACGAACGTGCTGCCCAACGGCAATCTCGTCGTGAGCGGCGAGAAGCAAATGCTCATCAATCAAGGCAACGAATTCGTGCGGTTCTCGGGCGTCGTCAATCCGAACGCCGTCTCGGGCGAGAACACGGTGCTCTCGACGCAGGTGGCCGACGCGCGCATCGAGTACTCGGCCAAGGGCTATATCAACGAAGCGGAAACGATGGGATGGCTCCAGCGCTTCTTCATGAACATCGCGCCGTGGTGATCGAGATGACGACGACTTCGATCATGCGCACCGTGCGTACCTTGCGCCGCGCGTTCGTGGCGGCGCTCATCGGCCTGCCCATCGCCTTCGCCGCGGTAGGCACGGCGCATGCCGAGCGTCTGAAGGATCTCGTGCAGATCCAAGGCGTGCGCGACAACCCGCTCATCGGCTACGGCCTCGTCGTCGGCCTCGACGGCACGGGCGACCAGACGACGCAAACGCCGTTCACGACGCAGACGCTCACGAACATGCTGGCCAACCTCGGCATTTCGCTGAACAACGGCCAGGCGAACGGCGGCGGCTCGGCATCGAACATGCAGCTCAAGAACGTCGCCGCCGTCATGGTCACGGCGGTGCTGCCCCCGTTCGCCCGTCCGGGTGAAGCGATCGACGTGACGGTGTCCTCGCTCGGCAATGCCAAGAGCCTGCGCGGCGGTACGTTGCTGCTCACGCCGCTCAAGGGCGCCGACGGGCAAGTGTATGCGCTGGCGCAAGGCAACGTCGCCATCGGCGGCGCGGGCGCGAGCGCGAACGGCAGCAAGGTGCAGATCAACCAGCTCGCGGCCGGACGCATCACGTCGGGCGCGATTATCGAACGCGCGGTGCCCACGCAAGTGGCGCAGGCGGGCGGCACGATGCAGATGGAACTGAACGAGATGGACTACGACACGACGCAGCGCATCGTGGCGGCGGTCAACAACGCATTCGGCCCGGGCACGGCGATGCCGCTCGACGGCCGCACGATCCAAGTGCACGCGCCGGCGGACACGAGCCAGCAAGTGGCCTTCATGGCCCAGCTCGAAAACCTCGACGTGCATCCGGCGCAAGCGGCTGCGAAGGTGATCCTGAATGCGCGCACCGGCTCGATCGTGATGAACCAGATGGTGACGCTGCAAAGCTGCGCCGTGGCGCACGGCAATTTGTCGGTGGTCGTCAACACGCAGACGGCCGTGAGCCAGCCCGGCGCTTTCTCGAATGGGTCCACGGTGGCCACGCAGCAGTCGCAGATTCAACTGAAGCAGGACAACGGCTCGCTCAAGCTCGTCACGGCGGGCGCGAATCTGGCTGAGGTCGTCAAGGCGCTCAATGCGCTCGGCGCGACGCCGGCCGATTTGATGTCGATTCTGCAAGCGATGAAGGCCGCGGGCGCGTTGCGCGCGGATCTCGAGATCATCTAAGGACGAAGGTATCCCGATGAACCCGAACACGACTTACTCCGGCACCGTCGACACCGGCACGGACCTCACGCAGCGCTTCGCGCTCGACGTGCAGGGCTTCGACGCGATGCGCGCGCAGGCAGGCAGCTCGCCCCAGCAAGCATTGAAGTCGACGGCCAAGCAGTTCGACGCCGTGTTCATGCAGATGATGCTCAAGAGCATGCGCGAGGCCACGCCGCAAGACGGCATCCTCGATTCGAACGACAGCAAGCAATATCAGTCGATGCTCGATCAGCAGCTCGCGCAGCAGCTCTCGTCCAAGGGCGTCGGCGTGGCCAACGCCCTGATCACGCAGCTTTCGCGCAACGCGGGCTTCGACGTCGGACCGGGCGGCATCGGCGGCGCTAAGACGCTGCCGGGCAACGGCAACGCGATCGGCGGCATGCTTGGCGGCGCGGGCGGGGCAGGGGGCGACGCCGGCAATGCGGCGATGCTCAACGCGCTGGCGCGCGCCTACTCCAATGCGCAGTCGAACGGCACGCTCGCAGCCGGCAAGGGCTATTCGGCGCAAAGCGCGCTGACGCCTGCGCTGCGCGGCAAGGGCGCGTCGCCGAAAGTCGACGCCTTCGTCGACAAGATGGCGGCGCCGGCGCAAGCCGCCAGCGCGGCCACCGGCATTCCGGCGCGTTTCATCGTCGGCCAGGCCGCGCTCGAATCGGGCTGGGGCAAGGGCGAAATCAAGAACGCCGACGGTTCGTCCAGCCACAACGTGTTCGGCATCAAGGCGACCTCGGACTGGAAGGGCAAGACGGTATCGGCGGTCACGACCGAGTACGAGAACGGCAAGGCGCGCAAGGTCGTCCAGAAGTTCCGCGCCTACGATTCGTACACCGACGCCATGACCGACTACGCGAACATGCTGCGCGACAACCCACGCTACGCGTCGGTGCTGTCGACCTCGCACGATGCGGCCAGCTTTGCGCACGGCATGCAGAAGGCCGGGTACGCGACCGATCCGCATTACGCGAAGAAGCTGATCTCGATCATGCAGCAGATGGTTTAAGGATTCACCGGTCCGGCGGCTTCATCCGCCATCACCGGTCATCACGGGGCGCGTATTCGAGCGCGACGGGGCCAAGCAGGGAAAGACGGCGCTAAGGCCGGCCGCCGAGAGGCGGCCGGCCAAGCCGCGTTTGGCGCAAGCCTAATTCGAGGCGACTCCCGAGTCACGGGTGTATCTATCGATCTCGAATTCTGATTCCGTGATCATTCGTCGATCACCGACGCCCGCGGCAAGTCCGCAGCGCATCTGAAAACATCGTCTCAAATAAGCCAGATTCAGCACACGTTTGAATCTCGCTTCGAACAGTCCTCGCGGGGCTCACCCGCCATCCGTCAGCGCTCTACCTTCGCGCCGTACCGAGCGGATCGCATTTTAAGATTATTCCTACATCGCTACTTTAAAGATGGAGCTAAGGTCTTCCGTTCGATAAACAGTCGAATACTCCCTTAGCTCATGAAAGACCAGCAAGGCCGCGACATGGCTCGCCTTGGCGATGCGACGGATCACGGCGGCGAAATCATTGAAGCCGCCGACGACCTCAAACATCTCGGCATCGGCGTGGCGTTGGACGGCCACGGCGTGCGTTGTCCGAAGTGCGGCGGCGTGTTTGCGCTCATCGCCACGGGCCAGCGCATGCATCGCGGTCGGCGCGTCGGCTATGTCGGCGACGAGACCGAATGCGGCGCGACCATCGTGCGCTCCTGAAGGCGAGGCGCACGACAATGCTAAAAAACGCCCAAGCGCGCACGCTATCCATCGCCGGCGCTGCGCTTCCCACCTATTCCCTAGATGGCCTGCCCGTATTCGTCCCGGTACGAGTGCAAGGCAGTGAAGCCATCGGTCGAATCGACGCCTGCCGATATCTCGTCACGTTGCGCACCGACGATGCGTATGCGTTTTCACCGAGCATCACCGCGAATCTAGATCTGGACAAGGTGGTCGGCACCGAAGTAACCATCTCGATCCAACTCGAAGGCAAGGGAGAGTTTGTGCCCGGCGTGCCGGGCGGCGCGGGATTAGGCAACATCGGCGCAGGCGTACGCGAGATCACGGGCCTCGTCGAGGCCGTCCGCATTGCCGGCGAAGATCGCCATTCGATCCTGTACGAACTCGAGCTGCGCCCGTGGCTGTACCGCGCCACGCTAACGCAGGACTGTCGCATCTTTCAGGATATGAGCGTCGTCGAGATCACTGACGCAGTGCTCGCTCGCTACCCTTATACGGTCGACAAGCGTCTGGCCGGCGTTTTCCGCGGCATCTATCCGAAACGCGATGTGCAGCGCCAGGCGTTCGAATCGGATTGGGCATTCCTGCAACGTCTGTGGGAGGAGTGGGGTATCTGGTGGTGGTTCGATCATGACAACGGCTTTCATCGCCTCGTCCTGTGCGACACGATGGGTGGCCACCGCCGCCACGGGCCGGCATATGAAACCTTGCGCTACCTGCCGCCCAACGGCAAACGGATCGATGAGGAGCATATCCACGCGCTGTCTGTGACGAGCCGGCTCACGCCCGGGCGCCTGAGCGTGGTGGATTACGACTACACGCGTCCGCGGGCGAATACGAGGGTCACCGAAGAGAATCCGCGCGCAACGGGCAGTGCGGACAGCGAGATCTACGACTGGGGTGATTACGCCCAGCCCCTTGCCGGCGCGCAAGGCGTGGCGGGCGAGCCGAACGACATCGATCGTGAGGCGCGGCATTTTGCGCGCGTGCAGCTTCAGGCGCAGCGTTGCGCCGGGCTGCGTGCGCACGGCAAAGGAAATCTGCGCGGGCTGAGAGTTGGGCAGACCTTCGAGCTGACAGGCTACCCGCAGCAGGCAGCGAATCGCGAATACGTGGTGGTGTCATGCGCTTTCGACATCGAGGACGTCGGCGATCGTGCGGGAGCGGGGCGGGCGTATCGGTGCGAAGCGGAGTTCGAGTTGTTGCCATCCAACGAGCCGTTCCGGCTCGCGCGAAGCGTGGAGAAGCCGCGCCTTAGCGGGCCGGAGAAGGCGATTGTGGTCGGCCCTGCCGGACAGGAGATTTGGACCGACAAGTTCGGGCGCGTGAAGGCGCAGTTCGCGTGGGACCGACACGGCAAGCTCGACGAGCATGGCGGCATTTGGCTGCGCGTGCTTTCGCCGTGGCAGGGCGTGGATATGGGCGCCACGTTCATTCCGCGCATCGGCCACGAAGTAGCGGTGATGCATTACTACGGCGATCCCGACCTGCCCGTGATCGCGGGTAGTCTTGTCAATGCATTTCGCGAGCCGGCGTTGAACCTGCCGGACAATCACGCCGTATCGGTCTTGCGCGGACGGGAGCTCAAAGGCGGGGATTCCGGGCATGTGGCAATCGACGACACGCAGGGGCAAATCCAGACGCAGATCACTAGCGATGCGGGTACATCGCAACTGAGCCTGGGCAACATTCGGCGCATCTTACCCAAGAAGGGCCGCGCGGACCCACGCGGCCAGGGTTTCGATCTTCGCACCGATTACTGGGGTGTGGTGCGGGCGTTGAAGGGCCTGTTCGTTACGACGGACGGGCAGGCGGGTGGCCCGGGCCACGCGAAGGATGCGCGCGAGGCGGTGGCGCGATTGACTCAGGCGCGCGACGTTCAAGAAAGCCTTGCGGATCTCGCGCAGCATCACGGAGCGCAGCAGCGGCAGGCGGACCAAAGCGAGGTCGCTCGCACGATCAAGAAGCAGAACGACGCCATTCGCGGCGGGGCCGCCACGCCCAATCAGCCATTTCCCGAATTCTCGAGCGCCGATATGGTCCTTGCCAGTGCCGATGGCATGGCGATGACGGCGGCTCGCAGCATGCATGTTGCGGCAGGCGACCATATTGCGCTCACCAGCGTCGGCCATATGGCGATTGCTGCCGGCCGATCCGTCTTTGCGAGCGTGCGGGAGACCTTTTCGCTGTTTGCGAAGAAGAGCCTGTCGCTGATCGCCGGCACAGGGAAGGTCAAGATCCAAGCTCAGCAGAACGACGTTGAGATCATCGCTAAGCAAGTCCTCGAGTTGATCAGCACGTCCGACAGCATCCGGTTGAGCGCCGCGAAGAACATCGAACTGAAAGTCAACAACACGACCGCGAGGCTCGGTCCCAACGGATTTGAGGTGCTGACAAGCGGTAAGTGCCATCTGCACGCGGGGGATCTTCAGTCTTTCGGGCCACAGGCGGAACCGCTGAAGCTGCCGGGTTTCGTCTCGATGGATGACACACGCGGGCTGACGCGTGCCTATCACGACAACGAGCCTGTACAAGGCGCTCGGTTCGATATCGACTACGACGACGGCAGCCAGTACAGCGCGCTACTCGACGCTGCCGGACATGCCGATCTGACGCACGCGCCCGATGGCAATGGGCTCATACGGTTCGGGGCGGACGAGCGCGACTGGGAAGCGAAAGTGGAAGACGCCGGTCCCATGCATGCCGCGAAATGGAGCGAGTACGACTTCGAGGCTTCGGCCAACAAGAACAGGAAACGGGCCCTATGAGCGAAATCACGAATCTGAATCCTGCGGAAAACAGAATTGGCGCGATTGAAGTGGGCGCGCTGATTTGGGAGCGCGCGGTGAGCGCGACGAAATGGACGGGCGGCGCATTGGCCGGCGAGTTCGCACAAAAGCAAACGACTGGGCAGATCGTGTTCGACGCGATTTTGAGCATGTTCCCGCTGCTGGGCGAGGGGACGGCCGCGCGCGATGTGATCGCGATCTGCCTGCGGATGAGCGATGACCCAAGCAAAGCCGAGGACCGCTGGGAGTGGATCAAACTCGTGCTGTGCTTGCTGGCGGTGGTGCCGGTGCTGGGCGGGGTGCTCAAGGGCGTGGGCAGGCTGGCGATTCGTGCGCTCTATAAGGGCGAGGATCTGGAAAAGCTGGCGGCCGAGATGGTGATGCTGCTGAACCGCTTGGGCCGCGGGAACGCGTATGCGTGGTTAAAACAGCTCGATTTCACGCGCTATCAGCCAGAGGTGGCCGCTGCGCTGAATGAAGCGGTTGATCGAGTACTGCGCGCCAGTCAGTGGATCGTGCGAAACATGGATCGCGCGCTGCCTCAACACGTGCGCGCGTATCTGGCGGCGTTGCCGCCGAAGCTGCAGAAGGTTCAGCTACTGGGTAGCCGGATGGTGCCGCAGGCGTTGAAGGATTTGAACGACTGCCTCGCGCGAGTGCGGGCGCATTTGGTCGAGGGTACCTGGTCGGAGATTACGGTCGGCGCGGGGACGGTGCGCACGCGCGAAGCGGAGGGGCGGTTAGCGGTTGCGGCGTGCGAAGGTCAGCAGGCGCTGCATCCGGCTGCGAAGCGCACTGATTATCGGCATGTCGAGGGGTGGCCGGATTTGAGCGAAAAGCCGCATATCACCACCGACAAAAATACGGGCAAGGACATTTATACAGTCATCGCCTCGTTCAGTCGCGAAGCGCCGATCGCGGCCGAAACGCTGCGGCCGGGGGACTACACGCTCGCGCGCGTTCTGGACTCTACGACGCGCGAGACTAGCTCAGGCCACAAGCTGACCGGTACCGTCTCGGAGGCCACCAAGCGTTCGAAGAATTGGCTGCCGCGCATGGCGGAGAATGGCCGAGAGTGGCGCGAGAAATGGGCGGTCAAGATGGATTGGAACCACAACGGCGCCTATATCACGCTGGATCGGATACCGACGGCCGATGAGTTGAAGGCCACTGGTGTGACGGTACCGGAGGACTGGGAGGGGCTGCGGGTATGGCGCGGACAGGTATCGAGCCAGTACGACGAGGGGTTAGGCCGATATCTCGAGGGCGGCGAAACGCAACTCATCATCGATTTCGATCATCCCCACAACAAGGTGCTGGAAGACTATGTGAAACGCTTGGAACACCAACCGACGAATTGGAACGATGTGATATTCGCGCCATCCGAACGGGCGGCGGTACGCCCGCTGGGCGAGCATGAGCTCGCGCCGAAGACCGTGCCGCAGGGCTACACCACCCGCGCACCGGCGGCGATAAGTCATACGGCGCCGGATCGCAGCGACGCCGAATTGCAACGCTGAAGGGAGCCGGGATGCCAGTCTTTACCTATATGGCGGGGCGCAACGACGACGCGGCACGCGACCGCGCGTTCTACCTGTTGAAGAAGTACACGAGCGCGACGCTGCTACGTCGGGCGATTGATCTATACGCGGAGTTCCTGCGCGATTTCGAGCGTGAAATCGCGCGACCAGAGGTCGACATCGACTATAGCTGTGACCTAGTGCGGTTCCTGCGTTTCCTGCAGCCGATGGAATACGCGCGGCCGCTGCTGACCGATCCTATGCGTCGGCCAGAGGCATTTGCGATGCTGCGCGAGGCGGTCGAGTTCAGCAGCTATATCTGGGGGCGTCGATATGAAGAGCTAGGCGCGGACGATCCGAAGGGGCTGTTCTACAAGCTCGGCTATCGAAGGGATGAGACGGAGTCGATCGACGTATTCGGTAAAGCCGCATTGTCCGGCTCATTAATATCCGTAGCAATGACCACCGTCAACACAACGGCGACGCTCTATATGAGCGAGCGACGCAACAAACGCGCAGTCATGCGTTGGACCTACGAGAGCATCTTTTTCGATGATCTTCCGTCCAACTATGTCCCGCCGATCGTATTCCCTGCAAAAGTACCCCCCTGCCCACCACGCAACGAAGAAAGCGAAGGCCAGATATGGAGCGGTCAAACGATCCCGATAACAGGAATCTGGGAGCCCTGGTCACTCGATCCTAATGTAGGCGTTCGTTGCCCCAACTACTTTCTCGCCGGCGACACCGCGAGCCAATATCAACTCGAAGGCACCGACACCCTAGAAGACGTTCGCTGGCGCTTGATCTGGAAAGACACCCGATATACAAGCGGCGGCATTCCAGAAGAAGAATCCGATTACTTCGCGCCGGAGCAGCTTGCCGTATTGGGCATACGCTCCCGGCTCGCCCGCGCCGGCACGACCTGTCCCGAGAGCGGCGATTGGTACTCGCCACAGCTCAAGCAACGCCAGCGTGTGGAACACGGCGATCCCATGCCCGGCCCCGAGACCACGCGTTGGAATGACGACGTGGTCTGGTACCTACAGATCGTGCCGCCCGAGCCGATCCCCGAACCCGAAGACGATGTGATCGCCAGGCTGGGCTACAACCCGGTGGTGGAGCCCAAGCCGCTCTACTGCAAGCCGCGCGAGATCTGCCCGAAGACAGGCGTGTGGTTGCCGATCGTGCCCAAGGATATCGAAGGCTATGACGAAATCTACTATCCGGGCACCCCTGCGCTTATGCCCCTCTTTGCGGAGCAAGGCCAGCCGATGATGCGTCTTAGAACGTACTCGAAAGAGGACGAGGCTCGCGTCATGTGGAAGTGGATTGGCGAGAACGGTCAATACATAGGGCGGCAGAGTTAAGACGATATGGGAACAATTCAAACGCCCGCGCGGGCCGATCGGTTTCAGAAGAAGCTGAACCGAGAGATGGAAGAAGTATTTATACGGAACGCAATCGAGTTCGGCAACATGCGCGCCGCGCGATTGGCGCTTCTTTCTTGACCCGCCTGTCTACGTGGTGCTGTTGAGCCGGTCCCGATGGTAGTTGCGGGCTCGCCGTCGATAGCTCGTCCAGCTGGACGGCGGTCTTGGGCTTTCTATCGCCCGTCGACGCCCATATCGAGGGGGTCTCGCGCGCGAAGCCCGGCCACGCGGGGCGCCCGATGAGGCTACCCCTCGATGCGGACCGTTCCCGGCTCGAGCTTGCCCTTTTCGACCCGGAAGGTAGAAAGTCGCGTTCGCATCTTGAGCTTTCAAGAAGCATCGCAGCGCCGATCCGTTCGCTCAACCCATCCCATCCACGCCAAGCGGCCCGCCCTTCGGGCGCACTATAATGGCGCACCGGCCTCGTAAAAAAGTGCGAAACGACGGTTGTCCGCAGGGGTGGACAACCGAGCATTCCCTCGAATCCCTAAAAAATATTTCGAGAATACCTCTAAACTTTGCACGTCCGCTGCCGCTAATCAGACAAGACCTGTTCGGATTGCTGAAATGCATCCGAAAGCTTTGGCGTCGGCGCGTGTAGCGCGCTTGCGCAAGTACGCATACCCGAGCCCATGGATACCAATCAGTCGAATGGCCCGACGGAGGATGCCGCCGAAAGTTTTCATGATTTCGGCCGCCGCAATCCCCTCGAAATCGGCGTTCAACTCCGCAATCTGGCCAATCGTGGCGATTTCCTGACCGTTCAGTACAAGAACGGGCAGCTGGTCACGAAGATTCTCGATGTCGACGTGCGCGAGCGTACGTTCTCCTTCGATTGGGGCGCGCTGCCCGAGCAGAACAAAGGTGTGCTCGCTTCGGCGTTCTGCACGTTCCGCGCTTCTCCCGAGGGCGTGCGCGTCGAGTTTTCCACCGTCACCCCCACCGAAACGAAGTTCGAGGGCCTGCCGGCCTTCGAAGCGCCGTTCCCCGATGTGCTGTTCTACGTGCAGCGCCGCGAGTACTTCCGCGTCGATGCTCCCGTGCTCGATCCCTATTTCTGCCGCGGCCGTTTGCCCGACGGGGACACGTTCCGGTTCGAGGTGCATGACCTTTCGCTGGGCGGGATCGGGCTGCGGACGACGGACGAGCGCGTCGCCGAACTGCCGATGGGCGTCATGCTCTCGGATGTCGAAGTCCACCTGAACGGGCACGGCATGCTGCTGCTCGATCTCGAGCTCGTCTCGATGCGGGCGACTGACTTGCCGAACGGCGGCCGCCGCTTCCAGCTCGGCATGCGTTTCGTGTCGCTGCCGGGCAGCGCCGAGAACACGCTACAGCGCTTGATCACCCAGCTCGAAATGCGCCGGCGCTCGCTCGTCAAAGCCTAAAAAAAACCGGGCGCCGATACATTCGGCCCCCTTAAATTTTCGCGCGCGCGGCCGTTATACATGTGTTCCCTCAACGCGGCGGACTGCCCCCTGGCCTCCGCCCTTCAGGAAGACGCATGTCCAACGATATTTTCACGATCGGCTTGTCCGGGCTGAACGCCGCCCAATGGGGCCTGCAGACGACGAGCCAGAACATCAGCAACGCGTCGACGCCCGGCTATACGGTCGAGAACCCCGTCTACGCGGAAGCGAGCGGCCAGTACACGGGCTCGGGCTATCTCGGCTCGGGCGTCGATACGGTCACGGTACGCCGCAACTACAGCCAGTATCTGAGCACGCAGCTGAACAACGCCAACGCGGCGAACAGCGCCTTGTCGGCCAATTACTCGATGGCCTCGCAGCTGAGCAACCTCGTCGGCAGCCCTACTGCCGGCATTTCATCGGCGATCACGGCCTACTTCACCGGTCTGCAGAACGTGTCGAACAACGCGAACAGCGTGCCGACCCGCCAGACCGCGCTTAGCGCCGCGCAAACGCTCGCGACGCAGTTGAACGCCGCCGGCGAGCAGTACGACCAGCTTCGCACGAGCGTGAATCAGCAGCTGCAGACGGCCGTTGCATCGATCAACACCTACTCGTCGCAAATCGCCGACCTGAACAAACAGATCGCCGCCGCGTCGGCCCAAGGTCAGCCGCCGAACCAATTGCTCGATCAGCGCGACCAGGCCGTTTCGCAGTTGTCGCAGCTCGTCGGCGTGTCCGTCGTGCAGAACTCGAGCGGCTACAGCGTGTTCATCGGCAACGGCCAACCGCTCGTCGTCGCCAACCAAAACTTCAAGCTCGGCACCGCCGTATCGCAAGGCGATCCGAGCGAGCTTGCCGTGACCTACAACGGCCTGGCGGGCGCGACCACGCCGCCGCCGGTGCAATACCTGCCGGCGTCCGCGTTCTCGGGCGGCACGGTCAGCGGCTTGCTGCAATTCGTCACCCAGACGCTGGATCCGGCCGAATCGCAACTCGGCGCGGTCGCGACGAGCTTCGCGGCCCAGGTCAACGCGCAAAACGCGCTCGGCATCGATTTGTCGGGCAGCGTGGGCGGCAATCTGTTCAGCGTCGGCTCGCCCACCGTCTACTCGAATCAGGCGAACACGGGCAACGCGGCGCTGTCCGTAAGCTTCGCGAACCCCGCGCAGCCGACGAACGACGACTACGCGCTGTCGTTCGCCAGCGGTACCTATACGTTGACCGATACGACGACGGGCTCCGTCGTCGGGACCTCGGCCACGCCGCCGAACGGCACGACCCCCATCGGCGGGCTGTTGCTGAACATCACGTCGGGCTCGATGAATGCCGGCGATTCGTTCACGATCCAGCCCACGCGCGGCGCGCTCAACACGTTCAAGCTCGCGACGTCCAATCCCTCGGCGATCGCCGCTTCCGGGCCCGTGCTCGCGTCGGCGCCCAGCTCGAACACGGGCACCGGCGCGATCACGCAGGGTTCGGTGGCCTCCGGCTACCAGATCTCGGGTACGACGACGCTGACCTACAACTCGGCCACCGGTACGCTGAGCGGTTTCCAAGTCGGCACGACGGTCACGATCGCCGGTACGCCGCCGACCTCGATTCCGATCACGGCCGCGACGACGACGGTGCCCTACACCCCGTCGCAAGGCGCGACGCTCACGATCAACAGCACGACGACGCCCGTGCCGGCCGGCATCACCAATGCCGTCACGGTGTCGATCAGCGGCACGCCCGCGAACGGCGACAAGTTCACGATCGCCCCGAACACGGGCACGTTCGACGGCCGCAACGCGCTGGCCATGTCCAAGCTCGTGTCGAATGCGTCGCTCAACGGCGGCACCTCGACGCTGACGGCCGCGTACGCGTCCTACGTCAACAACATCGGCAACGCGGCAAGTCAGCTCAAGGCGGCGAACACGTCGCAATCGGCGCTCGTCACGCAAATCACAGCGGCGCAGCAAAGTGTGTCGGGGGTCAACCTCGACGAAGAAGCGTCGAACTTGTTGCAATATCAGCAGGCTTATCAGGCGAACAGCAAGGTCATTCAAACGGCCGAATCGATGTTCCAGACCCTGATGGGCATCTTCCAATAAGGCGGTGAGCGATGCGCATCTCGACTTCGCAGTTCTATAGCCAGAACATCCAGACGATGGATGACCAGCAGAGCCAGCTGGCGACGTACTACCAGCAGCTCTCGAGCGGCACGGCGCTGACCACGCCGGCCGACAACCCGCTCGGCGCCGCGCAGGCGGTGCAGCTGACGATGGTGTCGGCCACGTACACGCAGTACACGACCAACCAGAACTCGGCGCTCACGTCGCTGGCGCTCGAGGACAAGACGCTCTCGAGCGTGACCGACACGCTGCAAAGCATCAACTCGGAAGTCGTGCGCGCCGGCGACGGCAGCTTGAACGATTCCGATCGTGCATCGATCGCCAAGGCGATTCAAGGGTACCGCGACCAGCTGCTCACGCTCGCCAACACCAGCGACGGCGCCGGCAATTACGTGTTCTCGGGCTTTCAAGCGACGACACAGCCGTTCACGAACGCGACGAGCGGCGGCGTGAACTATCACGGCGACGACGGCATCCGCCAAGCGCAGGTGGCCGATACGCGCCAGGTCGCGACGAACGACAGCGGCTCGACCGTCTTTCTTTCGGTGCCGTCGATCGGCACCTCGCCGGTGTCGGCGGGCAACGCCGCGAATACGGGCACGGGCACGATCGGCCGCGCGTCGATCACGAACCCCGCCATCGCCACGAACGGCGACAGCTACACGATCGCGTTCGGCGGCACGCCGGCCGCGCCGACCTACACGGTGACCGACAACACGGTCGTGCCCGCCACGACGACGGCCGCGGCCGCTTTCAGCGCGAACACGCCGATCGCACTGGGCGCGGGCATGCAGGTCTCGATCGGCGGCGCGCCGAATCCGGGCGACACGTTCTCGGTCACGCCGTCGACGGCTCCGCAAAACAGCAGCGTGTTTTCGACGATCGATTCGATCATTGCGGCATTGCAATCGCCGGCGAGCAACAACCCCGCCGCGACGGCCTCGCTCGCGAATTCGCTGACGACAGGCCTCTCCGCGCTGCAAAACTCGCTGACGAACGTGACGGTGGTGCAGGCGTCGGTCGGCGGGCGCGAGCAGGAGCTGCAAGCCCTGCAGACGACGACGCAAACGAACTCGCTGCAGACGAAGAGCAATCTGGCGGACTTGACGGGCGTCGACATGGTGTCGGCGATCAGCAATTTCGAAATGACGCAAAACGCGCTGCAGGCGGCTCAGCAGACGTTCGTGAAGATTCAAGGCATGTCGCTGTTCCAGTACATCGGCGGCTGATCATCGGTTGACGAAGCCACACGCCCGAAAGGGCGTGCGATAGGCCGAAGTCTCTTCGTCGGGGCTTCGGCCGTTTTTTTTTGCGAATACGAGCGATGCGCTCGGTGGGCGACTTTTCGTGTGCGCGGACTAGCCGTTCAACCCCAGATACGCCTTGATGCACCCTTCAATGCTGGTCAAATCCTCGGGGCAGAGGAAGACGGCGGTGTACTTGCGGCCGCTATGTTGAGTCTTCTTGTACGGCTTCCTCAGCCGATCGAAACTGACCGTCGCCAGCATGTCGCACTTCGCCCACATTGTTTTGCCTTGCGGATCCCACCCCGGAATTTGCACGTGGGAAAGCGCATAGTGCCAATGCTTGACCGGCGCCGGCGCCGTGGTCGACAGCGGCACGACGGTGCACAGACGGCGGCCGTGACTGCTTTTATGAGTTACGACTATCGCCGGGCGCCTTTTGACCATTTCGGGCTGACGGAAGCCCGTATTGAAGTCGCAAATGAGGATCTCACCGCGAGCGGGAATGTACGGAAGGGCCATGTAGTCAAGAAAAAGCCCCCGCAATGCGGGGGCTTGGATCTGACGCCCGGGTGAGCTTGAAATCGCTTGCCCGGGCCGCTGCCGCACCAATCATGCGACAGACTCAAGCCGGCTTTCGCCGGTAACGGCGAAATCATGGCACATGCGGGCTCGTATGTCCAATGCTTGCGATGACGTTGACCCGTTGAGCGTAGAGACCTCTATCGGCGCTCTGCCCGCGTGGTGACCGCTGCGGGAAGCGCGAGCCGACTGCGGCCAAAGTGTTGGGTCCTCTAGTCCTCTAGTCCTCTAATGCATCCCCGCGGCCACGCGTCCCATCTGGTCGACGCCCGTTTCGACGAGCCGAGCAAAGAAAGGAATCATGTTCGGCAGCATCAGCATGAGCAGCAGCATGCCGACCATCAGCGTGACGGAAAAACCGATTTGAAAGACGCCGATCTGCGGCGCCGCGCGGTTCAAAATGCCAAGCGAAAGATTCGCGACGAGCAGCGCGATCACGACGGGCAGCGACAGCAACAGCCCCGCCGTAAAAATTGCCCCGCCCCATTCGACCAGCGTACGCATGCCAGGCGGCCCGTACATCGCGGCGGCGATCGGCACCGACTGAAACGACTCGATCAGCGCGGCGATCATCTGCAAGTGACCGTTGAACGCCAAAAACGCGAGCACGGCGATCATGTTCAAAAAGCTGGCGATGATCTGCGCCGACGCATTCGAACTCGGATCGAAGAATGTGGCGAAGCCGAGCCCCATTTGCAGGCCGACCAGCGTGCCGGCCATTTCCACCGCGGCGAATACGAGCTGCATCGTGATCCCGAGCGCCGCGCCGATCAGAAATTGCATCGCCATGATCCACACGCCGGAAGCCGAGAACACGGTTGCTTGCGGCATGGCCGGAAGCGTGGGCGCGACGATGAGCGTGATGAACGCGGCGAGCCCGATCTTCACGCGGGCGGGCAACGCCATATGACCGAACACGGGCGCGGCCGCAATCAGCGCCGCGATGCGGGTGAACGGCCAGAGAAAGGCCGTGAGCCAAGCGTTCAGCTGCGCGTAGGTGACGGTGAACATCGGCCGGGGATAGATCAGCTAGCGGCTAGCGGTTGAAGGTAGGCAGACGCTAGCCCGCCATCGACGGAATGCTCGTCAGCATCTGCCTCATGTAGTCGAGCACGATCGAGAGCATCCAAGGCCCTGCGATCACGAGCGTGATCGTCACGGCCATGAGCTTCGGGATGAACGAGAGCGTCGCTTCGTTGATCTGCGTGGCGGCCTGGAAAAAGCTCACGAGCAAGCCCACCACGAGCGAAACGATGAGCGGCGGCGCCGTAAGCAACAGGGCGACGTACATCGCGCGATGCGCGAGCGTTAGGACGGATTCGGGCGTCATGAAAGCGGTCCTCGGTTCATCACGCGAAGCTCTGCGCGAGCGAGCCGATCAGCAACTGCCAGCCGTCGACGAGCACGAACAGCATGAGCTTGAAGGGCAAGGAAATCGTCACGGGCGACACCATCATCATCCCCATCGACATCAGCACGCTTGCGACGACCATGTCGATGATGAGAAACGGGATGAAGATCGTGAAGCCGATTTGAAAGGCCGTCTTCAGTTCGCTCGTCACGAACGCCGGCACGAGCAGCGACAGCGGCACGTCTTCGGGGCCTTGCAACGGCGGCGAATGCGAAATTTTCGCGAACAAGGCGAGATCGGATTCGCGCGTTTGCTTCAACATGAACTGCTTGAACGGCGCCACGCCGCGCTGCACGGCCGTTTCCATCGTGATCGTGCCGTCGGAGAACGGCTTGTAGCCGTCGTTGTACGCCTTGTTGAGCACGGGCGACATGACGAACAGCGTCAAGAACAGCGACAGGCCGACCAGCACCTGGTTCGGCGGCGTGGTGGTGGTGCCGAGCGCCTGGCGCAGCAGCGAGAGCACGATGATGATGCGCGTGAAGCTCGTCATCATCAGCACCATGGCCGGCAGGAACGACAGCATCGTGAGCAGCAGCATCGTCTGCACGCTCAACGAATAGGTTGTGCCGCCGCCCGGGCCGGGGCTCGTCGTGAATGCCGGCAGACCGGCCGGCGCCGTTTGCGCCAGCGAAAGCTGCGGCAACAGCGTCAAGATCAAAAAGGGAAGAGCAGGCAGCGCGGCGCGTGCGAGCCGCGAAATGGAGCGGGACGACATTTACTTGCCTCCGCCCGAAGGCCGAGAAAACCGCTTGCGTGCTTCGTCCCCAAGCGCCGCGCGAAAGCGCGAGCCGAACGTGCCCGGCAAGGGCCCCTCTCCGGCGTCGGTCTTGCCGCCGCCGGACGCGCCGCCTTGGGCGGCCGTGGGCGCGGGCATCGTGTGGAGCAGCCGCACATTGCCTGGCGCCGCGCCGACGACGAGCCACGTATCGCCGATCTCGACGACCGCCACGCGCTCTTTGCCGCCCAGCGAGACGCCGCCGACGGTGCGCACGAGCTGACCGCGGGCCGAGGGCTGCAGGCCGAAACGGCGCGCGAGCCAGGCGCAGGCGAACACGAGCGCGATGACGAACGCCAGGCCGACGAGCGTCTGCAGCACGGCGCCGACGCCGACCGAGGGCACGGCCGTGCCCGCCCCCACGCCCGAGGCGATTTTCGCGGCGTTGTTGACTGCGTTCATGTCGGCGGCGGCCGCTGCCGGCGCCACCGTTGCGGCGGCGGCCGTTACGGCCCACCCCGCTAAAGTTGCCGCCACGCGCCGGATCGACGGCGCACGGTGCAAGATCGATTTCATCGGTTATCGGTTATCGGTTGAGCTTTCGAATGCGCTCGGCCGGCGTAATGATGTCGGTCAGCCGGATGCCGAACTTGTCGTTGACGACGACGACTTCGCCTTGGGCAATCAAACAGCCGTTCACGAGTACGTCCATCGGCTCGCCGGCCATCCCGTCGAGTTCGACGACGGAGCCTTGCGCAAGTTGCAGCAAATTGCGGATTGCAATTTTCGTGCGCCCGAGCTCGACCGTCATCTGGACCGGGATGTCCAGAATCATATCGATGTCGTTGCGCGTCGAGGTCGGCTCGACCTTCGACAGCGGCTGGAATACGCCGGCGGCGGCGGGCGCCGGCGTGTCGTTCGAATTCTGTTCGGCCAGCGCGGCCGCCCAATCGTCGAGGCTGGTCTCGTCGTCGGCCGGGGAATTGGCCTGCTTGGCGCTCTCCGCAGCCGCGGCGGCCAGGGCCGCATCGAGATCGGCCGTGCCCGAGCCCGGCGTTGCGTTCAAGTCACTCATATTCCGTTTCCTTAATCGTGTTTTCCGCTGCGCTGATCATTTTTTGCACGCGCAACGCATATTGACCATTGAAGATGCCGTAGCCGCATTCCATGACGGGCACGCCGTCGACCTTGGCTACGATGTTCTCGGGGATGTTGATCGGCAGCACGTCGCCCGTGCGCAAGTTCAGAATGTCCTCGAACGTCACCGGTATCTGGGCCAGGTCGGCCGTCAGCTCGACCTCGGCCAGCTGCACTTGCTTGGAGAGCACGCGGACCCAGCGGCGGTCGACTTCGAGCGCTTCGCCTTGAATGGGCGAGGACAGCACGTCGCGGATCGGCTCGATCATCGAGTAGGGCATGCAGATGTGCAGGGTGCCCCCCGTCGGCCCGAATTCGATCGAAAACTGCGTGACGATGACGATTTCGTTCGGCGTCGCCACGTTGGCGAACTGCGTGTGCATTTCCGAGCGCACGAATTCGAACTGCAGCGGCCGCACGCTTTTCCATGCCGTCGTGTAGTGGTCGAACACAAGATGCAGCAGCTTGCTGATGATCCGCTGCTCGGTGGCCGTGAAGTCTCGACCTTCGACGCGCGTATGAAACCGGCCGTCGCCGCCGAACAGATTGTCGACGACGAAGAACACGAGGTTCGGATCGAACACGAACAGCGACGTGCCGCGCAGCGGCTTGACGTGCACGAGGTTCAGGTTCGTCGGAATCGGCAAGTTGCGCGTGAACTCGCTGTACTTCTGCACTTTCACCGGACCGACCGAAATCTCGGCGGTGCGGCGCATGAAATTGAAAATACCGATGCGCAGCAAGCGTGCGAAACGCTCGTTGATGATTTCGAGGCCGGGCATCCGGCCGCGAACGATCCGCTCCTGCGTCGCGATGTTGTACGGGCGTACGCCCGCTTTGTCGCGCTGCTCGGTATCGGCATCGGATTCGCCGGTTACGCCCTTGAGGAGTGCATCGACTTCCTCTTGGGACATGAACTCTTCGTGGCCCATCGCTTTGCTCGTCCCTGTATTGCGGTTGGTGAGAGAAACGCCTTAGTGGCATGGTCGGCCCGGCTTGCGCGCCCGGCCGGCACGCACTACTGGACCACGAAATCCGTAAAGAGCACTTGCTCGACGTGCACGGGCGGCTCGCTCGCGTCCGTCGGCTTCTCGATCAGCGTCTTCAGCTCTTCGGCGAGCGCGTGCTTGCCGTCGAGCGTCGCCAGATCTTCCGGGTGCTTGTTCGAGAGGGCAAGCAAGATGCGGCTGCGAATTTCCGGCATGTGCAGCTGCAGCGCTTCCTGCGTCTTCTCATTGGCAAGCTTAAGCGACAGACCGATGCGCAGGTAGTGCTGACCGTCGTCGGACAGCAGATTGACCGTCATCGGCTCGAGCGCGAAGAACACGGGCGGCGGGGGGGGAGGCGGCGGCGCCGGCTTGCTGCTGGCCACGCCGTTCTTGAGCAGGAAGAAGTACATGCCCCCCGCGGCAACGCCGGCGGCAAAGAGCGCGATCAAAACGATCAGGACCATGCGTTTGAGCTTGCCCGACTTTGCGGGAACGTCGACGGTTTGCTGATTTGCGGTCGTGGATGCCATGACAATGCTTTGCGTAAGTGCGGTAAGGTGAATTGTTCGCTAAAGCGGGCATCGGCGATAAGCCGAAAAGAAGGGACATTCGACGCCATCTCATCCGTTTAAGACGATGACGCCACGACCGTGCATGCAAAAATGGGGAGCAATTTGCGGGCCCAGTCCACGCAAGGCCGCGCGCGCGATGCATGCTCAATGCTTGCTCGATGCGCGGCCGAGGTGGGCGAGGTGCGCGTTAGGCGGTCGCTCGGCTCGCCCGGCCGTGCGCGTCGGGGCGAGCTTGCGCTCGACCCCGAGGCCTCGATCCGTTGCGGCTTGCGCGGTCTTAAGCGAACGTATCCACAAGCCCGACGGTGCGCCGGGTGGCGATTGCCGCAGTAGAGGCGATCATGTCGCCGGCTTGGCCCCCGCCGTTGTTGCCGCTGCCGCCCCGGCGGCCCGAGCCGCCGCCTTGATTGCCGGCTTGCTGCTGGTTCGCTTGGCGCGCGAAGCCGTCGCTGACGCTCGCGCTGCCTAGACCGAGACCGCCGGCCTCCAAGGCATCGCGCAGCTTCGGCAGCGCCGCTTCGACCGCTTCGCGCACTTGCTGGTGCTGCGAAACGAAGAGGGCGTGCGCATGGTTGTCGGCCACTTGCAGAACGACTTGCAACGGACCGAGATCGGGCGGGTTGAGCGTGAGTTCGGCGCTTTGCTGATGGGCGTTCGACATGAACACGACCTTCTGGCTCAGCGCGTCTTCCCAATCGGGCGTGCCAACTTGCGGCGCGAGCGCGGCGGCGGCGGCCGCCGCGGCATTGGGCGAGGCCGCCGCCGCTGCCGCCTGCGCCGCGGCGCTGGCCACGCCAGAGGCCGAGGCGGCTTGCGTTGCCGCAAGCGCTGCCCGGGCGGCTTCCGCATTGTCCTTGAGCGTCGCGACGGCTGCGGTGGCGTCGCCGCCGCCCGCGAGAGCCTGGGCCGTGGCGGCCGCCGCGGCGTCGGGCGATGCCGTCGCCCCAGGCATGGCCTTGGCGGCCTGGTCGACCGCGCTGCCGACGGCCTGCGCATTGGCGTTCGCATTCTTGCCGTCGCCCGTCAGAGCGGCGACGGCCTTATAGCCGAGCGGCAGCGAACCCATTCCGTTGCCGAGAGTGCCCGCATTGGCGACGGTGCCCGTGTTGCCGAGCACTTGCGTGCCCGAGGCGCCGGCCGCGGCGCCCGTGGCGGTCCCGCCTTGCATGCCCATTTGCGCGGCCAGCGCGGCTTCGAGCGCCGCACGCACCGTCTTGGGCGAGGCGGCGGCCACCTTGCCCGGCGTGGCCGAACTCGTCGTGGCGGTGGCGTCGGCGCCCACGCCGCTGCCGGCGGCGCCCGCTGCTTGCTGCGCTTGCTGGGCCGCGGCTGCCGCGGCCGCCGCGGCCTGTGCGGCCGCATTGCCGGCGTCCGCCGCGGCGCTTTGGGCTTGAGCGGCTTGCTGCGCGTCGGACGACGAATCGCCGTGCTTGGCGCCCGTACTGGCTTGCGAGGAGGCGGCGCCGTCGCCGCCCGTGGAGCTCGTCGAACCCGATTGGGCGCTGGCATTCGAATCCGAGCTGCTGTCGCTGTTGCTTGCACTGGTATTGCCGTTCGCGGCGTTGTTCGCGTTGGCGGACGACTGCGACGCGTTCGCGTTCTGCGAATTGTTCGCCGCCGACGCGTCGCTCGAGCTCGCGTTCGAGTTCGAGTTCACATGGGCGCTCGATTGCGCGGCTTGCTGCTGCGCGTGCACGCTCTGCGCGAGCGTCTGCGAGAACGGCGCCGCGGCCGGCGTATTCACGGCCAGACCCGTGCTGCCGGTCCCTGGGTTCGCCGAACCCGAGAGTGCTCCGAGGATCGAAAGTGACGACATGGCTGTGCCTCTAATCTAATGGGGCGCTTCGTCGAGCGGCTGCATCGTGCGCGCGCTCGCCGATTCGCTCCGAATCAATTCAAATTTTCGCGCCGCATGCGCAGGATCTTGGCGGCGTGCTCATCGGCGTCGCGCTGCTCGCGCCGCGCCATCACGCGCGCCTCTTGCGCGTCGCCGCGCGCTTGCAAGACTTCGTACGAGCCGAGCTTCTGCTTCTGGCGCTGCCACTCGGGCTTGGCTGCCTCGAGCCGCGTGGTGGCCAGCTCGAGCAGGCGCCGCTGTTGCTCGATCGCCGCGTCGAGCGTATCGATGAACGCCTGAAAGTTGCGCCAGCTGCCCGCCGGCATGCCGGCCTGGGCCGAAGCCGAGAAATTCGCGTGATACTCGTCGCGATAACGAACCAGCGATTCCAGCTGCGCTTCTATGTCCGCGCGTTCGCGTTGCGCCCGGCCGAGCTGCTTGGCCGCCGCGTCGACGTCGTTTTGCGCGAGATCGATCAGCGTCTTGATCGGAAAATGCTTCGTCATCGCTCAGAACTCCTCATTCAAACAACGCACCTAGCATGGTGAGGCTTGATGCGAACGGTGCACATTCGCGAAAGCCCTGCTGCAGGAATGCTTCGATGCGTGGATACAGCGCGATTGTCCGGTCCAGCAGCGCGTCGCGTCCGCTCGAGTAGGCCCCGACGTTGATCAAGTCGCGATTGCGCTGATAACGAGAGAGCATCTGCTTGAAGAGCCGCACGCGCTCCAGATGGTGCTCGTCGATGAGCGCCGTCATCGCCCGGCTGATCGAGGCTTCGATATCGATCGCCGGATAGTGGCCGGCTTCGGCGAGCGTGCGCGACAGCACGATATGGCCGTCGAGAATCGCGCGCGCCGAGTCGGCGATGGGGTCCTGCTGATCGTCGCCTTCGGTCAGCACGGTGTAGAACGCCGTGATCGAGCCGCCGCCCTCGGGGCCGTTGCCCGTGCGCTCGACGAGCGCGGGCAGCTTGGCGAAGACGGAAGGCGGATACCCTTTCGTCGCGGGCGGCTCGCCGATCGCGAGCGCGATCTCGCGCTGCGCCATTGCGTAGCGCGTGAGCGAATCCATGAGCAGCAGCACATGCTTGCCCTGATCGCGGAAGTACTCGGCGAGCGAAGTGGCGTAGGCGGCGCCTTGCATCCGCATGAGCGGCGAGACGTCGGCCGGAGCGGCCACGACGACCGAGCGCGCGAGGCCTTCTTCCCCGAGGATCTGCTCGATGAATTCCTTTACTTCGCGGCCGCGCTCGCCGATGAGCCCGATCACGATGACCTCGGCGCTCGTATAGCGCGCCATCTGGCCGAGCAGCACCGATTTACCGACGCCCGAGCCCGCGAACAGGCCCATGCGCTGGCCGCGCCCGACGGTGAGCAGCGCGTTGATCGCGCGCACGCCCACGTCGAGCACCTGTTGGATCGGCTCGCGCTTGAGCGGGTTGATCGAGGGCGCCGACAGCGGGGCATCGGCGCCCGTGTTTAGCGGCCCCAAGCCGTCGAGCGGACGGCCCGACGAATCGACCACGCGACCGAGCATGCCCCAGCCGACCGGCAGGCGCTTGGCGCCCGCCAGCGGGTCGGCGAGCGGCGCGCTTTCGCGCGGATAGACGCGCGCGCCCGGCAGCAAGCCCGCGACTTCTGTCGTGGGCATCAAAAACAGCCGTTCGCCGGCGAAGCCGACCACCTCGGCCTCGGCCATCGGCAGCGTACTGCCGGGCGGCATTTCGATCAGGCATTCCGCGCCGACGGCCAGCCGCATGCCGACCGCCTCGAGCACGAGCCCCGCCGCGCGCGTGAGGCGTCCGCAGGCCGATAACGGCCGCGCGAGCGCGCTGCGTTCGCGCAGGGCGTTCAACCGGCCGCGCCAGGCGTTCAAATGTGGGTTGTGCGCGAGCGCGGGATCGGGCGCATGCGCGGCCGGGGCGGCCCCCGCGCGCGAAGCTGCGGCGGCTTGCGCCGGATGGGCGTCGTGACCGTTCGCGCGCCCCGTGTCGGCCGGCGCATGGCCGTCGTCGCTCGATGCGGCGCCGCTTGCCGAACCCAGGCCGGCCAAGGCGGCTTCGGTGTCCGTCTGGTCGTCGAGCGTGGGCGCCGGATCGAGCGCGCGGCGGGCCTCGGGCATGGCCTCGGGGCTGAACGACGCGAGCGCGAGTTCGACTTCGAGCGGCGAAAGGCCGCTCGCGCGCAACGATTGGACGGTCACTTCGTTCACCATTGGCTCACCTTGCCGATGGCGGCGACGACGCGTTGCCAGCGCGTACCGATCGTCGCGTCCACTTCGCCGGTGGCGGCGTGGGCGCGGCATCCGCCGCGCTCGACCGCGATGTCCGTGCGTACGTTCCAGCCGAGCGTTTCGAGCTCTTCCTTCATATAGGCTTCGACGATCGGCAGGTCGGCCGGATTGACGATCAGCTGCGGCGCGCCGGCGAGCGAAGGCTCGGCGGCGAGCACCTCGCGAGCGGCGGCGAGCAGAGCGGCCGGATCGTGCGCAACATGCTGTCGAACGACCTGCTGCGCAATGTCGATGGCCAGCGCGACGAGCGATTCGGCCATTTCCGTTTGCGCGCCGTCGAGGGCGGCCTTGAACGCATCGGCCAGCCCCGCGAGCCGCACGGCTTCGGCGTGCGCTTCTTGGCGGCCCTTTTCGAGCCCTTGAGCATGACCTTGGTCGAAGCCGGCTTGATAGCCGATCGCCTGGCCGGCGACGTGGCCCGACGCCAGCCCCTGTTGATGCGCGGCGGCGCGAATGCGCTGGATTTCTTGAGCGAGCTTGTTCTCGCGCACGGGATCGGGCGGCGGCGGCGGATCGAACGAAGCCATCTCCCAGCGCTGATACGCCGAGAGGGTCTTCTTGTCCGAACGGCCTGAATCAGACATATGCATCTTCCGCCTTTCCGCCAATCACGATCTGGCCGCTTTCGGCCAAGTTGCGCACGATCTGCAAGATGCGCCGCTGTTGCGTTTCCACTTCCGAGACGCGCACCGGACCGCGCGCGTCGAGATCTTCCGCGAGCAGCTCGGCCGCACGCTGCGACATGTTCGAGAGGAACTTCTGGCGCAGCGCGGGCGGGGCGCCCTTGAGCGAGATGATGAGCGCCTCCGACTCGACTTCCTTGAGCAGCAGCTGAATCGCGCGGTCTTCCAGATCGAGCAGGTTTTCGAACACGAACATCTGGTCGATGATCTTTTGCGCGAGATCCGCGTCGTACTGGCGCACGTTCTCGAGGATCGACTCCTCGTGCACGCTCGGCATGAAGTTCAGGATTTCGGCCGCCGTGCGGATGCCGCCCATCGGGCTGCGCTTGAGGTTGTCGCTGCCCGAGAGCAGGCCCGTGAGCACATCGTCGAGCTCGCGCAGCGCGGCCGGCTGAATGCCGTCGAGCGTGGCGATGCGCAGCAGCACGTCGTTGCGCAGCCGGTCGGTGAAGCAGGCGGCGATTTCCGAGGCTTGATCTCGATCCAGATGCACGAGGATCGTCGCGATGATCTGGGGGTGCTCGTTCTTGATGAGCTCGGCCACGGCGGGCGAGTCCATCCACTTGAGCCCTTCGATGCCGCTCGTATCGCTGCCTTGCAGGATCCGGTCGATCAGCACGCCGGCCTTGTCCTCGCCCAGCGCCTTCGTCAGCACGGAACGGATGTAGTCGTTCGAATCGAGCGACATCGCCGTGTGCTGCTCGGCTTCCTTGACGAAGTCCTGCAGCACGTTCTCCACTTCCTCGCGCGTGACGTTCTTGAGCGAGGCCATGGCGGCGCCGATCTTCTGCACTTCGCGCGGTGCGAGAAACTTGAATACTTCAGCGGCTTCTTCCTCGCCGATCGACATCAGCAGAAGCGCGCTCTTCGTGACCCCTTCAGCGCTCATCGGACACCCAATTCTTGACAACCGTCGCTACGATCTTCGGATCCTTGCGCGCGATGGTCCGCGCGTAATCGAGGTTCCGTTCGAACTTGTGCTTCTCGTTCTCGAACGCCAGGAGGTTTTGCTCCATGTCGTCTTCGAGTTCCATCGCCGTCGTGATCGGCGTCGGCGAGCCGCCGTCGAGCAGCACGGGCTCTCCGGGGCCGTCGAGGGCGCCGGCGATGCCCGCGGCCTCTCCCGCCCGCGATTCGATCGGCGGGAAGGCGCGCCGCATCGCGGGCTTGACCATCATGAAGTAGAGGACCAGGGCGACGATGCCGATGCCGAGCCACTTGGCCGCTTGAATAGCCAGCGCGATGATTTGGGGCTGCTTCCACCACGGCAGGTTCGCGAGCGGATCGGCTTCTTGCGTGAACGTCGCATTGACGATGTTGACCGAATCGCCGCGCTTGGCGTCGTAGCCCATCGCGTCCTTCACGAGTTGCGTGACTTGCGCGAGCTTATCGGGCGTGAGCGGCTGCATCGTGGCGTGGCCCTTGGCGTCCACGACGCGCTGATAGTTGATGACCACCGCGGCGGACAGGCGCTTGACGCCGCCTTGGGCCTGCGCGACGTGGCTCACGCGCTTATCGAGCTCGTAGTTCGTCGTCGCGTCCTTGCGCTCGCTGATCGGCGTGGTCGCGACGCCCGTGGCGCTCGCGCCGCTGGCGACGACGATCGGCGCCGAGGCCGGCTGCGGCGGCGAGTTCGACAGCGCGCCCGGCACGCCCGACGCGCCGCCTTGCGTCATGTCGGTCGCTTCGCTCGTTTGCCGGCTGCGAATCGCCGCTTGCTGCGGGGTGCCGTTCGGGCCGTACGTTTCGGCCGTTTGTTCCATTTGAGAAAAGTCGATGTCGGCGCTGACCTGTGCATGCGCGTTGCCCGGCCCGAAGAGCGGAGCGAGGATCGCGTCGATGCGCTGCTGCGTGTTGTGCTCGACTTGCTGAACGTACTTCAGTTGCGTGGCGTCCAGGCCGTTACCCGAGGAAGGCTGGGTGAGCAGCGTGCCGTCCTGGTCGACGATCGTGACGTTCTTGACCGGGAGGTTGGTCACGCTGGAGGCCACCATATGCGTGATGGCGGACACTTGTCCTTCGTCGAGCATGCGGCCCGGAAAGAGATTCACGAGCACGGACGCCGTCGGCGCTTCGCGGTCGCGCACGAATACGGACGGCTTCGGGATGGCCAGATGCACGCGCGCCTGGCGCACGACGGAGATCGACTGGATCGTGCGTTCGAGTTCGCCTTCCAGTGCGCGCTGGTAGTTCACTTGCTCGGCGAACTGGCTGATGCCGAACTTTTCGTTGTCCATCAGTTCCATGCCGACCGAACCGCTCTTGGGCAGGCCTTGCGAGGCGAGCCGCAGACGGGTCTCGTTGACTTGGTCCGACGGCACGAGAATGGCCGAACCGCCGTCGGAGAACTTATAGGGCACGTTCGCTTGCTGCAGCGCGGCGATGATCGCGCCCCCGTCTTGATCCGACAGGTTGGTGTAGAGCACGCGATAGTCCGGCGCGCGGCTCCAGAGCACGAGCGCCGTGACGACGGCCACCAGGACGGCTACGGCGACGATGAGCGGCGCGCGCGGGTTGCCGCGCATCTGCGAGATCGACGACAGCCGCTGGGCGAAACCGCCCTCGGCGCCGCCGGCTCCCGCGGCGCCAAGGCCCGCGCCTGGCAGGGCGCCTGCCGCGGCCGCGCCGGGCTGCGCGCCTGCGAGGCCCATGCGGGCGTCGGGGTTGATCAAAGAATTGGCCTGCGAATCCATGCGTCGGGTTTCTCCGGAATGCGGGGGTGTCCGGCCGGCGGGCCTTCAGGCGCTGAGCCTCGTCGGCACAGGCGGGACACTTTCACGATTGGGATTATCCATACCGGTACGCAACTGAATCAGTCGAATAGAAGCGAGTTTCCCCCCTAGTTTCACGGGTTTGCGCAGTGGCCCGCTGCTATCCTCACTCTCCGTGATGGGTCAGTGCGCCGTACGTTCCGCGGGCGCCCAGCCTATCGACCCTTTTTTGGATTTGGGAGAGACCATGACCGTGCCAGTCAATCCGCTCACGTCGGCCCTGCAGCAGATGCAGGCAATGGCCGCCGAGGCAACCGGCCAGTCGAAGGCAGCCACGCTCGGCCAAGAGTCGGGCGCGGCGACGGCCGGCAGCTTCGCCACCGCGCTCAAGAGTTCGCTCGACAAGATCAGCGACGATCAGAACAAGGCGGTCGGGGAGTCGCAGGCATTCGAGCTCGGTTCGCCGAATGTGTCGCTAGGCGACGTGATGGTGGACATGCAAAAGGCCAACATCGGCCTGCAATTCGGCTTACAAGTTCGTAACAAACTCGTCGCCGCCTACAACGACATCATGCAAATGTCGATCTGAGCCCCGCCTGGCGGGCCCCGACAGCGCCGATCGGTGGGAACGGCTAAAGCTTTGCGGAAGGCCGTCCGATAACCGCGTTATGGGCAGCGCACTGATGCCGAAGGAGCAGACGGCGCGTCCGGCAAACCGCATATTCACGACCAACAAGGAGAAGCGCCGATGTTTTCCCAAGGCAACGCTGGAGCGGGCGCGTATGCGCGAGTCAGCGTCGAGACAGGGGTGATGGGCGCAAATCCGCATCGATTGATCCTCATGCTGTACCAAGGTGCACGCAAGGCGATCGCCCAAGCGCGCATGCATTTGCAGCAGGGCAACATCGGCCCGCGCGGCGAGGCGATCAGCAAGGCGATCGGGATCATCGTCAGCGGCTTGCAGGCATCGCTGAACAAGGAAATCGGCGGCGAAATCGCCGAACGGCTCGACGCGCTGTATACGTACATGTCGCGCCGCTTGCTCGAAGCGAACGTCGCCCAAAGCGAGGCGATGCTCATCGAAGTGGACGGCTTGCTCGCGACGCTCGAGGAAGCTTGGATTGCCATCGGCGCGGAAGCCGCGCGGGTTTTGGCGCAGCAGGAGCAGGCAGGCGCGCAGCGATGAATTCGAAAGCAGACTATTTTGCTCGTTACGAAGCGATTGCCGCGGTTTCATCGCGGATGCTGACCGCGGCGCGCGACGCGCTGTGGAACGAGCTCATGGAGTTGCAGGAAGAGTACCGGACGCTCGTCGACACGCTGCGCGAGGTCGATTCCGGCCTTTCGCTCGACGAGCAGGAACGGCTGCGCAAGTACGACTTGATTCGCCAGATCTTGGCCGACGACGCCGCGATTCGCGACCTCGTCAATCCGAGCGTCGCGCGGCTGTCGGCTTTTTTTTCGGCGCGGCGCCCGGCGCACGTGCTCAAGGAACTGTTCGGCGCGCGCTGAGCGCGGCGGGCTCACCCATCCATTTCTTCCCGCTCGCGGCGCTAAAGCGCGCCGCGTAGCGACGGCAGGCCCGAACGACGGCGCAAGGACGCGGCATGACAGGAATCGACTCTGCTCTCGCCTCGATGCTCGTCAGCCGCATCGACAGTCTGCTCGACGGCGTCGCGGCAGGTTCGCGCACGAGTCCCGCCCAGTCCGGCGCGACGGGACTGACCGTCGATACGCCGCTTCCGGCCGACGGCGCGGCCGCGCTCGCCGATACGCCGCCTCCCGCCTCGGCTCAGGCCGTGCTCTCCGAAGTTGCGCTGACGCTCGACGCGATTTCGCGATTCGGCGGCGATGCGACGCCGGCCGTCATCGGCGAAGCCCCAATCTGGCATTCGCCGCCTGCGATCGACACGCCGGGCGGGCTGTTTTCCGCTGACGCCAATGCGACGGCGGCGGCAGCGGCCGGCGCGCACGACGGCGCCAATCCGGCGGCCTCGGCCCCGACGGGCGCCGCGGCCGGCACGGCTGCCCTTGGCGCGGCGGCCACGGCGATGCCGGTCGAAGCGCTGGCCCAGGCGCTCGCGAAAACCGTCGACGAATCGGGCCTTTTTTACGAATCCCATCTGGCGCAGTGGCTCAGCGGCGCCTACCCGGCCGACGCGCTGGCCAACGAACCCCAGACACGTCTCGCGGCCGAGGCCATCCAGCTGCCCCTCGACTGGAGCGACGGCGAAGGACAGGCCGGCGGGAACGGCGCGCCCGCATGGGCGGGTTCGAACGGACCGATTCCCGCCGGAGGCGGATGGCTGCCTCACGAATTGCCGCCGCAGCTCTCGCTGCCCGCGTTCGGCGCGGGCCAGCACGCGGGCGCCGCGAGCGGGTATCCGAACGCGGCGGCGGACGGCGCGGCTTGGCGTGGCGCACACGGGGGCGCGCTCGACGATCCGAGCTTCGGCGCGGCTGGCGGCGCACGGTCGAACGCGCTCGAACCGGACGTGCGCGCATCGATCGCCGCGTCGATTCACACAGCGACGATTCCGCTCGTGCGTCAACAGCTCGACGTGCTTGCCACGCAGCAATTTCGCTGGACGGGCGAGGTGTGGCCCGGGGCGAAGCTCGACTGGACAATCGAACCGGAGCGCGAGCGGCGCGGCCCCGGCGGCGAAGGCAACGGCGAGGATCCCCAGCAGGCTTGGCGCACGCGCGTGACGCTCGCATTGCCCACGCTCGGCACCGTCGATGCCGACTTGGTATTGACCGGAAATCAGCTCGTCGTGCGCGTGCAGGCGAGCCCTGGCGGCGCGGCCCGGCTTTCGTCGGGCGGCGCGGCGTTCGGCGCTCGGCTGCAAGCGGCGGGGATCGAACTCGCCGGCCTGCAGATTCGAGAGATCGGCGGCGCGGCACCGGCCGCCGCGGGCAGCGCCGCATCGTCCGCGACCTCGGCCTATGCGCGCGCGGCCGCCGAGGCGCTCGACGCCGAGGTGCGGGAAACGCCCCGCGGGACGGCGCCATTCGACGGGCAAGGCGCGGCGGGCGCGCACAGCGGTGAGACCGACGCGAAGGCGGCGCGCGGGTCGGTCCCGTCGCCGATCGATCGCCTGTTCGAAGACCCGTTCGAATGGAGCGGATCATGAGCCGAAGGGAAAGACGCAAGAGCGCTGCGGCCATCGCCTACGACGAGAAGGGGGGCGACCGAGCGCCGCGTGTGATCGCGAAAGGCTACGGGCTCGTGGCGGAGATGATCATCCAGCGTGCGCAGGAAGCCGGGCTGTATGTCCATCGCGCCCCGGAAATGGTGTCGCTGCTGATGCAGGTCGATCTCGACTCGCGCATTCCGCCGGAGCTGTACCAGGCCGTGGCCGAACTGCTCGCCTGGTTGTACCGGCTCGAGAGCGGTGTCGCCGATGAGCAGGCCGGGGCGCCGGTCGGCATGGCGTCGTCGGGGGCGGTCGATACGGTCGATACGGCGGCCCATGCGGGACCTACGCCGAGCTATACGATTCCGCTTTTGCCGAACTGAATGACCGCAGGCGCGGTGGCTTCACGCGGCGGCGGCCGCGTGTCCACACTTCCAAGCCCCGAGCCGCCGCGATTCCCCCACCGGTTTACACACCGCACACCGACTGCTCGCGCGCGGCCTTCGCGCCTTCGACTTGCAGCATCGTCGGCAGCGAAACGCCATTTTTCGCGGCGGTCACTTCGGCGAGGATGGAAACCGCGATCTCGGGCGGCGTCCGGCTGCCGATATAGATACCGACGGGCCCGTGCAGCCTTGCCAGCTCCTCATCGCTCAAATCGAATTCGCGCAAGCGTTCGCGCCGGGCCGCATTGTTGCGCCGCGATCCGAGCGCCCCGACATAGAAGGCGGGCGTCTTGAGCGCCTCCATCAAGGCGAGATCGTCGAGCTTCGGATCGTGCGTCAGCGCGATGACGGCCGAGCGCCGGTCGAGCTTCATGTCGAGCACGGCATCGTCCGGCATCATGCGCACGATCTCCGTGCCGGGCACGTGCCACTCGTCGGTGTAGGCCTCGCGCGGATCGCAGACCGTCACGCGATAGTCGAGGCCGACGGCCATCGACGCCAAATAGCTCGAGAGCTGTCCGGCGCCGATCACTAGCATGCGATAGCGCGGGCCGTGCACGGTAACGAGCCGCGCCCCGTCGAAGCGCACGCCGTCGGTGGCCGAGGCCGGCGACAGGTGGGCGGCTCCCGTCGCCATATCCAGCGTGCGCGCGACGAGCGAGCCTTGTCCGAGCGCCTCGCACAGCGCATCGATGCCGCTGCCCGCGCCGAGCGGTTCGAGCACGAGCTCGAGCGTGCCGCCGCACGGCAAGCCGAAACGATGCGCCTCTTCCGCGGCGATGCCGTAGCGTGCGACGCTCGGCCGCGCCAGGTCGATGTCGCCGCGACGCAGCCGTTCGATCAGATCGTCCTCGATGCACCCGCCCGAGACCGACCCGACGACGAGCCCGTCACCGCGAATGGCGAGCATCGCCCCCTCGGGACGCGGGGAAGACCCCCATGTGCGTACGACGGTGCCAAGTACCACGCGATGGCTCTCGGCGAGCCAGCGCCCGCTAGTCGTCAGGACCTCGAGGTCCATGCTTTCCACGACTTCCCCCCTTTGCCCGTGGGCGCCGATTCTCGCACCGCGGCATGCTGAAGCGACGGTTCGGAAGGCTGCGGCGCATCGGCCGGCAGCGTCAGATCGCGAGCCGTGAGGCGTGCCGCGAAACGTTTGAAAAATTCGTCGGCCACTTTGCGCACGGCGTCATGCATCGGATTCTTGCCGTCTGCGTGGAGCGCTTGCGAGCGTGCCGTATAAAGCAGCGTCGACGCAGCATCGCCGTCGGCCTCAAGGCGCAAGCGCGCGCCGGGTTGCCCACCGTTGACCGCGCCCGCGCCGGGTGCGTCGATTTCGAACACGAGCGTGCGCGACTGCGGCGTGTCGGCCTCCGCCAAGCGGACCCGTCCCTTGAAACGGGCCGCGACCCCGTCGGAGGTCAAATTCATGGCTAGGAAGAAGCTGTTTTCCCCGTCGGCTTGAATATCTTCACATCCCGGGATCGATGCCTGCAGGATCGCGGCATCTGTGAGCGCTTCCCAAGCTCGCTGCGGAGACACGGGCAGCGTGTAGCTTTCCGTCAATTCCATTGCGTTGCTCTCCTGTAAGAGGGAAAGACCCGCGGCCGCGAGCGGACGGCCACGTACTTGTCATTATGTACCGTGCGGCGCAACCGGGTTCGCTGGCCGCATGAAGCAGGCGAGCAGCAAGGCGCGTGCAAAGCGTTGGGGCGCCAAGGAAGGCACACGAAAGAAAACGGCATCGCGGTCGAAACCGGCGATGCCGTTGTTTGGGCGAGGCCCGCGCTTGACCCGAGGGCACTGCTCGCTAGGCCGCTGCGCTGCGTCAGCGGGCGCCGACGGCCAGCAACGAACGCTTGCGCGAGTAGCTGAAGTAGACGACCAGACCGATCGCGAGCCAGGTCAGAAAGGCGGCCCAGGTGATCCATTGCAGGTTGATCATGAGGAACACGCATGCGGCGACGGCGGCTAGCGGTACGACGGGCACGCCGGGGCAGCGGAACGCGCGCGGCAGATGCGGGTGCGTGCGGCGCAGCACGAGCACGGCGATCGACACCATCGAAAACGCGGCGAGCGTGCCGATGTTGATGAGTTCGGCCAGGACGTTCAACGGCACGAGCGCGCCGATGAGGCCGAAAAAGATGCCGACGATCCACGTGGTCGTAAACGGCGTGGCGAAGCGCGGATGCACGCGCGAGAGCCGTTGCGGCAGCAACCCGTCGCGCGACATCGCGAAAATGATGCGCGTTTGGCCGTAGCTCATGACGAGAATGACCGTGAGCATGCCGAGCACGGCGCCCAAGTCGATGAAGCCCGCGACCCAGTTTTGCCCGGCCACTTGCAGTGCGTAGGAGACGGGGTGCGAGACGTCGGCGAAGCGAGGCGACGGCACGATGCCTGTGACCACGGCCGCCACGGCCACGTACAGCACGGCGCAGACGGCGAGCGAAGCGATGATGCCGATCGGCAGGTCGCGCTTGGGGTGCTTGACCTCTTCGGCCGCCGAGGAAACCGAATCGAAGCCGATGAACGCGAAGAACATGACCGCGGCCGCGCCGAACACGCCGTGCCAGCCGTTGGGCATGAACGGCCGCCAGTTCGCGGGCTGGACGTGGAACACGCCCACCGCGATGACGGCCAGCACGACGGCGACCTTGATCGCGACCATGGCGTTGTTCACGCGCGTGGACTCGCGCACCCCCACGGAGAGCAGCGTCGTGATCGCCATCGTCACGGCGAACGCCGGTAGGTTGAACAGCGTCGTCGCGCCCGCGACGGCTCCCGGCGCGGCGGTCAGCGCCGTGGGCAGCGTGATGCCGAAACCGGCGAGCAGCGATTGCAGATAGCCCGACCAGCCGACCGAGACGGCCGACGTGGCAAGCCCGTATTCGAGCATCAGATCCCAGCCGATGATCCACGCGGCGAGCTCGCCGAGCGTGGCATAGGAATAGGTATAGATGGAGCCCGCCACCGGGATGGTCGAGGCGAATTCCGCGTAGGCGAGCCCCGACAGCGCGCAGGCCACCGCCGCGATCAGAAACGCGACCATGAGCGCGGGGCCCGCTTGCACGGCGCCCGTGCCCGTCAACACGAAGATGCCGGTGCCGATGATGGCGCCGATGCCGAGGAACGTGAGATCGAGTGCGCCGAGCGCTTTTTTCAAACCGGTGCGCTCGGCGCCGGCAATCATTTGCTCGACATTTTTCTTGCGAAAGAGGGACATGGGGCGGGAGTCTCCTAGATGGCGCACCGAAACGGTGCGGCTCTGTGTACGGAAAAACCCTAGATTCTAGCCGATGCCGGCCGCTTGCCCCGTCGGTTCGAAAGGAATTAGAAAAGTCTTAGCGCCAAGATGGTGCGCCGACGGGGCGGTTGTCATTCGCGCCGCCCGTTCGTACCGCCCGCTTCAGTGCTTCACCCGGCCATGGCCGGATTGAGATCGACGAGCCGGTTGCTCATCACGTAAAAAGTGAGCTCGGCGTTGTTGCGCAGTTTCATCTTATCGAGCAGCCGGGCGCGATAGACGCTGACCGTCTTTACCGAGAGCGAGAGCGCATGAGCGATGTCCGTCAACCGTTTGCCGGACGCGAGCATGCAAAGCGTCTGATACTCTCGATCGGACAGTTTTTCGTGCGGCAATTGGTCGCTGTCGAACGAAACATAATCGGCGAGCGCCTCGGCCAGCGCGGGGCTCACGTATTTGCGGCCCGCGGCCACCTGACGGATCGCGTCGATCATCTGCGCGGCCGTGACCGTCTTCGACAAGTAGCCCGCGGCGCCGGCCTTGAGCGAGCGAACGGCATACTGGTCCTCGCGATACATCGAGAACATCATGACAGGCGAGCGCGGCGCGCGGCGCTTGATCCGCTTGAGCACTTCCACCCCGTTCATGTCGGGGAGCGAAATATCGAGCAAGACGATGTCGAACGGCTCGTCTTCCAGGCTCGCGAGCGCCTGCGCGCCGGTTTCGGCCTCGACCACTTCCCGCGCGACACAGTGATTGAGCAGCAACTGGCGCACGCCCTGGCGGACGATGGCGTGATCGTCGACAAGCAAGATCCGGAGCGTCATCGGCTACCTCGCCCGCCGCACGCGTGCGTTGCGAGCGCCGCCCCGCTCGCCGGCCGCCTCTTGCTCGTGCGCCATGGCGGCCCAGAGGAAGTGGGCGCGCACGGTGGTGCCCGATCGGGCGGCCGCGGCGGCGTCCGCTGCCGGCCATGCGCCGAGCCACGGGGTAGCGGGCGATTCGTCGCGCAGCCGCGAAGCAATGCGCAGGACCCCGCCGAACGCCTCGCAGCGCGCGCGCATGCCGGGCAAGCCGAAGCCGCGTGCGGCGGCTGAACTCGGCGCGCCGGCGCGGCGCGCGCGCGGCGGCAGCCCCCGCCCGTCGTCCTCGACGATCAGCGTCAGGCGTTTCGCATCGGTTTGAATACGCACGTCGGCGTGCGAAGCGTCCGCGTGCTTGGCGACGTTGTTCAGCGCTTCCTGGGCCACGCGCATCACGGCGAGCGCGGCGTCGGGCGGCAATTGCGTCAGGCGGACGTCGGCGGCGCAGACGAAGCTCGTCGCGAGGCCGGTGCGCTCGGCGAAAGAGCGCGTCCACTGCGCGAGCGAGGCGACGATGCCGCCTTCCACGTTCGGCGCATGCAGCTCCTGAACGAGCCGTTGTCCCGCTTCGCAGGCCGCATCGAGCGATTGCTGCGCCAGCGCGAGCGCAGCGGCCGCGGCGGCGACGTCCACCTCTCCCGCCAGCGCGTGTTGAGCATTGGCCAGCGCGAAGCGCGCGGCCGTCAGCTCGGCGCCCAGGCCGTCGTGCAGTTCGCGAGCGAGATGTCGTTTGATCGACTCGCGCGTCTGCGCGAGTTCCGCGGCGAGTTCGCGCAGACGCTGGTCGGCGCTGCCTTTCTCGCGAATGTCGGCGAGCGTGGCCGACACAGCGGCCTCCAGCGGGACGACGATCGACCTATCCATGGGTTCATGTTGCCGAGCGGAAGTGGCCAGACGTTGATTCATCGCGAAGACACATCTCAAATTTGCACGTCGCGCGTCGGAAAAGACGACGCCCGGCGTAACGCAATTTACATCTGGTAACGATTGAGCCGAAGGTAAAACGTTTCCATTCGACCCTTCATTGGAGCGGATAATATCGCAAAATATGAAAAAAATCAGACCGAATGAACGCTACAACGCTTGAACAAGCCCGGATTGACAGGGTATGCGTTTTCGGTTGTAGGAAAAATTCCTACGAGGAAATGGCGAAGAAAGGCGGTCGAATGTAACAACGAAGCCGTCCGAAACCGCCGCGCAAAAGCAAAAACCGGAGCGCTGGGCTCCGGTTTTCGTTGGATGGCCGGCGTGCCGCCGGGGCGGCCGCGAGCAGCGCTCGCGCCTCTCGCGTTGCGCGTGCGGCTTTCCTTTTAACCGACGAAGGCCTTCTCGACCACGTAGTGTCCCGGTTCGTTGTTGCTGCCTTCCTTGAAGCCGAGGCTATCGAGCAACTCGCGCGTATCGCGCAGCATGTGGGGGCTGCCGCAGAGCATGACGCGGTCGTTCTCGAGCGAGAACGGCGGCACGTCCAGGTCTTCGAACAGCTTCTTCGTGTCGATGAGTTCGGTGATCCGGCCGCGATTTTGGAATGTCTCGCGGGTGACGGTCGGGTAGTAAATGAGCTTTTCGCGGACGATTTCGCCGATGTGCTCGTGCGCCGGCAGGTGCTCGGTGATGTATTCCTTGTAGGCCAGCTCGTCGACGAAGCGGCAGGTGTGGGTCAGTACGACCTTCTCGTAGCGGTCGTAGACGTCCGGATCCTTGATGATCGACATGAACGGCGCGAGCCCTGTGCCGGTCGAGAGCAACCAGAGCGTCTTACCCGGCAGCAGGTTGTCGCACATGAGCGTGCCCGTCGGCTTCTTGCCGATGAGCACCTGGTCGCCTACCTTCAAGTGCTGCAGCCGCGAGGTCAGCGGGCCGTCCTGCACCTTGATGCTCAGAAATTCGAGGTTTTCCTCGTAATTCGCACTGGCCATGCTGTAGGCGCGGATCAGCGGCTTGCCTTCGACTTGGAGCCCCACCATCGTGAATTGCCCGTTTTCGAAACGAAACGACGCATCGCGGGTGCAAGTGAAGCTAAAGAGCGTGTCGGTCCAGTGATGGACGGAAAGGACGGTTTGCGAGTTCAGATTGCTCATGGCTACGATGAAAGTGCGAAGAGAGGGGCACCAAAGCGCTCGGCACACGAACGCTCCGGCCGGCGGGGGCGAGGGGCGCGCGAAGGGCTGTCGCGATGCGTCGAAAGACGCTGAAAGTCGGGTATTTTAACGCGCCCGCAGCATTACCGTGGCAGGCAGGTCTATGTCAATTCGGCATGCTTATATAACCGCACCGCACGCAAAGCGGTGCGGCAGCCGCGGAAAACGAGGCCTTTCGAGGCTGTTGGGCCGGCCGCGGCGCGCCGAATCGACTCAACGCTCGGCCACGAGCTTGGCCCCCAGGCCCACGAGCGCCGCGCCGCATAATGCGTCGATCGGCCGCCGCAGCTTGCGGTAGCCGCGCTGGGTGCGCTCGGTCGCGAACAGGAACGCCACGCCGCAATACCAGCTGGCCGAGAGCGAGCCGATCGCTGCGAAGACCGTGCCGTAAAACCAGAGCGGCGGGTGGGCGGGGAACATGGCCGCGAACACGCTTGTCCAGAACGCGCACGACTTCGGGTTCGTCGCGCAGGTGACAAAGCCCGAGCGGTAGGCGCGCAGCCAGGCGGCGGCGTCATGGGCCGCCGGCGCGGCGTCGTGCGCTTCAGGCGGCGGCGGGTTGGGACGCGCGCTCGCGCGCAGCAGCTTCAGGCCGAAATACACGAGATAAAGCGCGCCGGCGATCCGCACGCCCTCATAGAGCCAGTCGAGCTTTTGCAGCACCGCCGCGAACCCGAGCATGGCAAGCGTCACCCAGAGCATGGACGCGGTGCACACACCGAGCGCGGACGCGGCGCCGAGCCCGCGGCGGCCCGCCAGCGAAAGTTGCGTGACCATGAAGAAATTCGGCCCGGGGCTGGCCGCCGCGACGAGATAGATGACGGCGATTTGCAGCAGGATCGGCAAGTAATGCATCGCAGCGGACGACCGAAAAGGGAAACCGCTAATCTAGCGCAACTCGTCCGATCAGTCGCCCAGTTCGAGCCTGGCGATGTACGGAAGGTGGTCGGAAAGCCAGGCCGTTTCCTGCGTCGGCGGCACGCAGGCGATCGGCCGCAGGCCGCGCACGAACATCTTGTCGAGCGCGAGCGCAGGCGAAAACGCGGGGAACGTGCGCACCGGCTGCCCGAGCAGCGTCGACACCTCGGCCAACCCATGCTCCTTGAAAAGCGGCACCGAATCGTTGCGCCAATCGTTGAAATCGCCGGCCAGCACGAGCGGCCCGTCGGGCGCCTCGCGAGCGATCCAATGGGCGATCCAGTGCATCTGGCGCAACCGCGCCGCGCGCGTGAGCGCCAGATGCGCGCACAGCAGCGTCACCGACTGCCCAGCGAAAGCGGCGCGCGCGACGAGCAGGCCGCGCCGCTCGAAGCGATGCGCGGAAATGTCCCAGCGTCCGCCCAGATCGAGCGGATGCGGGGAGAGAATCGCATTGCCATGGCGCCATGACGGCTTGAACACGTTCGGCCCGAGCGCGATGTCGAGATCGAGCGAGTGCGCGATCTCGGTCGCCTGACATTGCCAGACATCGGCGAGCGGCTCATGCACGGGCGTGCCGAAGCTCGTGGCGAGCATCGGGGCCGGCATGCGCCGCGCCATCGCTTCCTGCAGAAAATAAACGTCGGCGTGCGTCGATTCGACCCAGCGCTGCATGGCCTTCCAGGCGGTAAAGCCGAGCGGCGAACGCCCTTTGTGCAAATTCCAACTGACCGCGACGAACTCCTTTTTCTGGGAGTGAATCGCACCTGCTATGAGCTCTTCGGGGTTTCGCATGCCGCGTCGCTTCCGCTCTTTTCAATCGTTAATGAGACGTGACGCCCGCGTGCACGCGATAGACGAGGGTCGGATTTTTGTCGATCAGCGTCCAGGCGGCCCATTCGCCGATCGGCACGACCAGCCCCGGATGGCTCGCGGTGACCCGCCGCGGTTGCGGCGGCAGCTTACAGCCCTCGGGCGTGGCAGGCGCGGCGTCGTCCTCGATCGTCTCGTCGGCGTCGATGGCGAGCGTGACGCCGCTCACGTCGGCCGCGACGGGCGATACGGATACCGTGCGTGCAAGATCGATGCCGCCGGCCGGGTTGTCCTTGCAGCCTACGCGGTGGGTGACCGGGTGATGATGGGTGGCGCTGAACGCCTGGCCGACCATGGTCGTGGACTCGAACGTGTCGATCGTCTGGCCGTCGCGCACGACATCGAGCTGCCATTTGACCGAGGGCGGCGTATCGTCGTCGCCGGAAGCGCCGGGCGCGGGCGGAGCCGGTGCGATCGGGGACGACGCACCGCTCGCCGTGTCGCTGCCGGCGGCCGCCGCGGCGCCGGCGGATAGCGCGCTCGCCAGCGCGAGCACGGCCAACGCGCCGATCACGCTGACGATTGCGCCGCCGAACGTGGCGGCGATGCGGGTGACACGCCTCATCGAACCCTTTCTCCTTACCGCAGACGAATGACGCGGCACGAGACGACAAGCGCCCATCTTACGCCTAACGATGCCCGGCTATGCGCCGGGGCCCATCCGCCACTATTAGCAGCACGAGGGCGGCGCTGCTGGCTTTTCGCATGGAACTTGCTTCGATACACTGAAACCACGATGAAGCGAACGATGCGCCGCCCCAGGCCGGACGCAAGCAGGACACCATCGACCGGCGGGGCGCGCTCGGCAGTGGCATGCGAGGTGAGCGATGACGACGGCCGTGGTGAAGCAGGAAATTGCAGTGGCGTCATTCAGCAAGGTCTACGACATGGATCGGGTCGAGACGGCGTTGAACGAGCTCGGAGAAAGCGCGAACGAGGCGCTGCGCGCGACCTACGAAAAAATGCTCAAGGTCGGCAATCTCCGGTTTTGCGTGAAGCCTAACCGCATGCCGTCGATCGATTCGCTGATCGACGCGCTGCCGAACTTCGTCGATCCCCTCGAGGACGTACGCCGGCAGGTCGCCCTGTGCATCGAAACGGAAGATCGCCTCGAACTGATGCCGATCCTGTTGCTCGGCGATCCGGGCATCGGCAAAACCCATTTCGCCAAGGCGCTCGCCCGGCTGCTCGGCACGTCGCATCACTACGTCGCGATGAGTTCGCTGACGGCCGGGTGGGTTTTGTCGGGCGCTTCGTCGCAGTGGAAGAACGCCAAGCCGGGCAAGGTGTTCGAGACGCTGGTCAATGGCAGCTATGCCAATCCCGTCATGGTCGTCGACGAAATCGACAAAGCGAGCGGCGATTCGCAATACGATCCGCTCGGCGCGCTGTATGCCCTGCTCGAGCACGAAACGGCGCAGACCTTCATCGACGAATTCGCCGAAGTCCCGATCAACGCGGGTCAGGTCATCTGGATCGCCACCGCTAATGACGAGCGCGCGATACCGGAACCGATCTTGAGCCGTATGAGCATCTACGAGATTGCGCCGCCCGATCGCGACGGCGCCCGCCGCATCGCGCAGACGATCTACGAGGAAATTCGCGGGGCGCACAACTGGGGGCAGCGCTTTCCGGCGCTGCTCGGAGAGGATGCGCTCGAGGCGCTGTCTCGCGCGTCGCCGCGCGACATGCGGCGCGCGATTCTGCATGCGTTCGGCACGGCGCGCGTGGATGGGCGCGACGCCGTGCGCGCGGACGACATCCGCCCCGAACGCGGCGCCCGCCGACGCCCGATCGGGTTTTGACGCGGGGTCGACGCATTGCGCGGCATCGGCCCAATCCTTCGGATCGCGCAGCAATCCGAACCCAGCCGGGGAGCGCGTCGCCGCGCGTCGTACAATGCCCTCTATGCATCGACGCCGCTTGGCGCCGCGCGATGCGAGGGCAAGACGTTCCGGGCGCATTGAGCGCACTCACGACGCAGTCCCACCAAAGTTGCAAGCGGACGGAGAAGCGCGGCCCCGAGCGGGCCGCCGCGACAAACATGGATGAGATCGAATGTGTGGTGATCGGCGCGGGCGTGGTCGGTCTCGCGGTGGCGCGCGCCCTAGCGGAGCGCGGCCGAGAGGTCATCGTGCTGGAGGCGAGCGAGGCGATCGGCACGGGCACGAGTTCGCGCAACAGCGAAGTCATTCACGCGGGCCTCTACTATCCGCGCGGGTCGCTCAAGGCGACGCTTTGTGTGCGCGGCCGGGAGATGCTCTATGAATATTGCGCCGCGCGCGGCGTGCCGCACGAGCGCTGCGGCAAACTGCTCGTCGCGACGGCTCGCAACCAATTGCCGCAACTGGCCGCCATCGAAACGCGCGGTAAGGAAAACGGCGTTCTCGATCTGATTCGCCTGTCGGGCGCCGACGCGCACGAACTCGAACCGGCGCTGCACTGCGAGGCGGCGGTGTTTTCGCCGCATACGGGCATCGTCGACAGCCATCAGCTCCTGCTCGCGCTGCAAGGCGACGCCGAGCGCGGCGGCGCAGTGTGCGCCTTTCATTCGCCGGTCGAATCGGTCGAGGCGCGCGCGGGGCGATTCACGGTGACGGTGGGCGGCGCCTCGCCGACCACGCTGTCGGCCGCGTGCGTCATCAACAGCGCCGGGCTGCACGCCAATGCGCTGGCCCGCAAGATCCGAGGGCTCGACGCGCGGCACGTGCCGCCGCTTTACCTCGCGCGCGGCAGCTATTTCAGCGTGTCCGGCCGTGCGCCGTTCTCGCGCCTCATTTACCCGATGCCGAACGAAGCGGGGCTCGGCGTGCACTTGACGCTCGACCTAGGCGGACAGGCGCGTTTCGGCCCGGATGTCGAGTGGGTCGATTCGATCAACTACGACGTCGATCCGCGCCGCGCCGATGCGTTCTATGCGGCCATCCGTGAATACTGGCCCGAGTTGCCGGACGATGCGCTGCAGCCTGCCTACGCGGGCATTCGCCCCAAGCTGTCCGGGCCCGGCGAACCCGCGGCCGATTTCGTCATTCAAGGGCCGGCCGCTCACGGCGTGCGCGGCCTCGTCAACCTGTTCGGCATCGAATCGCCGGGGCTCACGGCTTCCCTTGCGATCGCGCAGCGCGTGTGCGAGCTCGTCGGGCGAGCTTGACGAACGAAGCGAGCGTCATGCGTGTCAGGAGCGTGACGAGCGAATCCGATCCGGCCGCGCGGACTTATTCACGACATTTGGCCGGCCGGGATGCGCGGGAAGCACATCGTTGCTATGCTTGCCCACTGCTGCCGTAGAGCAGCGGTGAGCAGGCCCATATAAAGGAGAGTCCCCATGCAATCGTCCCGTCGCACGTTTTTGATTACCAGTCTGGGCGCCGCCTCTGCGCTCGCGCTGGGTTCGCGCCAGGCCCTGGCCGATGCGCCGAAGGTCGCGGAAAACGATCCGACCGCCCTCGCGCTTGGCTACAAGATGGACGCGACCAAGGTCGACAAGGCGAAGTATGCGAAGTACGCCGCTGGCCAAGAGTGCAGCAACTGCCAATTCTTCCAAGGCAAGGCGGGCGACGCATTCGGGCCGTGCCCGATGTTCGGCGGCAAGCAAGTTGCCGGCAAGGGCTGGTGCAGCGCCTATTCGAAGAAGGCGTAAAGGCATCGCGCTCGGCGCGCCGCGGCCCTTGCCGGCGGGCGCGCGAGCCAATGCGCGCGGCGTCCGATCAGGCCGCCGCGCCTCTTCACTACCTCTATTTTCTTCACAGCACCGAAGCGAGGAACGACAGCGTGCGCCCGTGCGCGAGCGCCGAGGCATGCTGGTTGTAAGCGCCACGGTCTGAACAATTGAAACCGTGTTCGACGCCCGGATAGTCGAAGAACTGCACGTCCGAGCGTTCCGCAAAGCGTTGCTTGACCTGTGCCACCGCCGTTTGCGGGATCGATCCGTCGTGCTCCGCGTAATGGAACGCCATCGGTGCGCGCACATTCGCCGCTTCGTCCAATTTGTTCTGAATCCCGCCGCCATAGTAGGCAACGGCCGCATCGACGCTGCCGCGCGCCGCCATCAAGTAAGCCAACTGACCGCCGAAGCAAAAACCGACCGCGCCCACCTTGCCGGCCGTTTCGGGCTGCGCGCGCAGCGTGCCCGCCGCCGCGCCGAGATCGGCCACGGTTTTCTCGACATCGGTCGATTTGAGCAGGGCGAGGGCCTTGTCGCGGTCTGCGCCCTCGTAGCGCAGCTCGACGCGCCGCTCGTTGCGCCAAAAGATGTCGGGCGCGAGCGCGACATAGCCCGCGAGCGCGTACTGCTCGGCCACCGATTGAATATGCGCGTTCACGCCGAAAATCTCTTGCACGATGATGACGCCGGGGCCCTTGCCCGCGCGCGGCAGCGCCAGATAGCCGTCGTAGCGCTCGCCGCCGCCGGCATCGATCTCGATCCATCGCGTGGTCACACTCATTCGCCACCTCTTCCGAAAAGTCGTAGGGCCGCCAGTTTGGCACCGATGAGAAAGCGCTGCTTGAACAGCCCTGTCTTGCCCATCATCGAATGGGAACGATTCGATCTCGATAATTCATTTTTCGTGGCCAAAGCGCGGGCGTAGAGTGGGCGCATCCGCGACGGTGCGCCAACGTTGCGCGAGCGTCGCCGCCCCCTGCGCAGCCTCGCAGTCGCATCCGAAGTGCTTGATTTAATTGACGTCTCCCAGTTTTCTAAGGGTCCGGAGCTTAGCCATGACCACGAACACGACCGCCGCCTCCACCCCGTTCGCCAGGCGTTTCGGCTTGCGCCTTCCGCTCGTCCAGGCGCCGATGGTCGGCGCGACGACGCCGGCTCTCGTCGCGGCGGCCAGTAAAGCCGGCGCGCTCGGCAGCCTCGGCGCGGGGGCGATGACGCCTGAAAAGCTCGCCGCCGAAGTGGCCGAGATTCGCGCGGCGACCTCGCGCCCGTTCGGCGTCAACCTTTTCGTGCTGGGCCCGGCCGCGGCCGACGACGCCATGGTCCGCCGCGCGCTCGCCGCGATCGATCCGCTGCGCGCCGAACTGGGTCTGCCGCCGGGGCGCGCGCCCGAACGGTATGCGCCTGCGTTTCGCGACCAGCTCGATCAAGTCATCGCGCTGCGCGTGCCCGTCGTCAGTTTCACATTCGGTGTGCTCGAGGCGGCGGACGTCGCCCGGCTCAAGGCGGCGGGCAGCTACGTGATCGGCACGGCGACGCACGTGGCGGAGGGCCTGGCCTGGCGCGATGCCGGCGCCGACGCCGTGTGCGCGCAAGGTTGTGAAGCCGGCGGACACCGCGGCACCTTCATCGACGCCGACCGAAACCCGCTCGTCGGGACCATGGCGCTCGTTCCGCAACTCGTCGATGCGCTCGACATTCCGGTGCTGGCGGCGGGCGGCATCATGGACGGACGCGGCATCGCCGCCGCTCTCGCACTGGGCGCCCAAGCCGCGCAGCTCGGCACGGCCTTTCTTACGTGCGCCGAAAGCGCTGCCGTGCAAGATTGGAGAAGGCGGCTCGCGGCCAGCACGGACACGGACACCGCGGTGACGCGTGCGATCACGGGCCGCTATGCGCGCGGCATACGCAACACGCTCATGAACCGGCTCGAGGCCGAACCGGAGCGCGTTGCGCCCTATCCCGTGCAAAACGCGTTGACGCAAGAGCTGCGTCAAGCGGCGGCGCGAGCCGACCGCGGCGATTATCTTTCGCTCTGGGCGGGACAAGGCGCGCCGCTCCTGCGTGGCCGGCGTGCGGGCTGCGGCGCCGCCGAGCTTATCGACGCGCTCGCCGCCGAATGGCATGCGGCTTCCGAACGGGTTTCTCGATCCATCGCAGTGGAATAACCGGTCTACGGAACGTCGTATTACCGGTTCGGGCTTGGCGTGACTGAATGCCGGTTGTATGCCGAACTCAGGATTATTTTTGATCTCGATCAACGAGTCGACGCGCTTTCATGACAATTGGATGGAGTGTCGCGTGGAGTGGGCGGTACACGGCGGCTGCTCGGAAACCCGCATGTACGCTGCGTTTCCGGGCAGGGCGCCCGAATTCATCAGGCTATTTTCGCTGTGCGCGCTATTAGTAGTCATCCCAGTTTCTCAAAAAAGTCCCCAACTTTAATTTGTTGCCCTACACTTGCGCGCAGCACGAAGGCGTGGCTTGTCACGAACAAGCCGGCTGGCGTGCCCAACCAAGTGCATGACGATGCATCCGGCGTAATTGCCCCTTCGACACAGACAAGAGGAAGGCGGGGATTAGGGTGATCACGTCGTTTTTGGGACCGAAACCGGAGACTTACATGAATAGCAAGATGCAAAAACTGTTGCCGATCAGCGCGGCTGCAATGATGTTCGCGACGATGGCAACGGGCGCCGTGGCAGACGAAGTCGTCAAGATCGGTCACGTCGCGCCGCTGACGGGCCAAATCGCCCACCTTGGCAAGGATAACGAAAACGGCGCTCGCCTCGCCGTCGAGGAAATCAACAAGAAGGGCCTGACGATCGGCGGCCAGAAGATCACGCTGCAACTGGACGCGCAAGACGACGCGGCTGACCCGCGCACGGCTACGCAGGTTGCGCAGAAGCTCGTCGACGACAAGGTCGTCGCCGTGGTTGGCCACTTGAACTCCGGTACGACGATCCCGGCTTCGAAGATCTACAGCGATGCAGGCATCGTTCAGATCTCGCCGTCGGCAACGAACCCGCAATACACGCTGCAAGGTTTCAAGACGACCTTCCGCGTCGTGGCGACGGACGCGCAGCAAGGCCCGGCTCTCGCGAACTACGCGGCTAAGACGCTGAAGCTGAAGAAGGTCGCGGTCGTCGACGACGCAACGGCTTACGGTCAAGGTTTGGCGAACGAATTCGAAAAGACGGCCAAGTCGCTCGGCATGCAAGTCGTGTCGCATGACGCGACGAACGACAAGGCGGTCGACTTCCGCGCCATTCTGACGAAGATCAAGGGCGAAAACCCCGACGCCATCATGTACGGCGGCATGGACGCCACGGGCGGCCCGTTCGCCAAGCAAGCCAAGCAGCTCGGCATCAAGGCGCAGATCCTCGCCGGTGACGGCGTGTGTACCGACCAGCTCGCGACGCTGGCCGGCGACGCGACCGACAACATCGTCTGCTCGGAAGCAGGTCGCTCGCTCGAGAAGATGGGCAAGGCCGGCGAAGAGTTCCAAGCGAAATTCAAGGCTCGTTTTGGCGTGCCGATCCAGATCTACGCGCCGTTCACGTATGACGCCGTGTACATCATCGTCGACGCGATGAAGCGCGCGAACTCGACCGATCCGGCCAAGATCTTGGCCGCGATGCCGTCGACGGACTACAAGGGCGTGATCGGCGAAACGACGTTCGATTCGCACGGCGACCTGAAGCACGGCGTGATCTCGCTGTACAACTACAAGGCCGGCAAGAAGTCGCTGCTGAACGAAGTGGCGATGTAATCGGCTAGAGCCTGACCGATCGAAGCACTGGCGGGCCGGCGAGGCTGGCCAGTGCGGAGAAAGGACGAAGGGGCGCGTACGTTCAGAGCGTGCGCGCCTCTTTGTTTTTGAGGACCGTGCGTTAGATGCCTAGCCGTTTGAGCACACGTGGCCCGACTATCGCGACGAGCGCCGCGCACAACGCCACGACGGCCAGGCCGATCGATAGATTCGCCACTTGCGCCACTCCGCCGATTAGGACGGGCCCGAACAGCAGCCCGACATAGGCGATGCTCGCCACATGGGCGAGCCCTTCCGCGGCGTGGATGCCCTTTACGCGCATGGCCGCTGCGAACAGCACCGGCATCATGTTCGCAAGGCCGACGCCCATCATCGCAAAGCCGATCAGCGCCGTGACCGAGAACGGCAGTATGAGCGCCGCGACCATTCCGGCGAACGCGATCGACCCGCTTGCAAAAACGAGTTGCACCGCGCCGAACCGGGCGCGCACGACGTCGCCCGCGAAGCGCCCGGCGGCCATCGCGCCGGTGAAAGCGGCGTAGCCCGCGCTCGCGAACGCCGGCGTCGAGCGCACGATATCGCGCATATAGACGGCGGCCCAGTCGTACATCGCCCCTTCGGCGATCAAGGCGATCAACGCGACGGCGCCGAGCGCCCATAGCACGGGCGAGCGCCAGCGGCTGGCGCGACCGCCGCCGTGATGACTCTCCGCGTGAGGGACATGCGGCAGCACAGCCGGACACGCGAGCACGAGTACGACCACGCACACGAGCGCCGCGAGCAGCATATGCACGGCGCTGGCCATGCCGTGCGACAACGCCAGGCCGCCGATGCCCGCGCCGATCATCCCGCCTAGACTGAACATGCCGTGCAGCGAAGACATGATGGGCCGCCCGAGTGCTTGTTCGACGGCGCTGGCTTCCGCGTTCATCGCGACGTCCATCGTGGCCATGCCCGCGCCGAACGCGGCGAGCACGGGCAGGAGCAGCGCATAAGTGGGCATGAGCAGAATCAGCGCCATGCTGGCCGACATGACGAGGCCGCCCACGAGACAAGCGCGCCGCGTGCCGGCGCGCGCAATCCATTTTGCGTTTGCGACCGTGGCCGCGATCGAACCGCCCGTCAGCACGAACAGCGCGACGGACAGCATGGCCGGGTCGAGGTGGAATTTGTCGCGCACCGTGGGCACATGCACGCCCCACGACGCGTATGCCATGCCGGCGATGAAAAACAGCGCCATGGTGGCGAAACGCGCACGCTCGCGCGCGGCTGGCGCGAGATTGCCGTGAGCGGCGGGAATGGGCGACTGCGACGAAGTGGTTTGCGTCACGGAACGAATGCCAAAACTCGAAAAAGGGCGCGAACTCGCGCAAACCGGCTAAGCGGCCGCCCGAATAAACGCTACGATGAATGAAACAGCGAAAGCGCCGATTTTAGCGGAGGCGCTTACATCCCGCCGACAAGCCAAAGCGCACGAGACCAAAAGGAAAACGACCGATGAATATTTCCGCGCACGCGCCGCTGCACTTATTGCATCGCAAGCCGATCGGCGCATTGGCGACACATTCCCGCGAACCGCTTGGCTTCCCGTATCCGACGGCGCTGCCGTTCGCGCTCGATGCTCGGCACCGGCCCGTCGTGCTGGTGAGCCGTTTGGCCGAGCACGCGCGCAATCTGGAGGTCGACCGGCGCGCCGGCTTTCTCGTCGTCGATACGCCGCCCGGCGACGATGTGCTCAACGGAGAGCGACTGACGCTGCTCGGGCAATTCGTGCCGGGTGGGCTGGAACCGGCGCTCGTTCGCCGTTATTTGCGCTATCACCCCGATGCGGAGCGCTACCTCGCGCTCGGCGATTTTTCTTTTCGCGTGCTCGAAATCGAGCGTATGCGCTACATCGGGGGATTCGGTGCAATGGGATGGCTCGACGCGGCCGAACTCGATCCGCTGGAACCAGTCTCCGACGAGGATGAAACGGCGCTGATCGATTACTTCGATCGGCACATCGGTCGGCCGGCGCAGGTGCGATTGGCCGGCGTCGATCGATACGGCGCCGATTTGAAAGTGGACGGTCAGCGTCGCCGCCACGCGTTCGATTCGGCGAAGAGCGAAATGCCGGAACTGGAACGCGCGCTGGCGCAGTGCGTTGCCGAACAAGCCAAATAGTGGCTACCGGCATGTACCAATAGGGAAAACGAGGGGAGAATTCCGGCCCGCCGGATAAGCCGGGGCGGCGATACGGATCGGCTCGCCCGAAAGACCGCGCTGGTGCGTCATCCTTTCATTTCATGAAAACTTTATCTCGAATATGTCGAATCGGTTTCACGAATTGAAAGTTGCGTTCTCAGTTCGTTCCCATTGCTCTGGAAATATGAGATGCACTTGCATTGGGTAATTTGAGATCCGGCTGATCGATGACGAATGAGTGAAACAAATCAGTGAGAATCTTTTTCGATGAAGATGTTTTCGGGCTTTTCGTTCGCTTGCCTTTTGTGCTAATCTCGCTTCCGAAATATCCGAGGCACCACGCATTCTGATGGCAATACCCGGCATGAGATCGGCGCCATTTTTCGAAACCACAAGGGAACGTATGTCTTCTTACAAGGAACTTCTCGCCCAACGAGAGAAGCTGGAGAAGCAGATCGAAGAGGCGAAGGCGAAGGAATACGCCGAAGTGCTGAACGAGATCAAACAAAAAATGGCTGACTACGGCATTACGCTGGCCGAACTCGGCGGCGGCCGCGGCAAAAATGCGAAGGCCGGTCGCCCCCGTGCCGGCGTGGCGCCGAAGTATCGCGACCCCGCGAGCGGCAATACGTGGTCGGGTCGTGGCAAGCCGCCGCGTTGGATCGCCGGTCAAGACCGCGATCAGTTCCTGATTCAAAAGTAATAGGCAATAGGGCGATCGGGTGGCGGTCGGCGCTTAAGCGTCGGCGCCATTGCCGTCATTGCCATTGACTTTGCAGATCGGAACATCAATGAGAACCGCTAACCCGCTTGGGTTCGCGGTTTTTATTTGTCTAATGAAAACATTCGAGTGCGGCTCGGGCAGTGCAATACAAGAGGCGCGGTGCGGACGAGACGCGAAATAAGAATACGTCGCGTTCTCATAAGCTCATGATTTGAAAGAAGAAACGGCGCAGTTATCACAGCGCGGACGCGCCTTGCTTGGTAGAATCGAGAAAAAGCGCCACACGTTACCAAGCCGCCTACCGTTTCCGATGCACGCTCATCCCGCCGAACACGATTCCGCCGAAAAACATGCCGTCGCGCGCAAGAGCACCTTTGCGAGCGTCGTGGTCAACCTTGTCCTGATGACGTTGCAGATCGTGATCGGGATCTTCGCGCATTCGCAGGCGTTGATTGCCGACGGCGTGCATTCGCTGGCCGATCTCATCTCGGATTTCATCGTGCTGATCGCCAATCGCGCGAGCGCCGAGAAGCCGGATGCCGATCACAACTACGGGCACGCCCGCTACGAAACGGTCGCGTCGCTGTTCCTCGGCGGCCTGCTGGTTGCGGTGGGTGTCGGCATGCTTTGGCGCGCCGGCACGCGGCTCGCGAACATCGACAACATCCCGGCGGTCCATGCGAGCGCGCTGGCGGTGGCCGTGCTCGTGCTCGTCTGCAAGGAAGGGCTCTTTCGCTACATGCTGCGTCATGCTCAGCGCGTGCGTTCGGCTATGCTGATCGCGAACGCCTGGCACGCCCGTTCCGATGCCGCGTCGTCGCTCGTGGTGGCCGTGGGCATCGTCGGCAGCCTGTTCGGCGCCCGCTTGCTCGATCCGATCGCCGCGGCGATCGTCGGCTTTCTCGTCGCGCGCATGGGCTGGGTGTTCGGCTGGGACGCCTTGCAGGACCTATCGGACCGCGCCCTCGACGAAACGGCCACGGCCGACATTCGTAAGCTCTTGCTGGGCACGGCCGGCGTGCGCGACGTGCACGAACTGCGCACGCGCAAGACGGGCGATCTCGCGCTCGTCGACGCTCATATCCTGGTCGATCCGCTCATCTCCGTTTCGGAAGGGCACTACATTGCCGAATCGGCGCGCGCGAGCGTTATGACCGATAAGCGCGTGCTCGACGCCTTGATTCACGTCGACCCGGAAAACGACGCTGTCTCGCATCCGCCAGCCCGTTTGCCGACGCGTGTGGCCGTGGCCGCGCTCGTCGATGCCGAATTGACGAAGTACGGCGTGCGGGCGGCGGGGCTGAACGTTCACTATCTGAGTTCGGGCCTAGACGTCGAGATCACCTTGGCAGCCGACCCGCGGGCCGACCAAGTGCACGATGCGCAGTTGATCAGCCGGATCGACCTGGCGGCGCTCAAGACGAAGCTCGGCGCCCGCAACGTGACGCTTCAGCGGCAAATCTCGTCGTCGACGGCCGATGTCGGCGCACGCGCGCCGGGGCATGCATGAAGGTGTGCGGTGCAGGGAGCCGAATCGTTCGGTCGCTCGAGCCGTCCGCCGGGCTTAACGATCTGGGCGACCCGGGCGACCTGAAGGATCCGCACGGCCCGAACGACCCGCGTCTCGTTAAAGCGGCAGCTGCGTGTCGAATTTGATTTCTCGCAGCACGACGCTCGTGCGGACCTGCGCGACGGCGGGAATCTTGAAGATGCGCTCGTGCAGGAACGAGTCGTAGGCCTTGATGTCGGGCGCGACGATTTTCAGGATGTAATCGGCTTCGCCTGTGGTGCTGTAGCACTCGGTCACTTCGGCGCAAGTCGAGATCTCACGCTCGAATTGTTCGACGCCGCCTTCCGTATGCCGAGTGAGATGGATATGGGCGAGCGCGCAGACGTGGAGCCCGAGTTTTTCTCGGTCGAGCAGCGCCGTGTAGCGCTGAATGACGCCCGACTGCTCCATGTCCTTGATGCGCCGCCAGCATGGAGTGCTCGATAGCCCGACTTGCTCGGAGATTTCCTGCACCGAGCGTCGCGCATCGAGCTGAAGCAGGCGCAGGATTTTTTGAGAAAACGTATCGAGTGACATCCGCGCCTCCGCGTTATTGACGACAGCCTCTGTTGCGACAGCCGTTGCGTCCGATATTAGTGGCGGAAGAAATAAAAGGCAATCTAATGGCGGATGAAGGAGGGATTTTCCCTAATTTGGCGGGCTCTCGGCGTCGTTTTGCCCTATGCCTTTGGCGTCGGCTTCCTCGCTGCGCGCTTTGGCCTCGACGGCGGTGGCCGATGCCTGCTGCATAAAGCGCAAGTCCTTCAGCATGTTGCAAAAGAGCGCGCCTTGCTCGATCGCATCGTCGAGCGCCACGTGAGTATGCGGATGATCGTCAAACCAATGCTTGGGCATGCGCGGCTTGATGTTTTTGCGATAGGGCAGGCCGGTCATGGCGAAGGCGAGCGTCTTGATATCGAGCGCCGACCAAGAGAATGGGCAGCGCCCCGTGAAACGCATCATGTACCAAAACATGAACGTGAAATCGAAGCCTGCCGGCATGCCTACGAACACTGGTTTGCCCGGCAACGCCTCGACCCATTCGACGTAGGCGACGAGCGCCTCTTCGGGCGGCCGCAAGTTGGCGCGACAGGCGGCCCACGCCTCGGGCTGCGTCTTCCACCAAGCCTCTTGCACCGGGTGTGCCTTCGCGCCGGGCAAGGTTTCGAGATTTGCCGAGAACGTGCCGATCAGCTGCTTGTCCTCGGTGTAGACCGCCGACGCGAAACTGAGCATGGAGTGCGGGCCGGGGATCGGGCCGTCGGCTTCGATATCGGTGCTGACGTAAATTTCGGCGGTCACGCGTTCACTCCGTCGGCGACATAGGGGTTGGTGCGGCGTTCCTCGCCGAACGTCGAAGTCGGGCCGTGACCGGGGACGAATGTGATGTCGTCGCCGAGCGGCCAGAGCTTCGTGCGGATCGAGCGGATCAGATCGGCGTGATTGCCGCGCGGGAAATCGGTGCGGCCGATCGAACCGGCGAATAGAACGTCGCCGACGAACGCCACGCGGTGCTTCGCACTGACGAATACGATATGGCCGGGCGTGTGACCGGGGCAGTGATAGACGTCGAGCGTTTCCTCGCCGAACTGCACGGTTTCGCCGTCGAGCAGCCAACGATCGGGCTCGAACGCTTCGGCATGGCCGAAACCGAACCGCACGCTTTGGCTGGGCAACTGATCGATCCAGAAGCGCTCGTCTTCCTGCGGTCCTTCGATCGGTACGCCGTAGTGCGTGGCAATCGCCTTCGCACCGGCGCAGTGATCGACGTGGCCATGCGTGAGCAGAATTTTTTCAACGGAGGCGCCGTGCTCCTCGACCGCGCGCTCGATCAGTTCGAGATCGCCGCCCGGATCGACGATGGCCGCGCGCTGCGTTGCCTCGCAGATGACGAGCGAACAGTTCTGCTGGAACGGCGTGACGGGGATGACGTAGACCTTCATGTTCGATGAGTCTCGGGGTGAGCGTTCGATGCGGTGAGTGCGAAACGATTGAGGCGCATTCCATTCGGACAGCGCGGAAAAGAAGGATGGTACCAGCCGCCCCAAGGCAGCGCTGCTCGGCCGAATGGCCTATCCGCAATGTCCATTGTTGCGCCGATAGATCGAATCAATGACGCCCGCGACCGGCGCAAGCAGATTGCCGTGATTTTCTGCTACAATGCGTCAGCACTATGCGCAGGGAGAGCCCTGCGCCGCTCTACGAGCGATCTGGCCCTTGCGTGAACTACGCCCGCCGGTCGCTGTCATCTGAAGTCCGAAGTCGCGTTTGCGGCTTCGTATCCGTGTCGACGAAGTTCGATGCACACGTCTTGCCCAGCCAGGCGCCGCGCGCCTGAGGCGGCCTTCGGCCGTCACGTTGGGCAGGCCTACGCCGCCGTTCCTGGCGCCTGCGGGCGCGCGAGAACGTGGTAGCCATGTTCGATGGCGGCGTGTGGGGTCTGGTTGCTGCCGGGGACAGCCGCCAGACGTGAACACCAACCGGGCAGCACGCAGCCGAACTGGGCTGCAGCCGAGTATCGTATCGCCGCACGCGCTTTGAGCGCGGGTGTCGTCGTGTGCTCGCTTGCCCGAGCCGTATCGCCATGCGAAATGCTGGGTGCGCCGCGGCTCGACAGATTGGCTAAACGTCATATGAAACATCGATTGTGTCGATCGCTGGGGATGCTTTTTGTCGCCGGCGCCTTCACGGGCTGTGCGGTGCAGCCGACAGCGACCCAAACCGGGAGCGCAAGCAACATTCCCGCGACGGCGCAGGCAGCAGGCGCGCCCCTCGCATTCGGGGGCGTAGCGGCGCCTGTCGGCAACGGCAAGGACAAATCGCTCTCGAGCGCGAAGCCCATCGACGACGACACGCCGGACGTGTCCGACTTCAAGCAGGTCGGTCGCGCCTCGTGGTACGGGGGGCGCTTCGTGGGCCGCAAGACGGCCAGCGGGGAGCGTTACGACATGAACGCGATGACGGCCGCGCACAAGACGCTGCCGCTCGCTGCCTATGTGCGCGTGACGAACACGTCCAACAACAAGTCCGTCGTGGTGAAGATCAATGATCGCGGGCCTTATGTGCGCGGGCGGATCATCGACTTGTCGTATGCCGCCGCGAAGGTGTTGGGTTTGGCTCACACCGGTACGGCTCGCGTGCAGATCGAAGGGCTGTCGCAGGAAGAAGCGCGTGCGGCCCGCGGCGAAATGCTGGCGAGCAATGGTTCGAAGGGCGGGGATAACTGAGGTTTTTCCGCTGTGGTTCGTAGCAGGGATGATTGATGGAAGACAGCGCCCTAGGGGCGCTGTTTTTGTTCAGGTGAGGTTATTCAGGAGTACTAAGGATTTGCGGCTAGCCGCCGGTCATTCCGTCACCGTAAAGGTGAGGCTATTCAGGACTACGAACTAAACGATGATGTGACGACGGCCACCCTTCAACGCTCGCGCTTCGACAACTCCAACGCCCGCGAATAGAGCACGTTGCGCGACGCTCCCGTGATCGACGCCGCGAGCCGCGCCGCCGTACGGACCGACACTTCTTCGAGCAGCAACTCGAGCAGCGCGTCATGCGCCGTCTCGTCTTCCTCTTGCTTGGCGTGCGCACCCTGAACGACGAGCACGAACTCTCCGCGTTGCCGGTTTGCATCGGCCGCTAGCCATGTTGGCCCTTCGGCTAGGGTGCATCGATGAATCTCCTCATGTAATTTCGTCAATTCGCGTGCAATGAGCAGTTGCCGGTCGCCGCCGAGCGAATCGGCCAGCGCTTGCACGGTTTCGACGATCCGATGGGGCGCTTCATAGAAGACCATCGCATGCGGGTGCGCTACGAGCGGCTGCAGGTAGGCCGCGCGCTGTTTTGCCTTCGTCGGCATGAAGCCGAGGAACGAGAACGTGCCGACGAAGTCGCCGGCGGCGGATACGGCCGTCGTTACGGCGCTGGCGCCGGGCAGTGGCACGACGGCGAAGCCGGCTTCGCGTATGGCGTCGACGAGCTTGGCGCCTGGATCCGAGACGCCGGGTGTGCCGGCGTCGGACACGTAAGCCACACGTTCGCCCGCGCGCAGGCATTCGACGATGCGGGCCGCGGCTTCGCGCTCGTTGTGCTCGTGCACGGCCAGGAGCGGCTTCGAGATGCCGTAGAGCCCGAGCAATTGCCCCGTATTGCGCGTGTCTTCGGCCGCGACGCGATCGACGAGACCGAGTACGTGCAGCGCGCGCAGGGTGATATCGGCGGCATTGCCGATCGGCGTTGCTATGACATAGAGCGTGGCGGAAGGGTATTGCTGCCGCTGCGCGAGATCGAGGAGGTCGGACATGAAGCGAGAAACGCGGACGAGCGAAGGAAGGCCGTCATTGTGCCACGCGCGGCGGGGAAAGCCGGCGCGCGGGCGAACGCCGGGGCACGCCAACGAGGGCGGCGCCGAAGACCGGGACAACTTTTCCGGCTGGGGTGGGTCGAAACGCATCGGAGCCGAATTCGAGGCGTTGGCGCTCGATTTCCTGCGACGGCAGCGGTTGCGCCTCTTGGCGCGCAACGTCACGTGCCGGGGCGGGGAGATCGACCTCGTCATGCGGGATCGGGACGGCTCGATGGTGTTCATCGAAGTGCGCGCCCGGGCGGGCTCCCGCTACGGTGGGGCGGCGGCGAGCATCGGCGTTCACAAACGGCAGCGCATTCTCTTGGCCGCACGGTATTTTTTGGCCAGGCGTGGCGGGGACGCTGGGCCGTGCCGCTTCGATGCCGTCGTGTTCGAAGGGCGGCGGCTCGTCTGGCTGCGGGACGCCTTTCGCGAGGATGGCAGTTAAAAGGCGGGAAGGGCGGGGTGAGTACGGTAAACTTGCTCGCTGACGAGAAACGGCCGCGTATCGACGCGGCCGGCAGAATAGAGAACCGATGTCAGTCGAACGAATTCAACAGCATTTTCGCGAAAGCGCCGCCCTGAAGCTCGAGGCGCTCGACGCGCTATCGATGCCGATTGCCGCGGCCATCGACACGATGTTCGGCGCGGTCGCGAACGGCAGCCGAGTGTTCGCGTGCGGCAACGGCGCGGGCGCGGCCGACGCGCAGCGCTTCGCCGCCCAGCTGATCGCGCGCTTCGAGCGCGAGCGCCCGAGCCTGCCGGCGATCGCGCTGACGGCCGATTCCGCCGTGCTGACGGCGCTGAGCGCCGGTGGCGCATTCGATTCCATCTACGCGAAGCAGATTCGCGCGCTGGGCCATGCCGGCGACGTGCTGCTCGTGATTGCGTCTGGCGGCGACGAGCCCAATTTGCTCCAAGCCATTGCGGAGGCGCACGAGCGCGAGATGTTCGTGATTGCGTTGACGGGCGGCGATGGCGGCAAGGTGAGCGAAGCGCTGGCCGACACCGACATCCAAATTTGCGTGCCGTCGCAGCGGGCGGCGCGTATTCATGAAGTGCACTTGTTGGCTATTCACTGCCTGTGCGACGGCATCGATGCCATGTTGCTCGGCGAAGATTGACTTCGAAGGGGAGTTCGTTGATGAGGGCAGATCGCGTCATGAAGACGCTGGTGCGGAGCACGCTGACGGCAGCGACGGCGGCGGCATTGGTGGCGTCGTTGCAAGGGTGTGTGCTGGCGGTGGCCGGTGCGGCGGGCGGTAGCGCGTTGATGGCGACCGATCGCCGCACGCTCGGCACGCAAACCGAGGATCGCGAGATCCAGGTGAAGGCGTACTCGCAGATCGCCAACGAACTGGGCGACTCCACGCATGTGGACGTGACGGTGTTCAACCGGCGTGCGCTGCTGACGGGCGAGGTGCCGACGGCGGCGGCCAAGCAGCGTGCTGAAGAGATTACGCGCGGCGTGGGGAATGTCGAGGCGATCGTTAATGAACTCGTCATCGGGCCGAAGACGGAGTTTTCCGACCGAGCGAACGATTCGTACCTCGTTACGCGCGTGAAGACGATGCTGATTGCCGAGAAGGGCATTTCGGCGAACGACTTCAAGGTGGTGGGCGAGAACGGCAACATCTATTTGATGGGGCTCGTGACGCAGCAAGAGGGGGATCTGGGTGCAGCCGTGGCGGCGAATGTGCCCGGTGTGAAGAGTGTCGTGAAGGTGTTTCAGTACATCAAGCCCGAGGATGCGCAGGCGATGGCGCCCGCGGCGGCTCAGGCGGCTAGCGCGCCTAGCTCGGCACAGTCGGCCGACGCGGCGCCGACGGTGGGGGCCGTGCCGATGGGCGGGGTGACTTCGCAGCCGCTGGATCAGAAAGCGCCGGCGCCGGTGAGTAACTCGACGCAAGTGCACCCCGGTAGTGGGACGCCGTTGAAGTGATGGGCGCTATGAGGTGGGTGCGTGCGGTGGCGGGGGCTGGGCTGGTGATGGTTGCGGCGGGGTGGGCGGGGGTGGCTTCGGCCGCTGGGGCCGTGCCTGCTGGGTATCTCATCGCGCAGCAGAATGCCTGTTTGGGATGTCATACCGTCGATCGGAAGCTCGTCGGGCCGGCGTTTCGGGACATCGCTGGGAAGTATAAAGGCGATGCTGGGGCGCAAGGGCGGCTGGAAAAGAAGGTTCGGGATGGCGGGTCCGGGGTTTGGGGCGTTATTCCTATGCCGTCCCACCCTCGGATGAGCGACTCGGATATCCAAACGGTGGTCAGCTGGGTGCTGGCCGGAGCGCCGACCGCCGCTAAGTAATTGGGGCTGGAAGGTTTTTAGGGCAGGGACTTGTCAAGGCAAAAACCCCATGCCAGAATTGCAGCTTCGTTGGGGCGGTAGCTCAGCTGGGAGAGCGTCGCGTTCGCAATGCGAAGGTCGGGAGTTCGATCCTCCTCCGCTCCACCAACGGATTT
>DATJJH010000035.1:0-7561 GCA_035492395.1 Trinickia sp. | reverse complement strand
GGCGGCCCTGCGATCGCCCGGCGCATTCTCACGGACGAACAAACGCAGGCCGTCGAAGCCATCGCCGAATCGAAGGGCTTTGCGCCGTTCCTGCTGCACGGGGTGACGGGCAGCGGCAAGACCGAGGTCTACTTGAGCGCGCTCGAAGCGCTGCTCGGCAGCCGGCCCGACGCGCAAGCGCTGGTCCTCGTTCCCGAGATCAACCTGACGCCCCAGTTCGAAGCGGCGTTTCGCGCCCGCTTCGCCGCGCTGTCCGGCGACGAATCGATCGTGACGATGCACAGCGCGATGGCCGACGGCGAACGCGCTCGAAGCTGGCTCGCCGCGCACACCGGCCGCGCGCGCATCGTCCTCGGCACGCGTTTGGCCGTGCTGGCGTCGCTGCCCGAGCTCGCGCTGATCGTCGTCGATGAGGAACACGAGCCTGCCTACAAACAGCAAGAAGGGCTCCGTTATTCCGCGCGCGATTTGGCGATCTGGCGCGCCAAGCAGCGCGGTATTCCCGTGGTGCTCGGTTCGGCCACGCCGTCGCTCGAAAGCTGGTGGCAGGCCGAGCAGGGCCGCTATCGGCGGCTCTCGTTGTCACGGCGGGCGGTGGCGGAAGCCGTGTTGCCGACGGTCAAGCTGATCGATCTCGAGGAGGAGCGGCGTCGCGGGCGCGGCAGCGTCGACGGCATTTCTGGGCCGCTCGCGGCCGCGCTGAAGGCCCGGCTCGAGCGCGGCGAGCAGAGCCTCGTCTTTCTGAACCGCCGCGGCTATGCCCCGGTGCTCGCCTGCGACGCATGCGGGTGGCTGGCCGGATGCCCGCGCTGCAGCGCCTACGTCGTGCTGCACAAGGGCGAGCACGCGCTGCGCTGCCATCACTGCGGCTGGGAAGCGCGCGTGCCGCGCGCCTGTCCGGACTGCGGGAACATCGACATCGCGCCGCTCGGCCGGGGCACTCAGCGTGTCGAGGAAACGCTCGCCTCACTCGTCCCGGGTGCACGTGTGCTGCGCATCGACGCGGACAGCACGCGCCGCAAAGGCAGCGCGCAGGCGTTGTTCTCCAATGTGCACGCGGGCGAGGTCGACATCCTCGTCGGCACGCAGATGATCGCGAAAGGACACGATTTCCGCCGCGTTTCCTTGGTCGGCGTACTCAACGCCGATACCGCCCTTTTTTCGCACGATTTTCGTGCGGGTGAGCGGCTTTTTGCTCAGCTCATGCAGGTGAGTGGGCGCGCGGGGCGGGCGGGACTGCCGGGCGAGGTGCTGGTGCAAACGCGTTATCCGCGGCATGCGCTCTACCACGCGCTGGCGCGCCACGATTACGTCGGCTTCGCGAACGCGACGTTGGCGGAGCGGCGCGATGCGCAACTGCCCCCGTTCGTCTATCAAGCGTTGCTGCGCGCCGAGGCGCGGACGCTCGAAGCCGCGCTGGCGTTCCTTGCGCAGGCCGGCGCGGCGCTGGCGGAAATCCCGGCCGCCGAGCGCGTCACCGTCTACGACGCCGTGCCGATGACGATCGTCAAGGTGGCGAACGTCCATCGAGCGCAATTGCTCGTCGAGAGCGCGTCGCGCGCCTCGCTGCTCGCGACGCTGCGCGCGTGGCAGCCGGCGCTGCGCATGCTTAAGGGCGTCCTACGATGGAGCGTCGAGGTCGATCCGCTCGACATCTGAGTCCCTATCCCGCACGCGGAGCGACGAGCGGCCGGCGCTCAGAATCGCAGGCGGCTGCGTGCGCCGCGGGCTCGCGTGCGAAATCGGTTCGAGTAGCTCGGCGCGGGCGAGCTCAAAGGCCGCGCACACGCGGCGACGGGAGAGCGCTGGCGTCGCCCCTGGTGTCGGGAACGGGCGGAGGACCGGCTTTCGTTGGAACACATCATGATGGGCCTCGCGGTGGATTCGATCGGCGGACTCGATGCCCGCCGGTTAGCCGCGCTGTTCGGACATGCGCGCATCGTTCGCCGCGGCCTCGGCTCTGAGCCGAGCCTGGCGAACACGGGCGAGCGCAACGGCTCGTTGATGCGCCGGCGACGCGCCGCGTACGAACAGCGTCAGGCACACCACGGCCAAGGTCCAAATGCCGCCGACTACGATCCACTTTTCCATTTCGCCTCTCCTTTCGTGGCGCTGACGGTGCGCTAGAGCGCTTACCTGCGTTAACGGCAATCCGCGGAACCTCCGTAGGGCAGTGAGAACGGTTTCACCTCAGGGAAAATACCGAGCGCAACCGGCAGCGCCCGACCTGCGGCGATTTGGCGGGAACCCTTGAGGGCAAAGGGTTTTCGTCAGGTGCAACCAATCGGGAATTTCGGTTGCACCTTTTTATTGGGAGGCGTACGATTCGGCCAACTTTTTAGTCATCGGCCGGTCTGCCGCCGGCGATCGAAGGAACCATGGCCAGTACTACCCTCGGCGTCAAAGTCGACGACCTCCTCCGCACCCGCCTCAAAGAAGCCGCTTCGCGCCTTGAGCGCACGCCGCATTGGCTCATCAAGCAGGCGATCTTCGCCTATCTCGAGAAGATCGAGCACGGCCAGCTGCCGCCCGAACTGTCGGGCGCCGCGAACCTGGCCGATCTTGGCGACGGTTCGGCTCCCGAGCACGAGGAGGACGGCGCGCCGCATCCGTTCCTCGATTTCGCTCAAAACGTCCAACCGCAATCGGTGCTGCGCGCCGCCATCACGGCAGCCTATCGCCGGCCCGAGCCCGAGTGCGTGCCGTTTCTGATCGGCGAGGCTCGCCTACCGCAGCAGCTGGGGGCGGACGTGGGCAATTTGGCGGCCAAGCTCGTCGAAACGCTGCGCGCCAAGCGCACGGGCGGCGGCGTGGAAGGCCTCATCCACGAGTTCTCGCTTTCCAGCCAGGAAGGCGTCGCGCTGATGTGTCTGGCCGAAGCCCTGCTGCGCATTCCCGACCGCGCCACGCGCGATGCGCTGATCCGCGACAAGATCAGCAAGGGCGATTGGAAGTCGCACATGGGTCACGCGCCTTCGATGTTCGTCAACGCCGCCACGTGGGGTCTCATGATCACGGGCAAGCTCGTGACCACCAACAGCGAAGCGGGCCTTTCGTCGGCATTGACGCGCCTTATCGGCAAGGGCGGCGAGCCGTTGATCCGCAAGGGGGTCGACATCGCGATGCGCTTGATGGGCGAGCAGTTCGTGACGGGCGAGACGATTTCCGAAGCCCTCGCGAACAGCCGCAAGTACGAAGCGCGCGGGTTCCGCTACTCGTACGACATGCTCGGCGAGGCCGCCACGACCGAGGAAGACGCGCTGCGATACTACGCGTCGTACGAGCAGGCCATTCACGCGATCGGCAAGGCCGCCGGCGGGCGCGGCATTTACGAAGGCCCCGGCATCTCGATCAAACTTTCGGCGCTGCATCCGCGCTATTCGCGTTCACAGCAAGAACGCGCGATGGCCGAATTGCTGCCGCGCGTGCGTTCGCTCGCCGCGCTCGCGCGCCGCTACGACATCGGCCTGAACATCGACGCGGAAGAAGCCGACCGCCTCGAAATTTCGCTCGATCTGCTCGAAGCGCTGTGCTTCGATCCGGAACTGGCGGGCTGGAACGGCATCGGCTTCGTCGTCCAGGCCTATCAGAAGCGCTGCCCGTTCGTCATCGACTACGTCGTCGATCTCGCTCGCCGCAGCCGTCACCGCATCATGGTGCGCCTCGTGAAGGGCGCGTACTGGGATAGCGAAATCAAGCGCGCGCAGCTCGACGGCCTCGAAGGCTATCCGGTCTATACGCGCAAGGTCTACACGGACGTCTCCTACCTCGCCTGCGCGAAGAAGCTGCTCGGCGCGCCCGACGCCGTCTACCCGCAGTTCGCGACGCACAACGCCTACACGCTCGCGGCGATCTACCATCTGGCCGGCCAGAACTACTACCCGGGCCAGTACGAGTTCCAGTGCCTCCACGGCATGGGCGAGCCGCTGTACGAAGAAGTCACGGGCCGCGAAAAGCTCAACCGCCCGTGCCGCATCTACGCGCCGGTCGGTACGCACGAAACGCTGCTCGCCTATCTCGTGCGGCGTCTGCTCGAAAACGGCGCGAACACGTCGTTCGTCAATCGCATCGCCGATGAAACCGTGCCCGTGTCCGCGCTCGTCGCCGATCCCGTGGACGAAGCGTCGAAGATCGCGCCCCTCGGCGCGCCGCACGCGAAGATTCCGCTGCCGCGCGAGCTGTACGGCAGCGAGCGCCCCAATTCGATGGGGCTCGATCTCTCGAACGAGCATCGCCTTGCATCGCTGTCGTCGGCGCTGCTCGCGAGCGCGCATCATCCGTGGCGCGCCGCTCCGATGCTCGAAAGCGGCGAGCTGCCCGCCTCGAGCGAGGCGGGTCGCAGCGAACGCGCCGTTCGCAATCCGGCCGATCACCGCGACATCGTCGGCGCCGTCGTCGAGGCCACGCGCGAAGACGTCAATGCGGCGCTGACCTTCGCCGTCGCGAGCGCGCCGATCTGGCAAGCCACGCCGGTCTATGCGCGTGCCGACTGCCTTGCTCGCGCGGCCGATTTGCTCGAAGCGCAGATGCATACGCTGATGGGCCTGATCGTGCGCGAAGCGGGTAAATCGCTGCCCAACGCCATCGCCGAAATTCGCGAAGCCGTCGATTTCCTGCGTTATTACTCGGCGCAGATCCGCGACGAATTCTCGAACGACACGCACCGCCCGCTCGGCCCCGTGGTGTGCATCAGCCCGTGGAACTTCCCGCTGGCCATCTTCATGGGCCAAGTCGCCGCGGCGCTGGCGGCCGGCAACACGGTCCTTGCCAAGCCGGCCGAGCAAACGCCGCTGATCGCCGCGCAAGCGGTGCGGCTGCTGCGCGAAGCGGGCGTGCCCGCGGGCGCCGTGCAGCTGCTGCCCGGCGACGGCGAAACGGTGGGCGCCTCGCTGGTTGCCGATGCGCGCACGCGCGCCGTCATGTTCACGGGCTCGACCGAAGTCGCGCGCCTCATCAACAAGACGCTCGCCGAACGCCTCGATCCGGACGGCAAACCGATTCCGCTGATCGCGGAAACGGGCGGGCAAAACGCGATGATCGTCGATTCGTCGGCGCTCGCGGAGCAGGTCGTCGCCGACGTCATGCAATCGGCCTTCGATTCGGCCGGCCAGCGCTGCTCGGCGCTGCGCGTGCTGTGCTTGCAGGACGATGTGGCCGATCGCACGTTGACGATGCTCAAGGGCGCGATGCACGAACTCGCGGTTGGCAACCCCGATCGCCTGTCGGCCGATGTGGGCCCCGTCATCGACGCGGAAGCGAAGCGCACGATCGACAACCACATTGCCGTGCTGCGCGAGAAGGGCCGTCCGATCACGCAAATGCCGCTGCCCGAGGGCTGCGCGCAAGGCACGTTCGTGCCGCCGACGCTGATCGAACTCGACAGCATCGACGAGCTCAAGCGCGAAGTGTTCGGCCCCGTGCTTCACGTCGTTCGCTACCGCCGCAGCGGCCTCGACAAGCTGCTCGAGCAGATCAAGGCGACGGGCTACGGCCTCACGCTCGGCATTCACACGCGCATCGACGAAACCATCGCGCATGTCATTTCGCGCGCTCACGTCGGCAACATCTACGTGAACCGCAATGTGATCGGTGCGGTCGTGGGCGTGCAGCCGTTTGGCGGCGAAGGGCTGTCGGGCACCGGCCCGAAGGCTGGCGGCGCGCTCTATCTGCAGCGCCTCTTGGCCAAGCGTCCTTCGGGCTTGCCTAAGTCGCTCGCGGCTTCGCTCGTGGGCGACGGCGCTAGCGAGCAACCGAAGGCCGGCGAGCCCCTGAGCCCGCGCGCCGCGCTTGCCGCATTGCGCGACTGGCTCATCGCCGAACGGCAGCCCGCGCTCGCGGCGCGCTGCGACGGTTATCTCGCAAATATGCCGGCCGGCGCCACGGCGGTCTTGCCGGGCCCGACGGGCGAGCGCAACACCTACACCTTGGGTGCGCGAGGCACGGTATCCTGCGTGCCTTCGACGGCGAGCGGCGCGCGCGCGCAGTTCGCGGCGGTGCTCGCCACGGGCAACCGGGCCGTGTTTTCAGGCGCGGCCGGCGAGGCGCTCGTCGCCGCGCTGCCTTCCCCGCTCAAGCCGTTTGCCGACGTGCAAAAGAGCGCCGATGCGCCGGTGGACGCCGTGCTGTTCGAGGGCGACAGCGACGAATTGCTCTCGCTCGTGAAGGACGTGGCGATGCGTCCGGGCCCGATTCTTTCGGTGCAGGGCGTCTCGACGCACGCGCTTGAAAACGGCGATGAAGACTACGCGCTCGAGCGGCTCTTGACGGAGCGCTCGGTGAGCGTGAACACGGCTGCCGCGGGCGGCAACGCGAATTTGATGACGATCGGCTAAGCAACCCTTATCGATGGCGTCAAACACGGAAGCGGCGCGGCCACCCCGATGAGCCGTTTCCAACTACCTTGGTATCTAGGAGAAGCTATGCAGCACAAAATGAAAACGCTGGCAGGCGCGACGCTCGTTGCGGCAATGTCGCTGGTGGGGACCGCACAGGCACAACAGGCCGAACAAGTGAAGATCGGCTTTGCCGGCCCGATGACGGGCGCGCAAGCGCACTACGGCACCGATTTCCAAAACGGCGTGAAGCTCGCGATCGCCGACATGAACGCGACCAAGCCCGTGATCGGCGGCAAGCAAGTCGAGTTCGTGCTCGATTCGGCCGACGACCAGGCCGACCCGCGCACGGGCACGACCGTGGCGCAAAAGCTCGTCGACGACGGCATCAAGGGCATGATCGGCCACTTCAACTCGGGCACGACGATTCCGGCTTCGCGCATCTATGCGAACGCGGGCATCCCCGAAGTTGCGATGGCGACGGCGCCCGAATACACGCAGCAAGGGTTCAAGACGACGTTCCGCATGATGACGTCCGACACGCAGCAAGGGTTGGTCGCCGGCACGTACGCCGTGAAGAACCTGGGCATGAAGAAGATCGCGATCGTCGACGACCGCACGGCTTACGGCCAAGGTCTCGCCGATCAATTCCAGAAGGCTGCCAAGGCTGCGGGCGCCACGATCGTCGATCGCGAATTCACGAACGACAAGGCGACCGACTTCAAGGCGATTCTGACGAAGCTCAAGGCAGCCCAGCCGGATCTGATCTATTACGGCGGCGCTGACGCGCAAGCCGCGCCGATGCTCAAGCAAATGAAGTCGCTCGGCATCAAGACGCCGCTGATGGGCGGCGAAATGGTTCACACGCCCGACTTCCTGAAGATCGCAGGCGACGCGGCCGACGGTTCGTTCTCGACGCTGGCCGGCGTTCCGCTCGAGCAAATGCCCGGCGGCAAGCAGTACGTCGATAAGTACAAGAAGGCGTACAACACGGACGTCGAAACGTATTCGCCGTATGCCTACGACGGCACGATGGCGATGCTGACGGCAATGAAGAAAGCCAATTCGACCGATCCGGCGAAGTACCTGCCGGTGCTGGCGAAGACCGACATGCCGGGCGTGACCACCCCGCATCTTCAGTACGACGGCAAGGGCGACCTGAAGAACGGCGGCATCACGGTGTACAAGGCCGAAAGCGGCAAGTGGGTTCCGCTGAAGTAAGCGTGATG
>DATJJH010000034.1:0-27986 GCA_035492395.1 Trinickia sp. | reverse complement strand
GAGCGACTCGCGCGTGCGCTTGCGTGTCATCTCGACGAGTCCGAGCTGTGAAAACCCGTTGACTGTCGAGCGTGTGCGATCGCGCGCGAGCGCCTTTTTGAGTTCGCCGAGCACGGCGTCGCGATGCTCGGCGTTCTCCATATCGATGAAATCGATGATGATGATGCCGCCGAGATTGCGCAAGCGCAGCTGACGCGCGATCGTGTGCGCGGCCTCGAGGTTCGTCTTGAAGATCGTGTCGTCGAAGTTGCGCGCGCCGACATAGCCGCCGGTATTGACGTCGATCGTCGTCAGCGCTTCCGTCTGATCGATCATCAGATAGCCGCCCGATTTCAGATCGACGCGGCGCGACAACGCGCGCTGAATTTCCGCTTCGATGTTGTACAGGTCGAACAGTGGCCGCTCTCCGGTGTAGTGATGCAGCTTCGAACTGACGGCGGGCGTGAATTCGGCGGCGAATTCGGTGAGCATTTGAAACGTTTCGCGCGAATCGACCTGGATACGCGACGTCTCGTCGGTGACGAAATCGCGCAGAACGCGCTGCGACAAGTTCAAATCTTGATAAAGCAAACTCGTAGGCGGCATGCGCTGCGCCTGTGCGACGACCGTCGCCCAAGTCTTGCGCAGGTAGGCGACGTCGCTCGCGAGTTCTTCGCTCGTCGCATCTTCGGCGATCGTTCGCACGATATAGCCGCCTTTCTCATCGGCCGGCAGCACGGCCGTCAGGCGGGCGCGAATCGCTTCGCGCTCGGCTTCGCTCTCGATCTTCTGCGAAATCCCGATGTGCGGCTCTTGCGGCAGGTACACGAGCGTTCGGCCCGCGATGCTGATTTGCGTCGAAAGCCGCGCACCCTTTGTGCCGATCGGGTCTTTGATGACCTGCACGGTCAGCGTCTGCCCCTCGAACACGATCTTTTCGATGGGTTGCTGCGTCCCGGCGTGCTCGCCCGCCAAGCGCGGGTGCCAAATGTCGGCAACATGCAGGAATGCTGCGCGCTCAAGGCCGATATCGATGAATGCCGACTGCATGCCAGGCAGCACACGCACGACCTTGCCCAGATAGACGTTGCCCACGCGCCCGCGCGAGAGCGTGCGCTCGACGTGCAGCTCTTGCACGGCGCCTTGCTGGATCAGCGCGACCCGCGTTTCCTGCGGGGTGACATTGATCAGGATTTCTTCGTTCATTGTCGGCTTTCGAATCGCTTCAGAAGTCGACGCGCGCCTGGCGCAGCAGCGCGGCCGTCTCAAATAGGGGCAGACCCATGATACCCGAATAGGATCCGTCGATCCGTTCGATGAACTCGGCGGCGCGCCCTTGGATGCCATAGGCGCCCGCTTTGCCGAGCGGCTCGCCGGTCATCGCGTAACGTGTCAGCGCCGTGAGCGGCGCTTGCGCGAAGCGCACGCTCGAGCGCGACACGGCGGGAGGCAGGATCGTCCCATCGGCATCGACCACGGCGAGCGCCGTCAGCACGTCGTGCTCGCGGCCGGCCAGGCGCACCAGCATTTGAACGGCGTGCTCGACGTCGTTCGGTTTGCCGAGGATGGCGTCGTCGATCGTCACGGTGGTATCGGCGACCAAAATCGGCGCCGCGCGGTGACCGCCGGCCACGAGTCGCGCGCGGGCGGCCTCGGCCTTCGCCACGCAAACGCGTTGCACATACGCATGCGCGGACTCGTCGGCAAGCTCGGCTTCCAAGGCTTCGGCGTCTTCGTCGGGCCGCGGCAGCAGCAGCTCGAAGCGCACGCCAAGCTGCGACAAGAGTTCCTGCCGGCGCGGGCTCTGCGAAGCGAGATAGACGTAAGGGTGAAGCGAAGAGCGGGTACTCGGCTGCGGCATGTGTCGTTCTCGTTGGGCGTAGGCGCCCACTCACGAGGATGGACGCCGCATCAGACGCGGTGATAGGGGTGATTCTGCGTGATGCTCCACGCGCGGTAAAGCTGTTCCGCGAGCAGGACGCGGACCATGCCGTGCGGAAGCGTCAAGCTCGACACCCGCAGCAAGATCTCCGCGCGGGCTTTGATGTCCGGATCGAGGCCGTCGGCGCCGCCGATCACGAAGGCTACCTCGCGCCCGTCGCGCTGCCAATCGGGCAAAGCGGCGGCGAGCTGCATCGTCGTCCAGTCGCGGCCGCGCTCGTCGAGGGCGACGACCCGGGCCGTCTTCGGCAACGCGGCCTCGATGCGTTGGCGTTCGGCGGCCATCACGCTTTGCGCGGAGCGGCCCCCGGTTCTCGGCTCGGGCTTGATTTCGCGCAGCTCGATCCGCAGCTCGGGCGGCATGCGTTTGGCGTACTCGTCGAAGCCGGTCGCGATCCAATCCGGCATCTTATGGCCCACGGCCAAAATATGCAGTTTCATTGTCAGGCATGGCGACGCGCGCGGCACTCGCGCGCGCGAGCCGTCGTCACTTGGCGCTGCTCTTGCGCGCGGGGCTCTTGCGGGCCGGGCTCTTACGCGCGGGCTTGGCCGCCGCTGGCTCGATCTCGTCTTCGTCCTCGTCCTCACCCTCGGGTTCGCTCGGGCGCGCGCCCGAGAACGGGCTCGTGCTTGCCAGCTTCACGCGCACAGGCTTGTCGCCCCAGATTTCCTCGAGGTTGTAGTACTGGCGCAGTGCCGGCTGCAGGATATGGACGATCGCGTCTCCGCAATCGACGAGCACCCATTCGCCGATGTCCTCGCCTTCCGTGCTGATGATCTCGCCCCCGGCTTCCTTCACTTTCTCGCGCACGCTGGAGGCGAGCGCCTTGGTTTGCCGGTTCGAGGTGCCGCTCGCGACCACGACGCGGTCGAACAGCTCCGTCAGGTGAGTCGTGTTGAAGACTCGAATGTCTTGCGCTTTGACGTCTTCGAGACCGTCGATGATGGCGCGTTGCAGTTTGCGAATATCCATGGTTACGGATGATACAGATGATGTTGGAGAATATAGTCCCAGACGGCCGCGGGAATCGGCTCCGGCGCCGCCGAATCGCCCTGCGCCAGCTTTGCCTTCAGGTGGGCGCGGATGTCGGTGGCCGAAACGTCGAGCGCCAGCGTGTCGTCCACGAGAAGTCGTCCGGCGCTCGTGCGGCGCAGCGTTAGGGCGTCGGCGCGGCGCGGGCCCAGTTCGGCCGCGAGCGCCGGGGATAAGCTCGACAGGTCGAAGCCCGGCCGCGTGGCGGCGCACACGTGGGCAAGATCGAACAGCCGCCGCCAATCGCGCCACGTATCGAGCCGCAGCAGCTGATCGGCGCCGATGAGCAAGGCGAGCGAGGCGTCCGCGCCTTCGCGCGCCCGCCAGCGCGCCAGCGTCTCCACCGTGTAGGTCGGGCCCACGTGTTCGATCTCGTCTGTCGCCACCGTGACGGCGACGCCGGGCAGCGCGAGCGAGGCGGCTGCCGCGCGCGTCATCGCCAAACGATGAGACGCCGGCGACACGCCCGACTTCTGATACGGCTGTCCGGCCGGCAGCAGCACGAGTTCGGTCAGTTGCAGCAGATCGGCAAACCGGCGCGCGAGCGCCAAATGCCCGTTGTGGATCGGATCGAAGGTGCCGCCGAGCAGACCGACGCGGCGCGGCAGCATCGGCCGCTCATCGGGAGCGGGACGAGACGTGGCGGGGGCAGTCGAATTCAGAGGACGGTCCTTGTCGATCGGTCGGCTCCCATCACACCCAGTCGCGCGGCGTCAGAAAGTCGGTATAGAGCTTCGCTTCGGGCGTGCCGGGCTCGGGCCGCCAGTCGTAGCGCCAGTTGGCGACAGGCGGCATCGACAGGAGGATCGACTCGGTGCGGCCGCCGCTTTGCAGCCCGAAGAGCGTACCGCGGTCGTAGACGAGATTGAATTCGACATAACGGCCGCGTCGATAGCTTTGGAACGCTCGCTCGCGTTCGCCGTAAGGCATCGACTGTCGTTTTTGCAGCAGGGGCAGGTAGGCGTCGACGAAGGCGTCGCCGATTCGCTTCACCATTTCGAACGAGCGCTCGAAGCCGAGTTCGTCGAAATCGTCGAAAAAGACCCCGCCCACGCCGCGCGTCTCGCCGCGATGCTTGAGGAAAAAGTAGTCGTCGCACCAGCGCTTGAAGCGCGGGTAGAGATCGGCCCCGAAGGGGGCAAGCGCATCGCGGCAAACACGATGAAAATGGGCCGCGTCTTCCTCGAAGCCGTAGTACGGCGTCAAATCCATGCCGCCGCCGAACCAGAAGATGGGCGCTTCACCCGCTTTGGTCGCCGTCAGCATGCGCACGTTCATGTGCGCGGCGGGGCAGTATGGGTTGCGCGGATGCATGACGAGCGAAACGCCCATCGCTTCGAAACCGCGTCCGGCCAGATGCGGTCGCAGCGCGCTGGCCGACGGCGGCAATTTGTCGCCGGCGACGTCCGAGAAACCGACGCCGCCGCGTTCGATCAACGCGCCGTCCTCGAGAATGCGTGTCACGCCGCCGCCGCGCAGATGCTCGCCGGGTGGGCGCGTCCAGGCGTCGACGCCGAACGGCTTGCCGTCGAGCGCGCCGATCGCGTCGGCGATGCGCGTTTGCAGCGACTGCAAATAGCTGCGCACGGAAGAAACGTCGTAGGTCGTATCAGGCATGGTGTGACGCACGCAATGAGGACGAAAAGCCGGGCCAAGGGCGGCCCGGGGCGTGTGACGACGGGCGCGCATCGCGCGCCGTATGTCGTCAGTGCTTGCGATTCAGCGCCCGATAGCCGATATCGCGGCGGTACTGCATACCGTCGAAGGAAATCTGATTGATCGCCTCGTAGGCGGCCGACTGCGCACCGCGTACGGAATCGGATAGCCCGACGACGCACAGCACGCGTCCACCCGCGGTCATGAGTTTATCGCCGACGAGGGTCGTGCCGGCATGAAACGTCACCGCGGTGTCGGTCTCGGCCGGGATCCCGCTGATGCGGTCGCCCTTGTGCGGCGCGTCCGGATAGTTGTACGCGGCCAGCACGACGCCGAGCGCGGTGCGTCGGTCCCAGGTGAGCTCGACGGTGTCGAGCGTGCCCGCGATCGCGCTTTCGACCACCTTGGAGAAGTCGCCCTTCAAGCGCGCCATGATCGGCTGCGTTTCGGGGTCGCCCATCCGGCAATTGAATTCGAGCGTCTTAGGATTGCCTTCGGCGTCGATCATGAGGCCCGCATACAGGAAGCCCGTATAGCGGATGCCTTCCTTTTCCATGCCGCGCACGGTAGGCAAGATGATTTCGCGCATCACGCGTGCATGCAGCTGCGGCGTGACGATGGGCGCGGGTGAGTACGCGCCCATGCCGCCCGTGTTCGGGCCCTGATCGGCATCGAGCAGGCGCTTGTGATCTTGGCTCGAGGCGAGCGGCAGCACGTGCTTGCCGTCGACCATGACGATGAAGCTTGCTTCCTCGCCCGACAAAAATTCCTCGATGACCACGCGCGCGCCCGCGTCGCCAAGCTTGTTGTCGGCCAGCATCATATCGACGGCCGCGTGCGCTTCGTCGGCTGTCGCGGCGACCACTACGCCTTTGCCCGCGGCCAGGCCGTCGGCCTTGATGACGATCGGCGCGCCTTTGCGCTCGATGTAGGCGTGCGCGGCGCCGGCGTCGGAAAACGTCTCGTACTCGGCCGTCGGGATGCCATGACGCTTCATGAACGCCTTCGCGAAATCCTTGGAGCTTTCGAGCTGCGCCGCTTCCTTCGTCGGCCCGAACACCTTCAAACCGCGCTGACGGAACAAATTGACGATGCCCGCCGCGAGCGGCGCTTCGGGGCCGACGACCGTCATTGCGATCTGCTCTTTTTCGGCGAAATCGGCGAGCTCTGCAAGATCGGTGATGTCGATGTTGCGCAGGCGTTCGTCCTGCGCGGTCCCGCCGTTGCCGGGCGCGACATAGACGATCTGCACGCGCGGCGATTGCGCGAGCTTCCAAGCGAGCGCGTGTTCGCGGCCTCCGGAACCGACGACGAGTAGCTTCATTTGATTCTTCCTAATCGTCCTTTATTCGTCGGCGATCGACGCGTTGGTGTAAACCTCTTGTACGTCGTCGAGGTTTTCGAGCGCGTCGAGGAGCTTTTGCATCTTCACGGCGTCCTCGCCGGTGAATTCGACTTCGGTTTGGGGCTTCATCGTGACTTCGGCGAGTTCGGCCTTGAAGCCGGCCGCTTCGAGCGCTTCCTTGACCTTCGCGAAATCGTTCGGGCCGCACAGCACTTCGATGCTGCCGTCGTCGTTCGTGACGACGTCGTTCGCGCCGGCCTCGAGCGCCGCTTCCATCAGCGTGTCCTCGGGCGTGCCGGGGGCGAACAGAAATTGGCCGACGTGATCGAACAGAAACGACACCGAGCCGTCGGTGCCCATGTTGCCGCCGAACTTGGAGAAGGCATGGCGTACTTCGGCCACCGTGCGCGTACGGTTGTCGGTCATCGTGTCGACGATGACGGCCGCACCGCCGATGCCGTAGCCTTCGTAACGGATTTCCTCGTAGTTCGCGCCGTCGACGCCGCCCACGCCGCGCTGGATCGCGCGGTTGATGTTGTCTTTGGGCATGTTCGCGTCGTACGCCTTGTCGACGGCCAGACGCAGGCGCGGGTTGGAATCGACCTCGCCTCCGCCCATGCGGGCCGCGACTTGGATTTCCTTGATGAGGCGCGTCCAGACTTTGCCGCGTTTGGCGTCCGCGGCGGCCTTCTTATGTTTGATGTTGGCCCATTTGGAATGACCAGCCATACGTTTCTCCGTGGCGCGTGCCGACCAGGCACACGCATGATGCGTGTTGTCGATTGCTAAATCGTGTGAACCGTGCGAGTGCTGCCGGCGGCCCTAGTGTCGGGCGGCGCGTCGCGCGTTTCTCCGTGAATGCGGGCCGCGAGCGAGTAGGGGCGGCCGGCCGAAGAGCAGACGGCGATTTTACCACGCCGCGCGCAGGCCGCCCGGCGCGCGGGCGTGCTAGGCGCCTTGGCCGAGGAGGACGCCGAACGCGTCGGCGGCGAGCGGCCTGCCGAGCAGGAAGCCTTGCATTTCGTCGCAGCGCAGCGCCTTGAGTTTGTCGTGCTGGGACTCCGTTTCGACGCCCTCGGCCACGACGTCCATTCCGAGCGAGTGGGCGAGCGCGATGATCGCGGAGACGATGGCCGTGCCCTCGTCGCTTTGCGCGTCGAGTCCGTCGACGAAAAAGCGGTCGATTTTCAACTGCCGCACGCGAAACCGCTGCAGGTACGCCAAGCTCGAATACCCGGTGCCGAAATCGTCGATCGCGATCTCGAAGCCGCTGTCTTGAAACGCACGCACCATTTCCGCCGTGCGGCGTACGTCGTGCATCGCCGCCGTTTCGGTGATTTCAAACATCAGCGCATCGCGCGGCGTGTGCTCCTCTTTGAGGATGTCGAGGATCTTCGAAAGCAGGTCCGGCTGCGCGAGCTGGCGCGGGGACAGATTGATGGCGACCTTTGTCGGGCGCAGCCCCTGCGCTTGCCAACGCCGGATTTGCCGGCACGCCTCGCGCACCACCCAGGAGCCGATCGGGACGATTTGCCCGTTGCGCTCGGCGATCGAGATGAACTCCACCGGCGAGAGCAGCCCCAGTGTCGGGTGATTGAGCCGCAGCAAGGCTTCGGCCCCGGCAAGCGCGCCGTTCTTGCCATAGAACTTGGGCTGGAAATGCAGCGAGAAGTAGTCTTTGTCGAGCGCGTCGCGCATCGCCTGCTGAATCTGCAGCGTTCGCGTGGCCTCTTGGCTCATGTCCGATTCGAAGAAGCGGCACGTGCCGCGTCCGGCGCGTTTGGCCGCGTACATCGCCGCGTCGGCGTTCTTGAGCAGCGTTTCGACGGTGTCGCCGTCGCGCGGGAACAAGGCGATGCCGATGCTCGGCGCCACCTGTAGCGGTTGCGCATCGATCCAGACGCTTTCGTGCATGCGTTCGAGCACGGTTTCGGCCATGTTCCGGGCGTCGTCGGGCGTGCCAAGGCGGCACACGAGCATCACGAACTCGTCGCCGCCTAGGCGCGCCACCGTATCGCCGGCACTCGCGCAATCGATGAGGCGCTGCGCGAAAGCCTTGAGTACCTCATCGCCCACGGTATGGCCGAGCGAATCGTTGATCGTCTTGAAGCCGTCCAGATCCATGAAGAGGACCGCGAATTGCGCTTTATCGCGTTGGCCTCGCTCGATCGCGCGCTCCATGCGTTCGGTGAGCGAGCGGCGATTCGGCAGCTCGGTCAGCGCGTCGAACGCCGCCAAATGCACGATCCGGCCGTTCAGCTGCGACACCGACTGTACGAGGAACGCCGTGCGGGCATCGAAACGCGAGAGCATCAGCGTCACGATCAGAATGGCGAACGTGAAGATCGCGATGGTCGTGCCGAGCCAGCGCAGGTCTACGCCACCCGCGGCGCCGCAAATCGATCCGATCGGAAAGGTGGCCGCGGCGGTGGCCGTGTAGTGCATGCCCGTGATGGCGAGCGCCATGACGAGCGATGCGGCCGCGCGTTTGGCGAGCACGTGCGCTTGGTCTTCCGCGCGCAGCTTGTGCGCGATGAAGAGCGCGGCGCCCGAGGCGACGATCGCAATGGCGATCGAGGCGGCGACGAGCCAAGGGTCGTAGACGATGGCCGGTTGCATGCGCATCGCCGCGTCGCCGGTGTAGTGCATCCCCACGATGCCCAGTCCCATCAGGACGGCCGCGACCGATAGGCGCTTCAATCCGAGCGTTCGATGCGCGATGACGCGCAGCGCAAAATACGACACGAAGATCGCAAGGAGCAGCGAGCCGGCCGTAATCGTGAAGTCGTAGCCGAGCGGGATCGGCAGCGTGAACGCCAGCACGCCGATGAAATGCATCGACCAGATGCCGACCCCCATCGCGCCTGCGCCGCCGGCGAGCCAGGCCTGGCGTTGGCGGCGACGGAGCACTTGAGCGATACGACCGGAAAGATCGAGCGCCGTGAACGATGCGAGCGTCGCGACTGCGAGAGACAGCCCGACTAGCCAGAAATTGAAAGTGCCGTGCATGTCGGACGTGTAATGGCGTGAATGGTACTCACGTCATTTATCGGCATATTCGGCGTTTCATTGAGGGCTGCGCGATCATTTTTTCGGACAAGGGGGCGCCGCGCAGCAGCTGAACCCCGGCGCTGCGTGGCTCCGCAACCCGGCCCCGTTTTCAGTTTTTCGTGCCGAACAATCGGTCGCCGGCATCGCCCAGGCCCGGCACGATATAGGCGTGCTCATTCAGATGAGAATCGAGCGAGGCAACGTAGAGCTTCACGTTCGGGTGAGCATCCTGAAAAACCTGCACGCCCTCGGGCGCCGCGACGAGCGCGACGAAGGAAATGTGCTCGGCCGCCACGCCGCGCCGCTGCAGGACGTCGACGGCATGGACGGCGGAGTATCCCGTCGCCACCATCGGATCGCAGAGAATGAACGTGCGGTCTTCCAGGTCGGGCAGGCGCACGAGGTATTCGACCGGGCGATGCTCGGCGTCGCGATAAACCCCGATATGGCCGACGCGCGCCGACGGAATCAGCTCGAGCAAGCCGTCCGACATGCCGATGCCCGCTCGCAGCACCGGTACGATCGCGAGCTTGCGGCCCGCGATGACGGGCGCGTCGATCTCGACGAGCGGCGTTTCCACGCGGCGCGTCGTGATCGGCAGATCGCGCGTGATCTCGTACCCCATCAGCAGCGTGATCTCGCGCAGCAATTCGCGAAACGTGCGCGTGGACGTGTCCTTGTCGCGCATATGCGTGAGCTTATGCTGGATCAGCGGGTGATCGAGGATGAAGAGATTGGGAAAGCGGCTATCTTGTTTCATGGCGAGGGCGCGAGGGGCGCGCGTCTGGGGTTGTTCGCGCAAGTTTACCGAAAGAAATGGACGGCGCCGGTTTTTACCTCGGACGGGCAGGGCGATGGGCGCGCTTGCGGCGATTCTTCTACAATCGCCCCCATCGACACCCATATCGGGGACACACGCATGGATCTGGGAATCGCAGGACGTACCGCGCTCGTGTGCGCGGCCAGCAAGGGACTCGGGCGCGGGTGCGCGCAAGCGCTCGCGGGCGAAGGCGTGAACCTCGTCATCGTCGCGCGCACGCCGGAGACGCTCGAGGCCACGGCGGCCGACATTCGCGCGAAGACCGGCGTGTCCGTGCGCACCGTCGCTTGCGACATCACGACGCCCGAAGGGCGCGCGGCCGCGCTGGCCGCGTGTCCCTCGCCCGATATGCTGATCAACAACGCCGGCGGGCCTCCCCCGGGCGACTTCCGCCGGCTCACGCACGACGATTGGCTCCGTGCGCTGGAGGCGAACATGCTGACGCCGATCGCACTGCTGCAGGCGACGATCGACGGCATGATCGAACGGGGCTTCGGCCGCATCGTCAATATCACGAGCTCGTCGGTGAAGGCGCCGATCGACGTGCTCGGCCTGTCGAACGGCGCGCGGTCCGGGCTGACCGGTTTTGTCGCCGGCGTCGCGCGCAAGGTCGCTCAGCACAACGTGACGATCAACAACTTGCTGCCGGGCTTGTTCGACACCGACCGAATCGCGACGACCTTGAAGGCGCAAGCGCAGGCCAACGGAATCAGCATCGACGAAGCACGGCGCGATCGCGCGGCCGGCATTCCCGCGCAGCGGCTCGGCCAGCCCGAGGAGTTCGGCAAGGCTTGCGCCTTTCTGTGCAGCGCCCATGCGAGCTACATCACGGGCCAGAACTGGCTCATCGACGGCGGCGCTTATCCGGGCACCTTCTGAGCATGGCGTTTTTAGAGTCGACAAGATTCGGTCGACGTTTTGTTGGTGGTTCGATTTGGCTTGAATAGGAAGGAGCTGCGCCATGACCCCTCGCGTTGCGCTGATCGCGCACGATCACAAGAAAGACGACATCGTGGCCCTGGCGGGCGAGTACGCGCCAACGCTGCGGCATTGCAACCTGATCGCGACGGGCACGACCGGCGGGCGCATCGCCGATACGCACGGCTTGAGCGTCGAGCGCATGCTCTCGGGGCCGTATGGCGGCGACTTGCAAATCGGCGCGTTGCTCGCGGAGGGCAAGGTCGATCTCGTGATTTTTCTGCGCGACCCGATGACGCCGCAGCCGCATGAACCCGACATCAACGCTCTCGTGCGCGCCTGCGACGTGCACGACGTGCCCTGCGCGACGAACGTCGCCACGGCGCGCATGCTGCTGGACACGCTCAAAATGCGGACCGCCGCGGGCTGAACGCAGCCGCCGCGGTCGCAATAGCTGTGGCTAGAAGCAGTCGAGGGCGGCGACGCGCCCCGCCCGCAAAACGCATCCGTCGGACAGATCGAGCCACGGGCTCGCAAAGGAGAGAGGCATGGTGAAGGCGATTCGAATCGAACGCACGGGCGGCCCCGAAGTGATGCAGTGGGTCGACGTCGACGTGGGCGCGCCCGGCGAAGGCCAGGTGCGCATCAAGCAAGAGGCGGTGGGTCTGAACTATATCGACGTCTACTTTCGCACCGGGCACTACCCGCTGCCGCTGCCGGCCGGGCTCGGGATGGAAGCGGCGGGCGTCGTGACCGAGGTCGGCCCGGGCGTGACCCGCTTCGCCGCGGGCGATCGCGTGGCCTACGTCGCGCGCCCGCCCGGCGCGTATGCGCAAGAGCGCGTGCTGCCGGCCGACGCGCTCGTGAAGCTGCCCGACGCGATCGGATTCGACGAGGCGGCTTCCGCGATGTTGCAAGGGTTGACCGCTCAATACCTGCTGCGACGCACGTACCGCGTCGAGCCGGGGCAGACGATTCTCGTTCATGCCGCCGCGGGCGGGGTGGGCTTGTTCGTTTGCCAGTGGGCCAAAGCGCTCGGCGCCACGGTGATCGGCACGGTCGGCTCGGACGAGAAAGCCGAACTCGCGAAGGCGCACGGCTGTGACTATCCGATCGTCTACACGCGCGAAAACTTCGCCGAGCGCGTCAAGGAAATCACGAACGGCGCGCTCGTACCGGTCGTCTACGATTCGATCGGCAAGGACACGTACAAGGGCTCGCTCGACTGCCTCGCGCCGCTCGGCTACTTCGTGAGCTTCGGCAGCGCGTCCGGCGCGCTGCCGCCCATCGAAGCCGCCGAACTGTCGAACCGCGGCTCGTTGTTCTTCACGCGGCCGACGTTGTTCAGCTACATCGCCAAACGCGAATGGCTCGACACGATGGCGGCGGAGCTCTTCGACGTCATCGCGTCGGGCAAGGTGAAGACGAACGTGCGCCAGCGCTACGCGCTAGCGGACGTGGGCGAGGCGCACCGCGCGCTCGAAGCGCGCAAGACGACCGGTTCGACGGTGCTCATTCCCTGATGCGTATCGCCTCGATCGTTCTCTCCGGGCACGCATGAGCGAATCGGCCGCGACCATCGTCCTCATCGAAGACGAGCAGCAGATCCGCCGCTTCGTGCGCGTGTCGCTCGAGGCGCAGGGCATGAACGTCTACGATGCGCAAACGGGCCAAGCCGGCTTGACCGAGGCGGCGACGCGCAAGCCCGATCTCGTCATCGTCGATCTGGGCCTGCCCGACACCGACGGCCTCGACGTCATTCGGGAGTTGCGCGCGTGGGCCGACGTGCCGGTCATCGTCTTGTCGGCGCGCACGCAAGAAGCCGAGAAAGTCGCCGCGCTCGACGCCGGGGCCGACGATTATCTGACCAAGCCGTTCGGCGTGCCCGAGCTGCTGGCCCGCATCCGCGCCCATTTGCGGCGGCGCCAGCGCGGCGGGGCGAACGAAGCGTCGCTCGTGCGGTTCGGCGAAGTCAGCGTCGACCTCGCGCAGCGGCGCGTGACACGCGCGGAAGAAGTCGTTCATTTGACGCCGATCGAATATCGCCTGCTCGTGGCCCTCGTTCGGCACGCCGGCCGCGTGCTTACCCATCGGCAGCTGCTGGCGGAAGTGTGGGGGCCCTCCCATGTGGAAAGTCAGCACTATTTGCGCATCTACATGGCCCATTTGCGGCGCAAGCTCGAGCACGACCCGGCCCAGCCACAGCATATCGTCACTGAAACGGGCATCGGATATCGGCTCGTCGGCGCGCTTTGAGGCATGCGCGCCGGGCCGCTTCACGGCCCCAAACGTTGCGTCGAACGATTTCCAAGGCGCGCTGCCGCGAGTTCGCCCCTTGCACGTGTCTATAATGGGATAGAAATGCGCACCGCGAGCGTGCGCACGGCGCGGGCGAGCCAGGTGAGGCGGGCGCGCGCGGCCTGAATCGCCGCCACGGCTGGGAGGGGCAATGCTCGACGCACTTTCGCTCGGCGCGGGCCTGTCATGGGCCAGCGGCTTGCGTCTTTATCTGACCGTCTTGCTCGTCGGCGTCTTCGCAAGGCTCGGCATCGTTCATCTGCCCGATACGCTTTCGGCGCTCGCATCGGGCTGGGTAATCGCCACGGCGGCCGTCCTCGCCGTCGTCGAATTCCTAGCCGATCGCATTCCCGCCTTCGATTCGCTCTGGGACGCCATCCATACGTTCATTCGCATTCCCGCCGGTGCGCTGCTTGCCGCCGGCTCGCTCGGTCACGCCGATCCGACCTTGCTCACGGTCGCTGCGCTCGCCGGCGGTGCGCTCGCCGGCTCGGCGCATTTGACCAAGGCGGGAACGCGCGCGCTCATCAATCTCTCGCCCGAGCCGTTCTCCAACTGGATCGCGTCTTCGACCGAGGATGTGCTCGTCTGCCTCGGTCTGGCGCTCGCGCTGTTCGTCCCGCTCGTGTTCCTTGTGCTGATGGCCGGCTTCTTGGCGTTCGCCGCTTGGGCGCTGCCTCGGCTGTGGCGCGGCGTACAGGGCGGTTTTCGGGGGATGGCCGCGCACATGGTGTCGCGGCTGGGCTCCATCGGAGGCAAGCGCGATTGAGCGAGGTGGCGCCTTCGATCATGCCGCGCCCGCCGGCTAGCCCGATGGACCTCGTGCGGCAGGCCGCGCGCATGACCGCGCGAGACTGGCGCGCGGGCGAGCTGATCATGCTCGTCGTCGCGCTCGTGCTGGCCGTCGCGGCGCTCGCCAGCGTCGGCTTTTTGGCCGACCGCCTGCAGCAGGGTCTCGAGCGCGACGCCCGGCGTATGATTGCCGCGGATTTCGTCGTGCGGGCCGACCATCCTGTCGACGGCGCGTTTTTCGACGAAGCGCGCACGCTGGGCCTGCGCACGGCCACGACAGCCATTTTCCCGAGCATGGTGGCGCGCATCGCGCCAAGCGGCGCGGGCGATCAGGGGTTGTCGAATGCGCGGCTGGCCGCTGTCAAAGCGGTCTCGGCAACCTATCCCCTGCGCGGCGCCTTGAGAATCGCATCGGGCGTCGATGCGCCCGACCGGCCCGCAGATAGCATTCCCGCCAAGAGGACCGTTTGGGTCGATGCGCAATTGCTCGAGACGCTGCACGCGCGTGTCGGCGATGTCGTGCAGCTCGGCGATCGACGGTTCACGATCGGCGCGGTGATCACGCGCGAACTCGATCGCGGGTTCGCCTTCGTCAATTTCTCCCCGCGCGTCATGGTGCGCGCCGACGAGCTCGGTTCGACGGGCCTCATCGGCTACGGCAGCCGCGTGACGTATCGCCTGCTCGTAGCCGGCGACGATGCCGCCGTGGCGCGGTTCGCTTCGTTCGCGCATGAGCGCGTCGACGGGGGCAAGCTGCGCGGGGTGGCGCTCGAATCGCTGAGCGATGGGCAGCCTCAGGTGCGCGAAACGCTCGACCGCGCGAACCATTTTCTGCGGCTCGTTGCATTGCTGACGGCGCTGCTCGCGGCCGTGGCGATCGCAATGGCCGCGCATCGCTATACCCGGCGGCATCTCGACGGTTGCGCCGTCATGCGTTGCCTGGGGCTCGGCGAGCGCGAGCTGCGCGTGCTGGTCACGCTCGAATTCGCTTTTGTCGGACTGACGGGCGGGATACTGGGCATCGCGCTCGGGTATGCGGGGCATTTCGCGCTGCTGGCGTGGCTCGGGCAGTTGATCGCCGTCGCGCTGCCGCAGCCTAGCGTGCTGCCGGCGCTCGAAGGAGTCGGCGCAGGGCTCGTGCTGCTGTTCGGCTTCGCGCTGCCGCCGCTTTTGCCGCTCACGCGCGTGCCGCCGATTCGCGTGTTGCGAAGAGAATGGGATGGGCAAGCGCGCGCCGCCTGGTGGGCCTACGCCGTAGGCATCGCCTTGTTCGCGGCGCTGCTCGTGCTGGCGGCCGGGGAGATTCGGCTAGGCGGGATCGTCGCGGGCGGCTTTGCGCTGGGGCTCGTCGTTTTCGCGGTTGTGGCCCGCTCAGCGTTGTGGCTATGCGCGCGCGGGGCCCGTAGCGAGGGCGGGCGGCGCGTGTCGGCCTCGGTCGGCTGGCGCTACGCCTTGGCGTCGCTGGAACGGCGCGGCTGGGCCAGCGCGTTGCAAATCACGGCGCTCGCCATCGGCCTCATGTGCCTTTTGCTGATTGCGATGACGCGCGACGATCTCGTCGCCGGGTGGCGCAAATCGACGCCGCCCGATGCGCCCAACGAATTTTTGATCGACATCCAGCCCGACGAGCGTCAAGCCGTCGTCGACTATCTGCGCGCGCACGGCATTGCCGACGTGACCCTCGAGCCGATGGTGCGCGGCCGGCTCGTAGCCATCGACGGCAAGCGCGTGGTGCCGCAATCGTACAAGAACGACGACGCGCGACGCCTCGTCGATCGGGAGTTCAATCTGTCGTACCGAAGCGCATTGCCCGATGACAATCGCGTAGTGGCGGGGCAGTGGTACGGCGGCGCGACGCGCCCCGAGATATCGATCGAAGCGGGCCTGGCCAAGCTCATTGGCGTGAAGGTGGGCGACGTGCTGCGGTTCGACGTGACGGGGATGAGCGTGGATGCGCCCGTCACGAGCGTGCGCAAGCTCGATTGGGGCACGTTCAAGGTCAACTTCTTCGTGCTGATGCCGCCGGCCGCGCTGGAGGGCTTCCCGGCGACGTTCATCACGAGTTTTCATCTTCCCGCGCAGCGCCGGGCGGTGCTCGACGGCTTGATAGCCGCACACCCGAACGTCACGGCGATCGACACGACGCCTATCCTCGCTCAAGTCCAGCACGTCCTCGATCAAGTCATCGGCGCGGTTCAGTTCCTCTTCGCGTTCACGCTCGCGGCCGGTTTTCTCGTGCTGTACGCCGCGCTCGCCGGCACGCGCGACGAGCGCGTGCGAGAATCGGCCCTGTTGCGCGCGCTCGGCGCCTCGCATCGTCAGGTGCGTTCGGTGCACGCGGCGGAGTTCGCCGTCGTCGGCGCGCTTGCCGGCCTGATGGCGGCGATGGGGGCGCAGGCACTCGGCATCGTGTTGGCGACGCGCGTGTTCGACTTTCACCTGGATGTCGACCCGTGGCTGTTGCCGGCCGGGATCGCGGCCGGCGTCGCGTGCGCGGGCGTCGGCGGCTGGCTCAGCTTGCGGCGCGTGCTGCGGCGCCCGGCGGCGCAGTCGTTGCGAGACGCCTGAAGCGCCGAACGCAAGGGCGCGCCTTTTTCTTTTTTTGCAGACGTATTCGATTAACTGTATGACCGATTCGACCAACGACGACGAGCAGGCCCAGCAGCCGAGCGCGTTCGACCTCGTGGGCGGCGAGGCGCGCGTGCGCGAGCTCGTCGACCGCTTCTACGACTTGATGGACCTCGAGCCCGAGTTCGCCGGCCTTCGAGCGCTGCACCCGGCGACGCTCGAGGGCTCGCGCGACAAGCTGTTCTGGTTTCTTTGCGGCTGGCTCGGCGGCCCCGATCATTACATCGAACGCTTCGGACACCCGCGGCTTCGCGCGCGGCATTTGCCGTTCCCGATCGCCTCGTCGGAGCGCGACCAGTGGGTGCGCTGCATGGCATGGGCGATGGAGGATCTCGGGTTGCCGCAGGCCCTTCGCGAGCGCCTGGTCACGTCGTTTTTCGATACGGCCGACTGGATGCGCAACCGGCCCGGTTGATCGACCGGTACGGCGCCGCCGCGAATTTGCGCGGCTCGAACTGTACGCGCGGGGCGAGCGTTTTCAAAATGACGATTGGCGGCGCCCCGCCTGACCGACCGAAAAAGGAACCCGCTCGATGACCACGCAAGCGCTTTTCCGTGAAGACGCCTACCTGACACGCTGCGAGGCGACCGTAACCGCGGTCACCCCGGAAGGCATCCTGCTCGACCGAACGGTGTTCTACCCGCTGGGCGGCGGCCAGGCGGGCGACACGGGGGCGCTGACGTTGGCCGACGGCACGCGCATCGCGATCGCCGATACGCGCAAGGCGAAATTCGAAGGGGCGAGCCCGGACGACGCGCTGCACGTGCCGGCCACGGACCAAGAAGCGCAGCTCGCGCGGCTGCACGCCGGTGCGGGCGTCGTCGCCGAAATCGATTGGACGCGCCGCTATCGGCACATGCGGCTGCATACGGCGACGCACCTGATCTGCGCCGCGCTGCCGTATGCGGTCGACGGTTGCAGCATCACGCCCGACTACGCCCGCATCGACCTCGTCACGACCGAGCCGATCGAGCGCGAGTTCGTTCAATCGCGGTTAGCGGAACTAGTTGCCGGTGGGCATCGCGTGTCGACCGACTGGATCACCGATGAAGAAATGGCGGCGCGTCCCGAACTCGTCCGAACGATGAGCGTGAAGCCGCCAGTGGGCTTCGGTCGCGTGCGGCTGCTTCGCATCGAACACGTCGACCTCCAGCCGTGCGGTGGCACCCACGTCGCCAACACCTCCGAGATCGGTGGGCTGCGCGTGACGAAGATCGAAAAGAAAACGGCGCGCACGCGCCGGCTCGTATTGGAGTTGGCATGAGTTCGCTTCTCGATCCCGTGGCCCGCGCCGTCCTTGATTTTTGGTTCGGCGAGCCGAGCTCGCCCGCCTATGGGCAAGCCTCCGAGTCCTGGTTCAAGCGCGACGACGCGTTCGACGCCTCGATTCACGAACGCTTCGGCGCGACACTGGCGGCCGCGCGGCGCGGCGAGTGCGACGATTGGCAAAGCACGCCTCTGGGTGCACTCGCACTCATCATCGTGCTCGATCAGTTCTCGCGCAATACCTGCCGAGGGCGCCCGGACGCCTTCGCCGCCGACGCGAAAGCCTTGGATGTCGCCCGCCGCCTCGTCGCCGCCCACGCCGATCGTGAACTGCCCACGCCGGAACATCGCGTATTCGCTTATTTGCCGTTCGAGCATGCGGAATCGCTCGACGCACAGCGCGAGTCGGTGCGCTTGTTCGAGGCTCACGCGCGTGAAACGGGGCAAACGGGTAAGGGCAGCTACGTCGACTACGCCCATCGGCACGCCGCGGTCATCGAGCGATTCGGGCGCTTCCCGCATCGAAATGCCGTGCTGGGGCGAGCGTCGACCGAAGACGAAATCGCTTTCCTGCAAGAGCCCGGATCTTCGTTTTGACTCAACCGTTGGCGCTTTGGGCGCCTCGGCGTCTCGGCGTCTCGGCGCCGAAGCAATGCGGGACGGGCGCGTGGCCCACGACGGGTCGAGGCGCGCGGCGCGCCCGATGAATCGCGAATCAGCGGCCGGCGCTGACGTCGAGCAATGCGCCGTTCACATACGATGCGGCGTCGCTGAGCAGCCAGACGATGGCTTGCGCCACCTCCTCGGCTTTGCCGGGGCGGCCCAGGGGCGTTTGCGCGCCGAGGACGGCCGCTCGCTCGGGCCGGCCGCCGCTGGCATGGATGTCGGTTTCGATCAGGCCAGGCCGTACCGCATTGACGCGTATGCCGCGTGGGCCGAGTTCCTTGGCCAAGCCGATCGTCATCGTATCGACGGCGCCCTTGGATCCGGCGTAGTCGACGTACTCGTTCGGCGAACCGAGCCGCGAGGCGGCCGAGGATACGTTGACGATGGCGCCGCCGCGGCCGCCGCGATCGATGGACATGCGCCGGGCGGCTTCGCGCGCGCAGAGGTAGGCGCCCAAGACATTGACGTCGAACATGCGCTTGAGCCGCGCCGCGTCCATTTGCGCGAGCGGCATCGACGGCGCAACGATTCCCGCGTTATTGACGAGCGCATCGACGCGGCCGCAGGCGGCGTCCAGCGTATCGAACATGGAGAGGACAGCTGCTTCGTCGGCCACGTCGCCCGGCAGCAGGAAGGCCCGACCGCCGGCCCGTTCGACTTCGCCGGCCGTCTGCTGCGCCGCGGCGCGATCGCTCACGTAGTTCACGCCGACTGCCGCGCCTTGCTCGCCGAGCATGACGGCCGTGGCGCGGCCAATTCCGCGGCTCGCGCCGGTAATGAGAACGACGCGCGGTTCAATGCTCATCGGCGGACTCCGGCAATTTGAGACGTTGGTCGGGGCGTGCGGCGCACGCCTGCGGGAAGCCGTTCAGACGGCTTCGCGCTGCGTGGCCCACTTGTCGAGGCCGGGCGGATGGTAGGCGCGCAGTTTGCCGAGCAGCGAGCGTGCGTCGGCATCGATCTGCAGCATATCGAGATACGCTTTTTGCATGAAACCTTCGCGCACCGTGTGCTCGAGCATGGCGGTGAGCGGCGCGTAATAGCCGCTGATGTCGTAAAGCCCGATCGCCTTCTTGTGGTACCCGAGCTGCGCCCAGGTGAAGACCTCGAACAATTCCTCGAGCGTGCCGGCGCCGCCGGGCAGGGCGACGAAGGCATCGGACAGATCGGCCATCATGCGTTTGCGGTGATGCATATCGGGTACGACGTGCAGCTCGGTCAGCCCCTGGTGGCCCACTTCCTTGTCGACGAGCAGTTCCGGGATGACGCCGACGACGCGGCCGCCCGCGGCGAGCACTTCGTCGGCGATGACGCCCATGAGCCCCACGCGCCCGCCGCCGTAGACGAGCGAGCAGCCGGCGTCGACAAGGGCGCGGCCGAATGCTTGCGCCGCCTGCGCGTATTCAGGCTTGGCGCCCATCGAGGAGCCGCAGTAAACACAAATTGATTTCAATCCAGTTCCTTGGCGCTGCCGCCTCGGCCGCCGAGATCGCGCGGGGGCAAGTAATCGTGGAATTCGCGCTTGGGCAGTTTGCCCGATACGAGATCGTCGAAGAGCTGGCGCGAGCGGCCGCGCAGATACGGCGCCATGATCGAGATGACGTGCACGCTCACCTGATGCAGCTCTTCGCGGATCGCCCCCTGATCGTTGTACTTGCGCGGGTTCATCACGAATTGGTACGACAGCCAGTACGTGGCGATCACCCCCATGTTCGTGGCGATGACCTGGATTTCCTCGGGCGTGGCCACCATCTCCTCGTCGGCGACGAGCAGTTCGCACATCTCCTTCGCGAAGCGAACCTTATGGCTGATGATCTGTTTGAAGTGCATCTCGAGCGTGCGGTTGCGCGCGAGCAAATCGTTCAAATCGCGATAGAGGAACCGATAGGTCCACATGAAATCGGCCATGTATTGCAGGTACGACCAGGTTTCGTCGATGGTCGGACGATGGTCTTCCGGAAACCGCAGACGCTTTTCGATCGCTTGCTCGAACTGCGCAAAGATGCTGTTGATGATGTCGTCTTTGTTGCGGAAGTGGTAGTAGAGATTGCCTGGGCTGATCTCCATTTCCTCCGCGATCGTCGTGGTGGTCACGTTCGGTTCGCCGATTTCGTTGAATAGCTTCAACGAGAGCTCGAGAATCCGTTCGCGGGTGCGGCGGGGAGTTTTGGCTTCCATGTCGTCCGGCCCTGTGCTGCCGGGCACGCTTGGCGCTCTCGCGACGCTGCGTTCAAGGGCCCGGCTAGGTTGGTATCTTGCACTGCGTCGGGCGATTATAAACCGGTCGTTCTGTTCCCCGAACACCCGGTTAGGTTTTTGCAGGCGGGCCGAGCTGGGCGTCAGGTTCCGACCCAGCGCACGACGATGGGCCCGACGATGAGGGCCCAGGTGAGCACGCAGGCCGACAGCGCGACCGTGACGGCCGCGCTGCCGAGATCCTTCGCGCGGCGGGACAGCTCGTGGCGTTCGAGCGAGATGCGGTCGATCGCCGCTTCGACGCTCGAATTGAGCAGTTCGACGATCAGCACGAGCAACACGGAGCCGATCAAAAGAACATGCGAGACGGCGTCGACGGGCACTAGCGCGCCGCATGGCACGAGGATCGCGGCCAGCGTCAGCTCCTGACGAAACGCGCTTTCTTCTTGAATCGCGACGCGAAAGCCCGCGATCGAGTTCTTCAGCGCATGCCAGGCCCGCGTGAGACCGCGATTGCCCTTGTAGGGGTTGAACGGCAGCGGTGCGAGCGGATCGTCGGGCGACAGCGGCTCGTGCGGATCGGGTCCGCCGTCGGTTTGGTCATGCTCGTTGGTCACGAGCGGCTCGTCGCGTTTCATGCAGCGGCGTTTTCTTCGCGCGTAAGCGGTTTCAGGTGAGCGGCGAACTGCTCGGAAGCGGCTTGCCACGAGAAGCGCTCGGCCCAGGCGCGCGCATGGTCGCGATCGATCTTGAGCGCGTCGAGGCAAGCCTCGCGCAAATCTTCGTTCATCGCGCCGGCGTTGCCGTCGGCCAGAACGTCGATCGGTCCCGTCACGGGATAGGCCGCGACAGGCGTGCCGCACGCGAGCGCTTCGAGCAGTACGAGGCCGAACGTGTCGGTCCGGCTCGGGAAGACGAACACATCGGCGGCCGCGTACACCTTCGCCAGTTCCGCTTGGCTCAGCACCCCGAGGTAGTTGACCTCGGGATAGCGCGATTTGAGTTCGGCCAACGCCGGGCCTTCGCCCGCCACCCATTTCGAGCCCGGCAAGTCGAGCTTCAGAAAGGCTTCGACGTTCTTTTCGATGGCGACGCGGCCTACGTAGAGAAAGATCGGCCGGGCCGTATTGAGCACCTTCGATTCCATCGGATGAAAGATGTCGAGGTCGACGCCTCGCGTCCACAGAACGACGTTGTCGAAGCCGTGCTTTTCGAGATCGCTTTTCACGACAGGCGTGGGCGCCATGACGGCGAGCGAGCGGCCGTGGAACCAGCGCAGAAAGCGATAGGTGGCCGACGTCGGAATGCCGAAGCGGGCCTCCACATACTCGGGAAAGCGCGTGTGATAAGCCGTCGTGAACGGGAGAGCGTGCCGCAGCGCATAGGCTCGCGCGGCGATCCCGAGCGGGCCTTCGGTCGCGATGTGCAGCGCGTCGGGCGCGAACTCGTCGATGCGGGCATGCACATGGCGGCGCGGCATCAGCGATAGGCGGATTTCGGGATACGTTGGGCACGGGATCGTGCGAAATTCGAGCGGCGTCAAGAGTTCCACGCGGTGGCCAAGCGCCGTCAGTTCGCGCGTCGTGTTCTTCAACGTACGCACGACGCCGTTGACCTGCGGTTCCCAGGCGTCGGTGACGATCATGATTTTCATGCGGTCGATTCCGGTTCGCTGAAGTGAGGCTAGGCCGTTGCCTTGGCTTTGCGCGGTTGGGCCGCCGGCGAGCGCATGACGGTCCAGTAGACCACCTTGAGTTCGCCGTCGAGCGTTTCGACGAGCGCGGACAGGCTTTCGACCCAGTCGCCGTCGTTGCAATAGAGCAAGCCGTCGACATCGCGGATCTCGGCCTTGTGAATGTGGCCGCAAACGACGCCGTCGCACCCGCGGCGGCGCGCTTCCTCGACCATCACATGCTCGAACGAGGAGATGAAGTTGACGGCGTTCTTCACCTGGTGCTTCAGATATTGCGAGAGCGACCAGTAGTGAAGTCCGAACCGGCTGCGCAGGCGGTTGAACCAGCGGTTCAGAACCAAGATGCCTGTATAGGCGGTGTCGCCGAGATAGGCGAGCCACTTGGCGTGCTGAATGACCCCGTCGAAAAGATCGCCGTGGACGATCCACAGGCGCTTGCCGGACAACGTCGTGTGAAACGCTTCGCCGCGCACCTGAATATCGCCGAACGCCAGGTCGCAAAATTGCCGCGCGCCCTCGTCATGGTTGCCGGGGATATAGATGACCTGCGTGCCTTTGCGCGCCTTGCGCAGGATCTTTTGCACGACATCGTTGTGCGCTTGCGGCCAGTACCAGCCCTTCTTCAACTGCCAGCCGTCGATGATGTCGCCGACGAGATACAAGTATTCGGACTCGTTGTGCCGGAGAAAATCCAACAGGTACGGCGCTTGGCAGCCGCTCGATCCGAGGTGGATGTCGGAAAGCCAGATCGTGCGGTAGCGCAGCGGATCGCCGGCGCCGTCGTCATGCTCGCGGCCGGCCGAATCGAGCGAGGCCGTATCGGGCGGCGGCGCCGATGCGCCGCTCGGCGCGGCGGGTTGAAAGGGGACGGATTCGACGCTTGCGCCGAGTTGCCTAAGGAGGGAAGTCGCGGACGTCTTGCGGTCCATGGCTTCTCGCGTCGAGTTGTACATGGCGACATTGCGCCATGCGCCCGTGACTGCCACATGACAGTCACGAGAAGTTCTTATTACCGTTATTTAGGGTGGTATCGACAGGCAAAGGCGCCCGGTCGATGCGATGCCGATCAGCTGCGTTCGGCGACGACGATGCGCGTACCGGCGAGGCGGTCGTGCGGAAACTGGCGGGCGGGATCGAGCCGGGCCGCGGCGGCCCACAGTGCGAACCAGGCGGCCGCGGCCACGAGGGTGACGGGCACCGACAGGTGCAGGAGCGGATGCATGGCGAGCGGCGGCAAGAACCAGAGCCAAGCCGCGACATAGCGCGCGAGCGCTCGGGCCGGGCGTGGCGGCAGGCCGTTTTGCGCGGCGACGAGTTTGAGTCGCCAGGTCTTCATCGGCAACGTCTGGCCGCCACGCGTCCAACACCAGACGAAATAGGCGCCGACGACGAGCGCGACCCACGCGGCCAGCCAGTTGTGGTGAGTCAGCCCGTTGCGTTGCTGCGTCAGCGTGCCGAAGAGATAGCCCGCCAAGAATACGATGCCGAACAAGAGCACGCTTTCGTAGACGAGAGCGGCCAGGCGGCGGCGAATCGTGGGGGGCGAAGCGGGCGCGCTGGCGGTCGAGTCGTCGGTACGCATAAGCCCTGGCTCGTTATGCGCCGCGGAAAATGGAGGGGGCGTCCGACGGCGACATTGGCGTCGGCGGGACCGGCACGGTGGTGTTGACGGGGCCGGAGGCGCCCGCGGGCGAGGACGCCGACGCCGCGCTGGCGGCGCCCGGCGCCGAAGCGACCGACGCGCCGCTCGCGGGCGGCGGGTTCACGAGGCGGTTCAGACCGCGGATTTCGCTGCGCTCACCCGAAGGCGGCGCGCTGACGATCGTCGGCCGGCGCTTGCGCTCGGCGGCGGCCAGCTTGGCTTTCTGCTCGGGCGAGAGCTGCTGATAGGCCTGCCAGGCGTTTTTGCGCGCCTGGGGCGGCAATGCCTTTGAAACTTGGTAGTTTTCGCGCGCGACACGCCGCTGATCGGGGGTCATGCCGACCCATTCGATCATGCGCTCGTGCAGGCGCTTTTGCGCTTCAGGCGACATCTTCGCGAAACGCGCCGCGATCTTGATCCATTTTCGCTTTCGTTCATCGCTGAACGTGTCCCATTCGGTGGCGAAAGGCGCAAGCGCCGCGTGCTGCGCGGCGCTTAGGTGCGACCACGACAGGGGGTTGGTGTCGACGACGAGCGGCGGAAACTCGACCGACAGCGGCGCTTGAGCGGACGACGCAGCGCCGTGCACGCCCGCCGCCACCGGTGCGGGCGCTTGTCTGAAGAACCGAGGATACGTGGCCGCGAACGCAACGGCGGTTGCGATTGCACACCCGAACACAACGGCCAAGCCGCGCTTATAGCTCACCCCGTCATTCTCCCGCTTGCCTCAGCGCGCACGCGACAGGTACGCGTTGAACCCGTGGTCGAGGTACGCGTTGAGCGGCAAGTCGTCGTTCAGCATGGCTGCATCGATGTCGGCCAGTTCGGCGGCGCGCTGCAGGTTTTCCCAGTAAGCGATGACGGTAATCCCGCCGACGAGTGCGACGACGGGCCACACGCGCAGCAGGCGGCCAAGCGGCGACAAACGGCGCGTTTCGCGACGCGGTGCGCCGAGCGGTGCGTCGAGCGGGACGCCCGCGGGCGCGAGCACCGGCACGAAGGCCGGCGCGGCGACGGTTTCCGGCTTCTTGCGCGCGAGCGCGAGGCGGCGCGCGCCGGCGAGCCGGTCGAGCGTGGGGGCGGGCAAGCCGGCTGCGCTTTCGTCGAGCGCGCGCCGGATCTTGCTCGCGAACTCGAATTCTTTATCGGGAGCGGAGCTCATAGCGTGATTCCTTTGGCCTTGAGCGCGGCCGCCAGCGTGTGCGTCGCTCGCGAGCAGTGCGTTTTGACGCTACCCTCGGAGCAGCCCATGGCGGCGGCGGTCTCGGCGACATCCATATCTTCCCAATAACGCATGAGAAACGCCTCCCGTTGACGCGCCGGCAATTTTTGGATTTCTCCGTCGATCAGCGCAAGGATCTGTTCGCGCTCGAGCTGTTGCTCGCTGCTTTGACCGACGCTCGAGCCCTCGTCGGCTTCAATCGTCTCGAGCGGGTCGAATTCCTCGTCGTCGCCGCTGCCGAGCGACGAAAACAGGCTGACCCACGTGTTGCGCACCTTCTGACGACGAAAATAATCGTGCGTCACATTCTGCAAGATACGCTGAAATAGAAGAGGAAGCTCGGCTGCGGGACGGTCGCCGTATTTTTCGGCGAGCTTGATCATCGCGTCCTGAACGATGTCGAGGGCGGCGTCGTCGTCACGCACGGCGTAGACGGTATGCTTGAACGCGCGCCTTTCGACGCCCGCCAGAAAATCGGCGAGTTCCTTGTCTGATGCCATCCGAGGGGCGGCGCAAGTCGTCTGCCGGCGCCGTAATCGATTGAAAAATGTCGTAAAACCCGCGGATGCTAGCAAACTTTCGCAATAGTCGCGATGCCTAGCGTGCAAGTTGTCGCTCGGCGGGTGGTTTTTGCGCGCAAAACGACGGGTTCGGCGCGCTTCGCGCATGCGGCGTCGCAGCAACTTTTGCTTGACCAAAATGCGCGCAACGGCTATGGTCTGCGGTTCGCAATATAAGTGACTTGTCTCTTTTGAGGCGAGCCCATGAAGCTCGCCCGTCAAAGTGGACGCGCCGCTTGAACCCGAGCCACAAGCCCGGCAGAGAGCACCCGATCAATTTTTTGCCGAAAATTCGAAAGGTTGAATGATGAACATGCCCAGCGCGGAATTCTCCACGTCGGATACCACCCCTCCTCATGAAGCGGACTCGATCGGCGCCACCGTGCTTATGCGCGCATTGGCCGACGAAGGCGTCGAGGTGCTCTGGGGCTATCCAGGTGGCGCTGTACTGTATATCTACGACGAACTCTACAAGCAGGACAAAGTCCAGCACGTGCTCGTGCGCCACGAACAGGCCGCCGTGCATGCCGCGGACGCCTATTCGCGCTCCACGGGCAAGGTCGGCGTCTGTCTCGTCACGTCCGGTCCTGGTGTGACGAATGCCGTGACCGGCATCGCCACGGCCTACATGGATTCCATTCCGATGGTGATCATCAGCGGACAGGTGCCCACCGCCGCGATCGGTCAGGACGCCTTCCAAGAATGCGACACCGTAGGCATCACGCGTCCGTGCGTGAAGCACAACTTCCTCGTGAAGGACGTGCGCGAGCTCGCCTCGACCGTCAAGAAAGCGTTCTACATCGCGCGCACGGGGCGTCCGGGCCCGGTGCTGATCGATATCCCGAAGGACATTTCCAAGACGCCGTGCCAGTACGAGCCCGTCAAAACGGTTGCGCTGCGCTCGTACAACCCGGTGACCAAAGGCCATTCGGGCCAGATCCGCAAGGCTGTCTCGCTGCTGCTGTCGGCCAAGCGTCCTTACATCTACACGGGCGGCGGCATCATCCTCGCCGATGCCTCGCGTGAACTGAATCAGTTCGCCGATCTGCTCGGCTACCCCGTGACGAACACGCTGATGGGGCTGGGCGGCTACCGCGCGAGCGACAAGAAATTCCTCGGCATGCTCGGCATGCACGGAACGTACGAAGCCAACATGGCGATGCAGAACTGCGACGTGCTGATCGCGATCGGCGCGCGCTTCGACGATCGCGTGATCGGCGATCCGCAGCATTTCTCGTCGCGCCCGCGCAAGATCATCCACATCGACATCGATCCTTCGTCGATCAGCAAGCGCGTGAAGGTCGACATTCCGATCGTCGGCGACGTCAAGGAAGTGCTCAAGGAGCTCATCGAGCAGTTGCAGCACGCCGAGCACGGCCCCGACACCGAAGCCCTGCGCGAATGGTGGAAGGACATCGAAGGCTGGCGCGCGAAGGATTGCCTCAAGTACGACCGCAAAAGCGAGATCATCAAGCCGCAATACGTCGTCGAAAAGCTCTGGGAGCTGACCGACGGCAACGCGTTCGTTTGCTCCGACGTCGGCCAGCACCAGATGTGGGCCGCGCAGTTCTACCGCTTCGACAAGCCGCGGCGCTGGATCAATTCGGGCGGTCTCGGCACGATGGGCTTCGGCTTGCCGGCGGCCATGGGCGTGAAGATGGCGCACCCCGATTCCGAGGTCGTCTGCATCACGGGCGAGGGCTCGATCCAGATGTGCATTCAGGAATTGTCGACCTGCAAGCAGTACGACACGCCCATCAAGATCATCTCGCTGAACAACCGCTATCTGGGCATGGTGCGCCAGTGGCAGCAGATCGAATACAGCAAGCGCTACTCCCATTCCTATATGGACGCGCTGCCCGATTTCGTGAAGCTCGCCGAGGCATACGGCCACGTCGGCATTCGCGTTGAAAAGACGGCCGATGTCGAGCCCGCGCTGAAGGAAGCGCTGCGCTTGAAGGATCGCACCGTGTTTCTCGATTTCCAGACCGATCCGACCGAAAACGTCTGGCCGATGGTTCAAGCCGGCAAGGGCATCACCGAGATGCTGCTTGGCGCCGAGGACCTCTAAAGGACGAACGGGCGCCGGGCCCTATCGCTCGCTGGCCGTCCTCACGAAGGGCGCATTCGAGCGAGGCGAACGAGGCCCGCGCCGTTGGCAATCGACATCTGGATAAACGGGAAAGCAACATGAGACATATCATCTCCGTCTTGCTGGAGAACGAACCGGGCGCGCTCTCGCGCGTGGTCGGTCTTTTCTCGGCTCGCGGCTATAACAT
>DATJJH010000033.1:0-4142 GCA_035492395.1 Trinickia sp. | reverse complement strand
TACCCCGAAGTCCTGCAATCGGCCGGCGTATCGTGGAAGGTCTACCAAGACATCGGCACGGGGTTGAACGCAGCCGGCGCATGGGGCTGGACGGTGAACGCCTACATCGGCAACTACGGCGACAATTCGCTGCTGTATTTCGATCGATATCGCAACGCGCAGCCCGGCGATCCGCTCTACGAACGGGCGCGCACCGGCACCAATGTCGCCGCGAACGGCGGGTACTTCGACATCCTGAAGAAGGATGTCGAAAACGGCACGCTGCCGCAGGTTTCGTGGATCGTGGCGCCCGAGGCGTATTCCGAACACCCGAATTGGCCGGCCAACTACGGCGCATGGTACGTCGACCAAGTGCTGCAAGCGCTGACGTCGAACCCGCAGGTATGGAGCAAGACGGCGCTCTTCATCACGTACGATGAGAACGACGGCTTTTTCGATCACATCGCACCGCCGTACGCGCCCTGGTCGAAGGAGGCGGGGAGCTCGACCATCGATACGATCCACGAATATTTCGCCGGCGATGCGAAGTACCCGGCCGGCCCCTACGGGCTCGGGCCGCGCGTGCCGATGCTCGTGGTGTCGCCCTGGTCCAAGGGTGGCTGGGTCTGCTCCGAAACGTTCGACCACACGTCGATCATTCGCTTCATCGAGCGACGGTTCGGCCATGGGCACAAGCTGTGCGAATCCAACATTACGCCCTGGCGCAAGGCCGTCTGCGGCGATCTGACGCGCGCGTTCGATTTCGCGAATCCCAATGCCGCGTTTCCTACGCTGCCGAGCACGAGCGGCTATGCGCCCGCCGATCAGCAGCGCCATCCCGACTACGTGCCGCTGCCGCCGCTCGTGCAAGCGCAGCCGCGTCAGGAACCCGGGGTTCGCCCGGCGCGCGCGTTGCCGTACGAGCTTTTCGTGCATGCGCGCACGGATGCGAGGCAATCGCGGCTGCAGCTCAAATTCACGAATACGGGCCATGCCGGCGCGGCGTTTCTCGTCTACAAGGCGGCGAGCGCCGATGCGCCGAAGACCTACACGGTCGAGCGCAGCAAGCATCTCGTCGGCGACTTCGCGCTCGATGCCGACGGTACGTACGATTTCGCGGTTCACGGCCCCAACGGTTTTGCTCGCCGCTTCGCCGGCCGCGCCGTCGCCGCGCACTTCTGGAGCTCGGGCGTGGCCATGCCCGAAGTGGCCGAGTCGTACGACGTAGCCAACGGCAACATCGAGCTTCGTCTGCAAAATGCAGGGTCCGCTGCGTGCACCTTCACGATCGTCAACGCGTACGACGGTACGAGTTCGACGCGCAAGGTCGCCGGCGGCGAAAGCGCAGACCTGTATCTCGATTTGCGCGCGCATCACGGTTGGTACGACCTGCAAGTGACCGTGGACGCCGATGCGAAATTCGTTCGCGCGCTGGCCGGTCACGTCGAAACCGGGCGTCCGAGCATGAGCGACCCGGCGCTCGGCATCGCCTGAAAGCCCTGAAAACCAAGGCTTTTCCTCGGGTTGGTCCGCTCCGGGCAAACCCTTTGCGCCCGTCGTCGAAGGCTTTCGACTTCCGACGACGGGCGTCGAACGCGCCGAAATAGTCAGCGCCGCGCAACAAAACCCCCTGTAAACATGCTCTCGAAACACAAAAGAGATGCATAAACGCGCGTAGCGCTTGTAGAATCCGGCCTTGAAGCCGCGTACGCCGTACGCGCTTCGTGCGTTCAACGACCAACAGGTAGGAGAAACATGTCGACTTCCGCAAAGAAGGTTGCGAAAAAAGCTGCCGTCGCACCGGCAAAGAAAGCAGTTGCCAAGAAAGCTCCCGCGAAGACTGCCGCGGCTAAGAAGGTCGCCGTGAAGGCGTCCGGCGCTCCGACGCCGATCAAGGACACCTTCACGAAGGCCTCGCTGGCTGCCCACCTCGCGGATCGCTCGGCTGTCGAGCCGAAGTCGGTCAAGGCGGTGCTCTCGGCGCTCGAAGACACGATCCTCGGCTCGGTTCACAAGAAGGGCGCCGGCGAGTTTACGCTGTCGGGTCTGCTGAAGATCGTCGTGCAAGCCGTGCCGGCGAAGAAGAAGCGCTTCGGCAAGGATCCGTTCACGGGTGAAGATCGCTGGTTCCCGGCTAAGCCGGCGAGCGTGCGTATCAAGGCACGTGCGCTGAAGAAGCTGAAGGACGCCGCTGCAGGCTAAATTCGGTTTCGCCGAAGCAAAAATCCCGCGAAGGCCTCATGCCTTCGCGGGATTTTTTTATGGGTCGGCGGGCGATGCCTAGCGCCTAGCGCTTAGTGCGCTTTTGCATCCGGTTGATAGCCGTCGCTCAGCGTTTGCAGGAAGGCGACGATGTCCTTGATGTCGGCTGCGGTCATCGACGGCGTGTCGCCGGGTTTGCGATCGAACGGGGCGTCGGCCTTATCGATGTTCGCGTGGTATTTGACCGGAAGGTCGTCGTACTGCGCCACGTTGCCTTTTGCGTCGCGCGGATAGATTTTCCCGGGCTCGATGTCGCGCAGGTTGTAGAACGCCAGCACCTGATCGAGCGAGTGATAGACGCCATTGTGGAAAAACGCATGACGTGTGGCCGCATTGCGCAGCGATGGCGTGAGGAACATGCCGCAGTACTGCGTTTGCGTGGCCAAATCCGTGCGATGGGGGCCGCACAGTCCCATGTCGTAAAAGCCGGCGTTGCGATTGACGGCGAGCGCGGTGTTGCGCGGGACGCCCAGCGCTTCGTATTCGTAGTCGGTGAACATCGGCGGGAGCTTGTCGCGCGAGGGTTGCGACAAATGGCAGCCCGCGCAGTTTGCCTTTTGCGGATCGTTGAACAGCTTCAAGCCGCGCAGTTCGGCTTGGCTCAAGCGCGCACGCCCTTCGAGCCAGTAATCGTACTTGCTGGAATAGGGGTGAAAAGAAGGATCCTCGACTTGGTAGCGCGCGACCGCGAACATCGCTTCCGAAAGCAGCATGCGCGGGTTCTTGAAGATGTCCGGCCCGAAAAGCTGCGTGAAAACCTTGCGGTAGGCCGCGCTGTCGAGCTTGCGCGCGACGTCTTCTTCGCTCGCGTTGGCCATTTCGACGGGATTCATCAGCGGCCCGAACGCCTGCATCTGCAGCGTATCGGCGCGGCCGTCCCAGAACATGCCGCCTTGCGGCACGACGGCTGGCGCGGCGGGTGCTGCGCCAGCCGTCTTTTGCGCGCGTGCAGCGCCCGAGGCTTGCACGGCTTGCTGCGCGAAGTTCGCCGGCGTGTCGTCGTCTGCCTTTTCAGGGCCGATGCTGAAGTTCGGCTGCCGGTAGAGGTACATCAGTGAAGGCGGCGGGCGATCGCCTTGCAGCGTCATGGAAGGGCCGCCGAACTGCACGGGCAGGGCGTTGGGCGGACCATATGCGTGGGCGGGGCTATGACACGAGGCGCACGAAAGCTTGCCCGATGCCGACAAGCTCGTATCGAAGAAGATCTGCTTGCCAAGCAGCGCCATCGCGCTGAGCGGGGCGACAGCGGGGCGTTCTAAGTGCACCGGGTGCGGATTCGCGCCCGTCAATTGCTCCACGATGTCGCCGACGGCCGCGGGTGTTCGGTCCGGATAGGCGAACGCCCATGCGCAGGCGCCGGCGGCGGCGATGAGAACGCCAAGCGCGACGATGCGCACGAAGAAGCGGCGGCGTGTCGCGGCAAGGCGGCGACCGGTGGGCGAGTTCGGCAAGGCTGAGTCGAGCGGTTGCATCGGGGTGAGAAGTAAAGCGTCGAATGCCGACAGACAAAAAGCCACAGCCCGTTGCCGGGCTGTGGGGTCGAGGTGCGTTGCGCTAGCGCGCCGTTTTGCGCGCTGCGCGTAAGCAGCAAGTCATGCTGCTTACGGCGCCGTGGCCACTTGCGTGCCCAGCGTCGGATCGAGGAACAGCGGTGTCGTGCGCGGCGAGCTGGAGAAGTCGAACATGGTCGAGATGCTGCCTGCGGTCGCGTCGAACGAGCCGCCGCCGATGCGTTGACCGTTAAGCCAGTTGTCTTCGATGAAGCGCACGATCGAGGCTTGCGAGACCGGCGTGTGGTCGACGAAGTTCTTGCGGGCGTACGGCGAGATGACGAGGAACGGAATGCGCGTACCCGGGCCGCAGCGGCCGTTCACGGGCGAGCCGTTCACGCCGAGCGGCGC
>DATJJH010000032.1:0-15921 GCA_035492395.1 Trinickia sp. | reverse complement strand
AAGGCACCATGACCTTTAATTTGTCACGCCTGCAGCCGAGCACTTAATCGACGCGTCCCCCGCCGCCTGCTGTCCCCCACGCGCAGCGGCTCCATTGGCCACGTAATACGGCACCTCCACGCGCGGCAGCGGCGCACGGCCGCGAATGCGATCGGCGATCTTCTCGGCCAGCATGATCGTCGGCGCGTTCAGATTGCCCGTCGTGATGCGCGGCATGATCGACGCATCCACCACGCGCAACCCTTCCAACCCGTGCACGCGGCCTTCGGCGTCGACCACCGACATATCGTCATACCCCATCGCACACGAACAAGACGGGTGATAGGCCGTCTCGGCATGTGCACGGACGTAGGCATCGAGTTCGGCATTCGTCTTCAACTCAGCGCCCGGACTGAGCTCACGGCCTCGATACCGATCGAGCGCGCGCTGCGCGATGATGTCGCGCGTGATGTGAATGCCGTCGCGAAATTCGCGCCAATCCAGGGGATCGGCCATGTAGTTGAACAAAATGCTCGGATGTACGCGCGGATCGCGTGAGCGCAGTTTGATTCGCCCGCGGCTGGGCGAGCGCATCGATCCCATATGCGCTTGAAACCCATGCATCTCGATTGCGTTCGAGCCGTTGTAATTGATCGCGATCGGCAAGAAATGATACTGAATGTTGGGCCAAGGATCGTCGTCGCGCGTACGGATGAAGCCGCCGGCTTCGAATTGATTGCTCGCGCCGATGCCTGTGCCCTTGAGCAGCCATTCCAAACCGATCGCCGGCTGGTTGTACCACTTCAGCGCGGGATAAAGCGAGACCGGCTCCTTGCACTCGTACTGCATGTACATCTCTAGGTGATCTTGCAAGTTGCGGCCGACGCCGGGCAGGTCGAGCACCACGGGGATGTCGAGCTCGCGCAGCCACTCGCCCGGACCTACTCCCGAGCGCTGCAGCAATTGGGGCGAGGCGATGGCGCCCGAGCAAACGAGCACTTCGCGGCGCGCGTAGGCCGTCACCGATGTGTCGCGATGAAGATAGGCCACGCCGTTCGCCCGCTTGCCGGCAAACAACACCCGATCGGTTTGCGCGTGGGTGACGATCGTCAGATTCGGCCTTTGCCGCGCCTGGTCCAAATAACCGCGCGCCGTGCTGGCGCGGCGGCCCTGCGCGGTCACCGTGCGATCCATCGGGCCGAAGCCCTCTTGCCGATAACCGTTGAGGTCGTCCGTGCGCGCGTAGCCTGCCTGCACGCCGGCTTCGACCATTGCGCCGAATAACGGATTGTTGCCGGGTTTGCTCGTCGTCACGTGCACGGGGCCGTCGCCGCCGTGATAGTCGTTCGCGCCGATGTCGCGTGTTTCCGCCTTCTTGAAATAAGGCAGGCAATCGAGGTAGCTCCAGTTCTCGAGCCCCTTGTTCTGCGCCCAGCCGTCGTAGTCGAGCGCATTGCCGCGGATGTAGCACATGCCGTTGATCAGCGACGAACCGCCCAGCCCTTTGCCGCGCCCACACTCCATGCGGCGGTTGTCCATGTACGGCTCGGGTTCGGTTTCATAGGCCCAGTTGTAGCGGCGGCCTTGAAGCGGATAGGCGAGCGCAGCTGGCATCTGCGTGCGGAAGTCCAAACGGTAGTCGGGGCCGCCGGCTTCGAGCAGCAGCACGGTGACGCCGGCGTCCTCGGTCAGGCGCGTCGCGAGGACATTGCCCGCCGATCCGGCGCCGACGATGATGTAGTCGTATTCGTTCGCACTCACGAGCGCTCTCCTTCAGAACACGGGCCGATACGGGCCGAGTTCGACCTGTACCGATTTGATCTGCGTGTAGTGCTCGAGCGTGGTGATGCCGTTCTCGCGGCCCACGCCCGATTGCTTGTAGCCGCCCACCGGCATTTCGGCGGGGGATTCGCCCCACGTGTTGATCCAGCAGATGCCGGCTTCGAGACGGTGAATGGTGCGGTGTGCGCGCGACAGATTCTCGGTCACCACGCCGGCCGCCAAGCCGTAATGCGTGGCATTGGCGCGTGAGATGGCTTCGTTTTCGTCGTCGAATTCGAGCAGGCACATGACCGGGCCGAAGATCTCTTCGCGCACGATGCGCATGTCGTCGCGGCAATCGGCGAATACCGTGGGCGCCACGTATTGGCCGCGCGCGAACTCGCCGTCCGCAAGGCGTGCGCCGCCTATGACGAGGCGTGCACCTTCCTGTTGGCCGCTTTCGATGAAGCCGAGCACCTTGTCGAGCTGCACGGCGCTCGCGAGCGGGCCGAAATTCGTCGCGGGATCGGAGGGCTTGCCGATGCGTATGCGTTTGACGCGCTCGGCGACGAGCGCTTCGAACTTGTCCTTCACCGATCGGTGCACGAATACCCGCGTACCGTTGGTGCAGACTTGGCCCGCGCTGAAAAAGTTGGCCGTGACGGCGATGTCCGCCGCGCGTTCCAGATCGGCATCGTCGAATACGATCAGCGGCGACTTGCCGCCGAGTTCCATCGTGACTTCCTTCAGCGACGACGCGCCCGCGAGCGACATCACCTTCTTGCCCGTTTCCACGCCGCCGGTGAACGATACCTTGGCGATGGCCGGATGCTCGGCCAGCATCGCGCCTACGGCGCCGCTGCCTTGCACGACGTTGAAGACGCCCGGGGGAAGGCCCGCTTCGCTGTAGATTTCAGCGAGCTTGAGTGCCGACAAGGGGGTGATTTCGCTCGGCTTGAAGATCATTGCGTTGCCGGCGGCGAGCGCAGGGGCCGACTTCCAGCAAGCTATTTGAATCGGATAGTTCCACGCGCCGATGCCCGCGCACACGCCCAGCGGCTCGCGGCGCGTGTAGACGAAGGAATCCTCGCGCAGGGGAATCTGCCGGCCTTCCAGCGTGGTGGCGAGGCCCGCGTAGTATTCGATGACGTCGGCGCCCGTGACGATATCGACCGCGCGCGTCTCGGAGATCGGCTTGCCTGTGTCGCGCATTTCCAGTTCCGCGAGCTCGTCGTTGCGCGCGCGCAGCAGCTCCACGGCGCGCCGCAATATGCGTGAGCGCGCCATCGCGCCTAGCGCCGCCCATTCGCGTTGCCCTTCGCGCGCTGAAGCGACGGCGCGTTCGACATCGTCCGCGCTCGCCTGTTGGACCGTGGCCAGGCGCTCGCCGGTCGCCGGATCGAACGTATCGAAGGTGATGCCGGACGTGGCGTCGACATATGCGCCGCCGATATAGAGACGCTGCGAACCGTAGACGGTGGACAGGGCCATCGAACTCTCCATGGATCTCGTCAGTCTTTCGAAGGGTTCCACGATAGGCGTTTTGCGCCCGGCGCTCAATCGGTATGGCGGGCGTTGCACGCCGGGTGTCGGGTTCTAGCAAACCCTTGTCGCGTTTTGGACGGTTATGAGCCGGCGAGAACGCCGCGCGGCGGGGGCTTTGCCTTGTGTCGCCCTTGAACAAGCGCACGTCGCCTTTTGTACGACTCTGGGCCCCCGTTGCGGACTACGCTGCAACCAGCAGCGGGCGCGAGGCGCAAGCCCCTTCGACGAGGGGGCGCCTCGTCCCGCATCGAGGATCGCCGTTCAGCGATCGAGACGACAGGAGACGCATACGATGAGCAGCAACCGAGGTGTCGTGTATCAGGGCGCAGGCAAGGTGCAGGTGCAGTCGATCGACTATCCAAAAATGGTCGATCCGAGCGGGCGCTCGATTCAGCACGGCGTGATTCTCAAGGTGGTCAGCACCAACATTTGCGGGTCCGACCAGCACATGGTGCGTGGGCGCACGACCGCGCCGGAAGGCCTCGTGCTGGGTCACGAAATTACGGGCGAAGTCGTCGAAATAGGGCGCGACGTCGAAACGCTCAAGCTCGGCGACCTCGTCTCCGTTCCGTTCAACGTCGCATGCGGCCGTTGCCCGATGTGCAAGGATCAACATACGGGCGTTTGCTTGAACGTCAACGGCTCGCGCGCGGGCGGCGCGTACGGCTACGTCGACATGGGCGGGTGGATCGGCGGTCAAGCGGAATACGTCCTCGTGCCTTACGCCGACTTCAATCTCCTGAAGTTTCCCGATCGCGACCAAGCACTGGCGAAAATTCGCGACCTGACGTGTCTGTCCGATATTTTGCCGACGGGCTATCACGGTGCGGTCACCGCCGGCGTCAAACCGGGCTCGACCGTGTATATCGCCGGTGCGGGCCCTGTCGGCATGGCCGCCGCCGCGTCGGCACGCTTGCTCGGCGCCGCCGTGACGATCGTGGGCGACATGAACGAAGCACGCCTCGCCCATGCGAAGGCGATGGGCTTCGAAACGGTCAACCTGTCGCTCGACGTTTCGCTCGGCGAACAGATCGAGCAGATCCTCGGCAAGCCCGAGGTCGATTGCGCCGTGGACTGCGTCGGCTTCGAAGCGCACGGACACGGCAACGCGCACACGCAGGAAGCGCCAGCCACGGTGCTCAATTCGTTGATGGAGATCACGCGCGCGGCCGGTGCGATCGGCATCCCGGGGCTCTATGTGACCGACGATCCGGGCGCATCGGACGCCGCCGCGCGGCGCGGAAGCCTCAGCCTGCGGCTGGGTCTGGGCTGGGCGAAGTCCCACTCGTTCCATACGGGCCAAACGCCGGTGATGAAGTACAACCGCAACTTGATGCAGGCGATTCTCTGGGACAAGCTGCCGATCGCGAAGATCGTCAACGTGACCGTGATTTCGCTCGATCAGGCCCCCGAGGGCTATCGCGAATTCGACGGCGGCGCGCCGCGCAAATTCGTCATCGACCCGCACGGCATGCTCAAGGCGGCCTGATCGTTCAGCAGGTACGACCTTTAGCCCTTACGCGTGCGCGAATCGCGCGCCGCCGCCCGGAAGCTTGAACACCGACGCGGCGACGCGCAGTTTGCCTGCTTGATCGTCCATCGACTTCGACGCGGCGGCGGCTTGTTCGACGAGCGCCGCGTTTTGCTGCGTCACGCGATCCATCTGCCCCACGGCGGAATCCACCTGTTCGATGCCGCGGCTTTGCTCTTCCGATGCCGCCGTGATCTCGCCGACGAGATCGGCCACGCGCCGAATCGCCCGCTTCACTTCCCCGATGTTCTGGCCCACCTCGTCGGCCTTCGATACGCCTTCCCGGACGGTGTCGATCGAAGTCTCGATGAGATCCTTGATTTCTTTGGCAGCCGAGGAAGAACGCTGAGCGAGGCTGCGCACCTCGCTGGCCACTACGGCGAATCCGCGGCCTTGTTCACCCGCGCGCGCGGCTTCCACCGCGGCGTTCAGGGCGAGAATGTTGGTCTGGAAGGCGATACCTTCGATCAGCGCGATGATGTCGGCGATCTTGCCCGAACTGGTGCTGATCGCATTGACCGTGGTGACGAGCTGCTCGACCGAGACCGAACCTTTTTCGACGGTGGACACGGCGGTCGATCCGATCGTGTTGGCTTGCCGTGCGTTTTCCAGGTTCTGGCGAACGGTGGCGGTCAGCTCGCTCATGCTGGCGGCCGTTTCTTGCAGCGAGGCGGCCTGTTGCTCGGTGCGGGCCGACAGGTCGTTGTTGCCGGCCATGATTTCGTGAGAAGCGGTCGCGATGGCATCGGTGCCTGAGCGCATGTCGGTCACGATGCGCACGAGGCCGTCGTTCATTGTCTGCAGCGAGCGCATCACCTGCGAGATTTCATCCTTTGCCTTGGGGTCGACGTGGCTCATGTCGAAGTGCGAGGTCAAGTCTCCCGACGCGACTCGGCTCGCCGTGTCGGCCGCGACCTCGAGCCCGCTGATGACGCGCTTGAACATCACGCGCAGCATCAGCGCGAATATCGCCAGCACGCCGATACCGACCACGGCCGAAATGATTTTCCACTGACGGGCGGTGGCCTGCGCATCCGCGATCGCGCCTTCGGTGCGCTTGTCGAGCAGGATCAGGAAGTCGTCGATCGGATGCATGATCTTTGCCTTGAAGCGATGATAGTTCGCGTCGAACATCATCGTCCTCGCCTTGTCCAGGTCGGGTTGGCCTTGTTTGGTGAAGTTGCCGGCGTCGTCGGCCGTCAGACCCTTGATGAGATTCATCGCGACCGTTTCGGTTTTGACGAGATCGTTGGAATTTTGCTCGGCTTCGCGCAGCTTCGCGAATTCCTCGTCGGTGAAGCCGGCGCGCCGCATCATGTCCTGAAGCGAGATCGTCTCGCCCTGGCCCGGCGGCAGCGCTTCATCCGCGGCGCGGAAATCCCAGTAGATGTGGTCGTAGTTGAGCGGGCGCGGCGCCTTGCCGGAACGAATGGCGAGGATCTCGTTGTACTGCTGTTCCCATTTGGCGTCGCCCGTCACGACATAAGTGCGGGCCAGCCGGGTCAAGTCGTCGGAGCTGCGGCGCAATTCGTTGGCCAACTGCCTGGAGACATAGCGGTTTTGATAGGCTTGCGCGACGCGTTGATTGGCGACATCGAGCCGCCATTGACAAAGCGCCACGGCGACGGCCGCGGCCGCAAGCAACGCCAGGAGCAGCGAAACGTCCTTACGCAACGAAAGATTCTTCAAATAGCCCACCATGGTTCGCGCTCCTTATGCAGCATGTTCTTAACTGTCTATCGTCCGACGGAGAAGGCGTCTGAATGAGGGATATTCCGACTAGGTGAAACGTGGGGGGCGGCAGGCTAACATCGCTAGCTGCGCACCTTATTGGACGTGGGCGTTGAAGTCTTGCTAGGAGTGGCTCAGCGCACGGGAGAATCGCTTGATCGATCGTTCGATGTCGGGCTCATCGATGCATCCGAAGCCGAATGCGATGCCGGCGCCCGTGCTCGATTCGCGCTCGAAGAGAAAATCGCTGACCGGTTGCGCGCCGCCCGCGTGCACTCGTGCGAGCGAGGCGACGCGGCGCGCTTGCCTACGATCTTCATAGCGTGCATACAGGTGGATGCCCGCGCTAGGCGACACCGGGGTGAGCCACGGGCCAAGGTCACGTTCGATCGCCTGTAGCAACGCGTCGCGCCGGCTGGCGTAGCGTTTGCGCATGGCGCGCGCATGCTGCGCGAGGCGCCCGTCGAGAATGAAGCGGGCCAAGGCTTCCTGAAGCGCGGCGTTGCCGCCGTTGTCGGCGGTCAGTTTCGCAGAGGCTAGCGCGCCGATCAGCCAAGGCGGCGCGACGACATAGCCAAGCCGCAAGGACGGGAACATGCTCTTCGAAAACGTCCCTACATAGACGACCCTTTCCTCGCGATCTAGTGTTTGCAATGCGTCGAGCGGGTGGGCGCCGTAGCGAAACTCGCCATCGTAGTCATCCTCGATGATGACGGCCCCATTGCGCCGCGCGAAGTCGAGCAGTGCCTGCCGGCGCACAAGCGACATTGCGACGCCCGTCGGAAATTGATGGGAGGGCGTCACGCAGACGAGGCGCACATCGGAAGGCAGCCTCTCGACGATAAGGCCTTCGTCGTCCACCGGTATCGGCACGAGCTGTGCGCCGGCGGCGAGCAGCGCGGCGCGCAACGGCGGATACCCCGGGTTTTCGACGGCGACCTTCGTGCGCCCGCTTTTGACGAGTACGCGCGAAAGCAGATCGAAAGCCTGCTGCGCCCCCGACGTCACGACGACATCATCTTCAGCGCAGACCACGGCTCGGGAATACGCGACGTGCTCCGCGATCGCGGCGCGTAACAGCGGGCGCCCTTCGGCCGGCGGATAGTCGAAAGCATTGGGCAGCGCAAGGCTCGCGGAGCGCAGCAGCAGCCTGCGCCAGACGTCGGACGGGAACCATCGGTGATCCGGCACCCCCAATGCGAAGCCGCGCGATGCCGGCGAGGTGGGGTGGCGCTCGCGTGGCGTGCCTGCTGCCCCGCTGTGCCAGTCGATCAAAGGCGCCGCCGCCGCGAGCCGAACTGGGCGAGCGCGGCCGCCCACGTTTCGCGCAAACGCCAATTCAGCGACTTCGGCGGCCGCGCCCGGGCGCGTCACGATGAAGCCTTCGGCCATCAGCAGATCGTAGGCGGCGATGACGGTATTGCGCGCGATGCCGTACGCCTCGGCTACGCGACGCGTCGAAGGCAATCGCGCGCCCGCTCGTAGGCGCTGTTCGACGATCGCCGCCCGCAAGCGCTGATGAAGCCACTGAGCGAGGGGCGTTTTTCCGCGCTTGTCGGGTTCCAGGGGGAACTCGAAAACTGGTTCCATTAGAGAGTCGTAAACTGGATCGAAATAGGACCCAGTGTAGCGCTAAAGTGCTTCCATGAAATCGGCGCTTTGGTCGCCGAAAAAGGAGCCCTGGCCATGAGTCAAATCGAATCGCTACCGTCCGCATCGCCTATTCAATATCTGCCGGCCCGCATCGCCCGCGGACTTGACACCCCCTGGATCCCGGAGTCACCGGTCAAATCGTGGAAGCCGCTGCGCTTTTTCGCCGATGGTCGCGGCTTCGTGGAACTGATGCGCATGAGCCCCGGGGCGATCATGCCGTTGCATCGGCATACGGGCGAGATCCACGCGTTCAATCTGGAGGGCGAGCGCGAGCTTTGCACGGGCGAGCGCATCGGCCCCGGGGACTATGTCTACGAGCCGTCCGGCAATACGGATTGGTGGAAGGTGGTGGGCGATGTACCGCTGGTCGTCCTCGTCGTGGTTCACGGCACGGTCGAATTCATCGGCGCGGACGGCGGCGTCCGGAATCGCGTGTCGGCCATAACCCAGCAAGCCGCCTATCGCGAGTATTGCGAAGCCAATGGACTGAAGGTGCTTGATTTAGTCGATTGAGCGGCCGATCCAGTGTGCGGGCGGCGCGCATTGCGCGCCGCGCCCTTCATTGCGAGTCTGCTCGCGCCGATTCAGCCTGATAGAGCGCGACCTCCTCGCTCAATGCCCGCGCCGCCGCGGGGCGTGCAACGACGCGCTTGTATAGCGCGAGCGCGGCCGGCCACTTCGCAAGATCGACATCGCAATAGCGCGCCCAGTTCAACACTACGGCGAGATAGATGTCGGCCACGCTGAAGCCCCCTAGCAGCCATTCGCGCTCGGCCAGATGCGCTTGCAGCGTGTTCATGCGCAGCGCCACCTGCTCCCGAACGTAGTGCTTGACGTCGTCGCTGGCCGTGGGGGTCAACAGCGGCACGAACAGCGCCTTGTGCAGCTCCGTGCTGATAAATCCGAGCCACTGATGCAGGCGGGCCCGTTCGAACCCGCCAACCGGCGCAAGGTTCGCCGACGGAAGTTGATCCGCCACATACGGCAGGATCGCGGTGTTTTCGGTCAATAGCTCTCTGTTGTCCGTGCGAAGAACCGGCACCTGCCCGAGCGGGTTGATCTCGAAGAAATCGCCGTCGGTCTTCACGCGCTTACGCTTCGTATCCACCTGGACATACGTGGCTTCGTAGCTGGCCTCGTAGAACGCGATGCGCGTCGCGAGCGAGCAGGCGAGCGGCGAAAAGTACAGTTCCATGTCTCGATCCTCTTCTTGGCTAGTTTTTGTACTATAGTGAACAAAAATACATTGCGTCAATTATTTTTATTCATTGCAGTACAAAATTAACATGGACGAGCAAGAGCAAGGAAAGCGCGCGCGCGGCCGGCCGCGCGCATACGATGCCGACGAAGCGCTTGCGCGGGCGCGCGATACATTCTGGCAGAGCGGCTATAGCGCGACCACGCTCGACGAGTTGAGCGCCGCCACGGGCATGAACCGGCCGAGCCTCTACGGGGCATTCGGCGATAAGCACGCGTTGTATCTGGCGACGCTTGAGCGCTACGTCGACGTCAATTTGGTCGCGATGAACGAAGCGCTGAGCGATGAGCGGCCGCTCAAGGAAGCGTTGATGCGCGTGTACGACCTTGCGCTCGGGCTCTACCTTAAATCGGGCGATGCCCAGAAGGGGTGTTTCCTCATCGGCACGGCGGCCGTCGAGGCCGTGAACGACGATGCGGTGCGCACGATCCTCGGGAAGGGATTGCAAGCGTTCGACCGCTCGTTCGAAGCGCGCCTCGCCCGTGCCCAGCGCAAGGGGGAATTGAATCCCGACGCGGACTGCGCCGCACTTGCCAAGATCGCGTCGGCGATCATGCATTCGCTGGCGGTGCGCTCGCGCGCGGGCGACAAGCGCGCCGCGCTGCGCGCGACGGCGGAGGCGGGCGTGGCGATGATATGCGCGGCCGGCGGCGCGTGAGTGCGCCGCTATCGCAGCGCGGCGGCGCCGGCCTCGGCTACCTGCGCATCTTCATGCGACTGCATGCCGGACACGCCGATCGCACCCACGAGGCGGCCGTCGACGACGAGCGGCAAGCCGCCGTCGAGCGGCGTCAGATTCGTCATGCCTAGCAGGCGCAGGTGCAAGCCGCCTTCGGCCAGTGCGTCCTCGAATCGCTTCGTGGGCCGGCGAAAGCGGACTGCGGTTTCGGCCTTTTGTCGTGCGACTTCGATACTACCCAATTGGGCTTGGTCCATGCGCATGTGCAGGACGAGATTCCCGCCGCTGTCGACGATCGCGATCACCATCGGCCAACCGTGCCGCTCCGCCTCGCGCTGCGCGGCTTGGGCCGCACGTTGCGCGCATTCGAGCGTGATCGGGGCGCCGTAGCGTACGGGAGAGGCGAGTTGCGTTGGGTCGTTCATGTCGGTTCTCTCGAGTGGGAAAAGGGAGCGGTTCGTCGCCGCGCATAGAATGTAGGGCCTCGTCCGCTTCCCGTGTACTGGTTGCGACCGAGAGCCATTCTTCCGAAAATCGAGAGAATCGATATGAAGGCGAACGAGGACTACGCAGTGCTGCTGGCCGTGGCCGACCACGGCAGCCTGACCGCCGCGGCTGCGGCGCTCGGGCGTTCGTTGCAATCGGTCAGCCGGTCGCTCTCCTCGATGGAACGACAGTTGAACGTGTCGCTGTTCAACAGAACGACGCGCCGCGTCTACCCGACGCCTGCCTGCCTGTCTTTCATCGAGAGAATCCGGCCCGCCGTGCAGGAGATCGTGGCTGCGCGCGATGCGCTCGTCGACCAAGCGCAGCAATTGCGCGGTGCGATTCGGCTGGCGGCGCCGACCTGGTTCGGAACGCAGTACGCCGTGCCTGCCGTCGCCGAATTCATGCGGCTGCATGGCGGGGTCAGCATCGAAGTCGTGCTGTCGGAGCGGCACGTCGATTTGGCCGGCGAGTCCATCGATGTCTCGCTTCGCCTAGGTGTGTTGCCGCCCTCGGACCTTAAGGCCAAGCGCATCGGGGCGCTGCGGCGGGTGATATTCGGTGCGCCCGGCTACTTCGCCGCGCGGGGCTATCCTCATACGCCTGCGGATCTAGCGCAACACGAATGCCTACTACGAAAGAGCGCGGACGAAGAGGCTTGGTCGTTCGGACCCGATGGTCAAACGGTGCGTGTGAGAGGACGGTTTCGCTCGAGTCACGCGCAGGCGTGCAATCTCGCGGCCGTCGCGGGCCTCGGCGTGGCGCGCGCGCCGCTATGGCAGATTCAGGACTACCTCAAGGACGGAAGCATCGAACTCGTATTGACGGCGTTCGAACCGGAAGCCGCGCCTGTCCACCTGGTTTGGCCGGCAGGGAAGGCATTGCCTAAGCGCGTGCGCTCGCTCGTGGATTTTCTTGCGGAACGGATCGGCGCACAGACGCGTTAAGCCGCGGACCGATCCCACGATCATTGCACGACGCGTTGCGCCAACCGCATGTCGGGGCGCCAGCCAAGTTCGCGCTTGGCTTTTTCGCTCGTCACTTGCGCACTGTCTTCCGCAATGTTGAAGGCGCCGCCGCGCGAGCGTTGCGCCGCAAGCAGCGCGGCCCAGGCCGCGGCCTCGACGTGCAGCGGGCTTGCGCCTTGCGGCGCGTCCCTGCCGGTGCCGGGCCCGTATAGGTTTCCATACCGCAGCACGACGCCGACGCCGCCCGTTTCGTTGAGGCTCAACACCGAACGCTCCAGCGCTGCCACCCCGTTGACGGTCATGGCGCGCGCGCCGTCGGCCGCCGTGTCGAGCGGCTGCGACTCGTCATAGGGCGTAGCGCCGGCCGCATAGGCCCATGCGATGCTCTGGGCCACGATCCGTTCGCAACCGGCGGCGCGCGCGGCGGCAACGAGATTGGCCGTGCCTTCCGTACGGATCCGGGCGTTGCGCGCGACGGCGTCGGCCATGCGCGCGGGATCCAGCCCGGGCGGCAGATCGGTCAGTTGATGAATGACGATCGTCGGCGCAATGCGCTCGATCGCATCGGCAAGCGTGGCGCGATCGAACATGTCGACGAGAATCGGATGCGCGCCCGCCGCGCGAATGCCCTCCGTGCGCTCGATGTGCCGGGTCGTGCCGTAGACCTCGTAGCCCGATTCGACGAGCAGCGGCGTCAATGCCGCACCGATAGCGCCGGCCGCGCCGGCCAAAAAGACTTTTCCGTTCATGATGGGGTTCCTCCGCGATCGATGAGCGTCAGTTTGGCGGTACCATGCACCAACGAAAAGGACCAAAAGTGCGTAAAACGACTAGACCATCGGAACGAGCCGTAGGCGGCGAAACTGAAGACACGCATGGCCGAGCCCTTGCGTCGATCGCTCGAATGGATCGAATGGATCGAATCGATCGACGCAACCGTGCGCCGCTTGGCCGGCAAATCTACGAGCGCGTATGCAAGGCGATCGATACGGGCTTACTCGCGCCCGGCGCGCGCGTGGCGTCGGCGCGTGCCCTCGCCAGCGAATTGGGCGTGGCGCGCGGCACGGTCGAAGCGGCCTATCAGCGGCTGGCTGGGGAGGGTTATCTCCTGGCGCGCGGTCCGGCCGGGACGATCGTCTCGCCGAATCTGCCGTATACACCGCGCGCGGGCCGGGCAGAGGCAGCGGCCGGCACGGGCCGGCTCGTGCCCATGAGCAAGCCAGCCGCGAAGTCGGCCACGCCTGCGCCGATGCCGTTGCAACTCGGCATTCCCGCCCTGGATGCATTCCCGCGCAAGCTGTGGTCGAGGCTCGCGGCGCGCCGTGTGCGCATGACGCTGCCCGCGGATTTGACCTACGGCGATCCTTGCGGCGAGCCCGCGCTCAGGCAGGCGATCGCCGCCTACCTGCACGTGTCGCGAGGCGTCGCATGCGACGCCGAGCAAGTATTTGTCACGGCGGGCTATCGTGCTTCGCTTGCCTTGGCCGCCGGCGTGTTGCTGGAACGCGGCGATTCGGTCTGGATTGAAGACCCTTGCTACCCGCCTACCCGAGCGGTGCTCGAACAGGCGTCGCTGATCTGCACGCCTGTTCCCGTCGATGAAGAGGGCATGGCGGTGGCGGAAGGCGAGCGTTGCGCCCCTCGTGCGCGGTTGGCGGTGGTTACACCGTCGCATCAAGCGCCGCTTTGCGTGTCGATGACAGTGGCGCGCCGGTTGGCGCTGCTCGACTGGGCGTCGCGCGCGAAGGCGTGGGTGTTGGAGGACGACTACGACGGCGAGTTTCACTACGCGGGCCCGACGTTGCCGGCGCTCAAGAGTCTCGATGCGGATGACCGCGTGATCTATGCCGGAAGCTTTTCGAAGGTATTGTTTCCGTCACTGTCGCTCGGTTATCTGGTCGCGCCGAAGGCTGTTGCCGCGCGCTTCGCGCAGGCAATGGAGGCCGGCCCCAGCCGCAGCCCGCGCTTGGAGCAAATGACCGTGGCCGACTTCCTGACGGGCGGCCATTTCGCGCGGCACTTGAAGAAGATGCGATTGCTGTACAGCCGTCGCCGCGCGTGGTTTGCCGACGCGCTGCACGAGGTCTTCGGCGACCGCGTGCAGGTCGATCAGACGCGCGGCGGCATGCATCTCGTCGTGCGCGTGCAAGCGAAAGCCGGCGACCGCACGCTGGCACGCCGTGCTCAAAGAGGGGGCATGAACTGCCAGGCGCTTTCCGAGCGCCACGCGAAGCCGCGCCGACGCGATCAAGCTTTACTGATGGGGTTTACGAACGTCGCGACGCAGAGCGAGGCGCGACAGATCTCGCGCCGTTTGCGCGACGCTTTCGTGCGCGATCGATCGGGATCGATCGCGATTCAAGCGTGAAGCGTAGGCGCGGCCAAGGTAGCCGCGCTGGGGCGGGCGAGCGGCGCGACTTGGTTGCGACGCTCGCGCGTGGGTGCGGTGCCGAACGCGTCGCGGTAGCTCTTGCTGAAGTGGCACGCCGATTGGAAGCCGCACGCCATCGTGATGTGCATGATCGACATGTCGGTCTGCAAGAGCAGCTCGCGCGCGCGGCGCAGCCGCAGCGTGAGGTAGTAATGCGTCGGCGTCATGCCCAGATGCTCTCTGAACAAGCGCTGCAATTGACGCTGCGACATGTTCGCGAGCCGCGCGAGTTCTTCGCGTGAAAGCGGCTCTTCGATGTTGTTCTCCATCAGCGCGATGACTTCGAACAGCGATTTGTTCGCCGAACCCAGCCGCGCGACGAGCGGCATCCGTTGCTGGGCGCTCGTATCGCGCACGTGCTCGACGATGAACTGCTCGGCGATTTGCGTCACGCGCGGGGTGCCGATTCGCGGCGCGATCAAATGCAGCATCATGTCGAGCGGCGCCACGCCGCCCGTGCACGTAATGCGATCGCGGTCGACGACAAACAACTCCTTCAAGAAACGCGTGCCCGGGAATTCTTCCTTCAGGGCCGACATGTTTTCCCAATGTATCGCGCAGGCATAACCGTCGAGCAAGCCGGCGCGCGCGAGCGCGTACGTGCCCGTGCACAAGCTGCCGAGCGCCGTGCCCATGCGTGCGAAGCGGCGCAATTCGGACAAGTGCGTGTTCGTCGTCGAATGCTGAACGTCCACGCCGCCGCACACGAAGACGACGTCGGGCCGTTGCTCGAGCGAAGAGATAGGCATCGTTTCGACGGCCAATCCGTTGCTGGCCATCACGGGGCCGCCGTCGGGGCTCACGACCGTCCAACGATAAAGCGTCTGGCCGCTCAGGTAGTTCGCCATCCTCAACACTTCGACCGCGTTCGAGAACGCGATCATCGTGAAGTTCGGCAAAGTCATGAACGCGAAAGTGGAGAGCGACGCGGTGCGGTCGGGCGACATGGGGGGCGTTCCTTCGAATCCGATTCTTTGCTGCCGCTGCTCGAACTTCTCACCGAGCGGGGGCGCGTTTCATTGTGGATTCCAGGGCAACAAGCATGCCATACGGCTTAACCCTAGGATGGCCTGGCATGCCGATGAATATTGCACTGCATTTGTGCGATGCGGCCCATTCCATATGGCGAGTGCGCAATGCGATGGTGCATTGATGGTGCGTTGCGGCATGGGCCGGGTTGCGCTCCCGGCCCGCGCGGCCGATCGTCGCGCTCCGCCCCGATCCTCGCATCGACACCCCTCATCCGACTTGTCCAAAACGGACGCGCGTGTCGGAAAAGGCAAAGAACGCGTCTGAATTCGTCAATCCGCCAATAGGGCGAACGTCAAGAATAGAGCCGTCGCCAACGAACGCTTGCGGCGCCCCGATGCAGCGTCGGGCGCCGGGCCCTCAATACGGATACGCCATGTCGAATACAGAGCCGTTTTTCTCGCAGACCTTAGCCGAGCGCGATGCGCCGATTCGCGCCGCGGTGTTGCGGGAGCTCGAGCGTCAGCAGTCCCAGGTCGAACTGATCGCATCGGAGAACATCGTTTCGCGCGCCGTGCTCGAAGCGCAAGGCTCTGTTCTGACGAATAAGTATGCGGAAGGCTATCCGGGCAAGCGCTACTACGGCGGTTGTGAATTCGCCGATGAAGTCGAAGCGCTGGCGATCGAGCGCGTGAAGCGTCTGTTCGGCGCGCAATTCGCGAACGTCCAGCCGCACTCGGGCGCCCAAGCCAACGGGTCGGTCATGCTCGCGCTCGCCAAACCCGGCGATACGGTGCTGGGCATGTCGCTCGACGCGGGCGGCCACCTCACGCACGGCGCGAAGCCGGCCCTGTCGGGCAAGTGGTTCAACGCCGTGCAGTACGGCGTGAGCCGCGACACCATGCTGATCGACTACGACCGAATCGAAGC
>DATJJH010000031.1:0-22111 GCA_035492395.1 Trinickia sp. | reverse complement strand
CGTGTCGAGCGGCCAGACGTTGATGCCCAGCCGCTGCATCGGAAAGACGGCGGCACTGTTGCCCGCATGGCCGAACACGACGTGCGGTTGAATGCTCAGGACGTTTTTCATGATGGGTTCGCTCGCGTGAAGCGCGCGCCTTGCTCGAGGCGGCAGCGGGGACGGCACTGCCGCGCACCGTCGATTTCGGCGGCCCGATGCCTGCAAGATACATGACTTGTTGCGTCGCGTCATCGGCGGCTTGAACATGCCGCGCGCGTTCCCCGCCGCAAGCGGCATCGATTGCTTCGTCCGAACGGCGCGTTTGGCGTGTCCGCCAACGGCTGCCGGCCCAGGATACCGTTGCTCGCGGCCGACGAATCGGGGCGTCGATAGCCCGCCTTTCGGCGTTTTCCCGCATGGACTGCTACAATTGCCCGTTTCCAGATTGAAATTCAAGCGAGCCGACGGCATCGATCCGTGCCGGCGCGGCCTCGCCCCGGGGGGCGCCATTACGCGCGCCGAAAAACAACGAAGGAGTAGCCGAACGTGCGAACAAGCGTTTCACCCTGCGGGCTGCCCGCGCGCCCTCGGCGCGCGGCGGCGCGGGCGGCCTCCGCGGGCGGCCTCCGATGACTTTTTCGCCCGCCGAGCTCTGGGATCGGCTGCTCGTCGCACTGTGCTGCGCGGCCACGGCTTACGTCATCGTCGCGGCGCTCAAGCTGCCCTCGGCGCGTGCGCTCATGAAGCGCCCCGTCGGCGCCCGCGAGGCGGGAACGATCGAGCCTGTCAGCGTGCTCAAGCCGCTGTGCGGCGACGAACCGAGGCTCTACGAAAATCTCGCGACGTTCTGCAAGCAAACGCATCCGTGCTACCAGTTGCTGTTCGGCGTATCCTCCTCGGCCGATCCGGCGATCGCTGTCGTGCGGCGGCTGCAAGCGGCGTTCCCGGAGCGCGACATTGCGCTCGTGATCGATTCCCGCGTGCACGGGCACAACCTGAAGGTCAGCAATCTCATCAACCTGGCGGCACGCGCGAAGCACCCGCTCGTCGTACTGGCCGACAGCGATATCGCCGTTGCTCCCGATTACCTGGAAGCCGTCACGGCGCCGCTCGTCGACCCGCGGGTGGGCATCGTCACGTGCCTTTATCACGCGAAAAGCGTCGGCGGCTTCTGGACGCGCGTGGGTGCGCAATTCATCAACGAATGGTTCGCGCCTTCGGTGCGCATCGCGCACGCGGGCGGCTCGCGCAGCTTCGGGTTCGGCGCGACGCTGGCGCTGCGTGCGTCGGTGCTGGCCGATATCGGCGGGTTCGACGCACTCAAGGATTGCTTGGCCGACGACTACTGGCTTGCCGAGCATACGCGCCAGCGCGGCATGACGACGGTGCTCTCCGAGCTCGTCGTCGATACCGACGTCATCGAGCCGACGTTCGGCGCGCTGTGGCTGCGCGAGACGCGCTGGCTGCGCACGATTCGCTCGATCAATCCGCTCGGCTTCGCGTTCCTGTTCATCACGTTCACGTCGCCCTGGCTGCTCGCCGGCTTGCTGATGGCGGCCCACGGCGGTGCGGCGACGGTGCGCGAAACGGTGCTCGTCGCGTCGACGGCGCTCGGGGTCGTCGCACGCATCGGTCTGCATGCCCGCGCGTCGCGCGAGCCGGGGGAGTTTTGGCGCGATTTGCCCCTCGTGCCGCTGCGCGACGCGCTGCTGGCCGCGCAATGGTTCGTCGCGGCATTCGGTTCGCACGTCGTCTGGCGCGGCGCGCGCATGCCCGTGGTCGCGCAGATCGCCGAAGGATCGGACGGATCTTGAGCGAGCGGAATTCGTCTTTCGTCGACGGCCGCCGGTTCGGCCGTCGTCTCAACAACAATTGCATGACCCAATAGGTTGCCGGAGCATCATCCATGAAAACGCTGTTCTTGCAGGCCCCGTCGTATGACGGTTTCGATGGCGGAGCCGGTTCGCGCTACCAGGCCAAGCGCGAAATCCGCTCGTTCTGGTATCCGACGTGGCTCGCGCAGCCCGCGGCGCTCGTGCCCGGCAGCCGCGTGCTCGACGCGCCGGCCGACGGCCTGTCGGTGGAAGACACGCTCAAGATCTGCGAAGGCTACGATCTCATCATCATCCATACGAGCACGCCGTCGTTCCCGACCGATGCGCTCTTCGCCCAGGACGTCAAGAAGCGCAAGCCGTCGGTCCTCGTCGGCATGGTGGGCGCCAAGGTGATGGTCGATCCGCACAACTCGCTCACGGCCACCGAGGCGATCGATTTCGTCTGCCGCGAGGAATTCGACTTCACCTGCAAGGAACTGGCCGAAGGCAAGCCGTTCGCCGAGATCAAGGGCCTGTCCTGGCGCGCCAAGGACGGCTCGATCGAGCACAACGAAGCGCGTCCGATCCTCGAGAACATGGACGAGCTGCCGTTCGTCGCGCCGATCTACAAGCGCGATCTGAAGATCGACAACTACTTCATCGGCTACCTGAACTACCCGTACGTGTCGATCTACACGGGCCGGGGCTGCAAGTCGCGCTGCACGTTCTGCCTGTGGCCGCAGACGGTCAGCGGCCACCGCTACCGTACGCGTTCGGTCGAGAACGTGCTCGAGGAAGCGAAATGGATCCGCGACAACATGCCGGAAGTCAAGGAACTCATGTTCGACGACGACACGTTCACGGACGACTTGCCGCGCGCCGAAGCGATTGCGATCGGCCTGGGCAAGCTCGGCATGACGTGGTCGTGCAACGCGAAGGCGAACGTGCCGTACAAGACGCTGAAGGTCCTGAAGGAAAACGGCCTGCGTTTGCTGCTCGTGGGTTTCGAATCGGGCGACGATCAGATCCTCGTGAACATCAAGAAGGGCGTGCGCACGGACTTCGCGCGCCGCTTCAGCGCCGATTGCAAGAAGCTCGGCATCAAGATTCACGGCACGTTCATCCTCGGCCTGCCGGGCGAGACGCAAGACACCATCAAGAAGACGATCGAGTACGCGAAGGAAATCAATCCGCACACGATCCAGGTTTCGCTCGCCGCGCCTTATCCGGGCACGACGCTCTACAAACAGGCCGTCGATAACGGCTGGATGGAAGAGAACAAGACCATCAACCTCGTGAGCAAGGAAGGGGTGCAGCTCGCGGCGATCGGCTACCCGCATCTGTCGCGCGACGAGATCTACCACCACCTCGAGCAGTTCTACAAGGCGTTCTACTTCCGGCCCTCGAAGATCTGGGAGATCGTGCGCGAAATGCTGACGAGCTGGGACATGATGAAGCGCCGTCTGCGTGAAGGCGTCGAGTTCTTCCGCTTCCTGCGCGCGCACGAGGCCTAAACACGTGTTGGGCTCGGGCCGTCGCGCCCTGATCGTCACGGCGGACGATTTCGGCTTGCATCCGCGCGTGAATGCGGCGGTCGAGCGTGCGCACCGGGACGGTGTGCTCAAGGCGGCGAGCCTGATGGTGGGCGCACCGGCGGTGCAAGATGCAGTGGAACGCGCGCGGCGTTTGCCGAGCTTGCGCGTGGGCCTGCATCTCGTCCTCGCGGACGGGCCCGCCACGCTGCCGGCCGCGCGCATTCGCGCATTGGTCGGGCCGGACGGTCGGTTCGGCGATGCGATGGTGCGCGACGGTTTCCGCTTCTTCTTCCTTCCGGCCGTGCGCGAGGCGCTCGCGCGCGAGATCCGCGCCCAATTCGAGGCGTTTGCGGCGACGGGCTTGCCGCTCGATCACGTCAACGCGCATAAGCACTTTCATTTGCATCCGACGGTCTTGTCGCTCGTGCTGTCGATCGGGCGCGAATTCGGTTTGCGCGCCGTTCGGTTGCCGTTCGAAGCCAACGCGCCTTGGTGGTTGCGGCCCTGGATCGCGCTGATGCGCGGCCGCCTCGCGCGCGCCGGCGTGGCCTATAACGACTACGTGGTCGGCATCGAGCATACGGGCGGCATGGACGAAGCGGCGCTGCTCGACGCGCTCGCGCGCATGCCGGCCGACGGCGTCGGGGAAATCTATTGCCACCCGGCCGAAGCCGGGGAGGCGCCGATTACGGCGTCGATGCGCGCATACCGCCACGTCGACGAACTCGACGCGCTGCTTTCACCGCGCGTGGCCGCGGCCATTGCGGCGGCCGGATTGAACTGCGGCGGCTTTGCCGATGTGTTCGGCGGCGACGAGGGCGGCTCGCGCGGCACGCGCGATGCGAAGGGTCAGGGTGACGCCGCGCACGGAGGCGCGCCGCTATGACGAAGTGGCTCAAGTGGGCCGGCTGGCCCGTCGGTATCGGTATTTTCATCGCACTCGTGCTGCGCGAAGGCGCGGCCGATGTGGCGCACGTCATCGAGCAAGCCGGGCTCGCGCTGCTCTGGCTCGTGCCGTTCCATGCGGTTCCCCTGCTGCTCGACGCATATGGTTGGCGTGTGCTGCTGCGCGGCCGCGCGCCGCTTGCGTTCCTGTGGTGGGTGGCGACCGTGCGCGAGGCGGTCAGCCGGTTGCTGCCCGTATTCGCGGTGGGCGGGGAGATCGTCGGCATTCGCCTCGCACGCTGGCGCGTACCCGACGCGAGCCGCGTCAGCGCCTCGGTGATCGTCGAGGTGCTCGTCACCATCGCGGTGCAGTACGCATTCTCGGCCCTCGGCGTCGTGCTGATTCTCGCCGCGACGGGCGGCGGCCATGCCAAGACGATTGCGCTGGCCCTCGTGCTGTCGTTGCCGTTGCCCGTGGTTACGGCGCTGCTGCTGCGTCGCGGCGGGGTGTTCCATGCGATCGAGCGATTCGCCGCCCGCGTGCTCGGCAGCGAGCACCGGTTCTTGCAGGGCATCGACGGCGCGAAGCTCGACGCCGAAATCGATGCTTTGATGACGCGCACGGGCGTGCTCGTGAGCGCATTCGTCTGGCAATTCGTGGGCTATCTCATCGGTGCGTTCGAGACGTACTGGGCGTTGGCGCTGTTGGGGCATCCTGTCTCGGCCGGCGGCGCGATCGCCATCGAAGCGCTGACCCAAGCCGTGCGGCACGCGGCGTTCATGGTGCCGGCCGGCCTAGGCGTCCAAGAAGCCGCGGTCGTCTTGCTCGCGCAGATGTTCGGCGTCGATCGCGAGGTGGCCTTTTCGCTCGCGCTCGTCAAACGTATGCGGGAAGTGATCTTCGGATGCATCGCGCTCGGCTCCTGGCAACTCGCCGAGGTCGTTCGGGCGCGCGGCTACGCGGCCACGCGGGCGATGCAAGTCGCGACCGCCGAGCAGGCGCCTCCCCGGCACGACAAGGCGCGCGGTTCGCATCGGGTCCGTTGAAGCCTTGACCTCGCCGTCCGTTCGACGGCGCACGCTCGCGGCGCGGATTATCCTCAGACGTTCCCTATGCGCGTAAACACGTTTTGCTTTCAGGCTATGTCTCGTCCTACATTAGAGCCACCGGACACGTCATATCGAACTAGATAGAAACGGATCGAAGGCCAGACGACGCAGCGCCGCGCCGGCTACGGGGGGCGGTCGAACGCTAGGTGCGATGCACCGGCGGGCGGCCGCAAGCCAATGACGCAGCGCAAGGGACGACGTCGCTCGGCCAGTGCCCGGCTATTTACGCCGACGTTATTTGCGTTGCGCGCCACGATGATTGCCGGCCGTTCACTACGCGTGACGGCCGGTTCTGTTTTTTTGGCGCCGGTTTTCGCCAATGTGCGCCGGCCCGGCCCCAATCGAATATCGAAAAAGCGACCGAAAACTTGCGCAAACGCCGCGTGGCGCGGGTCGCGTGCCGGGTGGCGATCCAGCCCAGCGGCGCGGCAGAGCGTACGCTCGCCGTTGCCCGGTTCGATGGTGCAATGCAATAAATCCATCCCCCGACGTTTGAATAAAACAATTTCGCTTGGGAGTATTCGCGCCAAGGCGAACGACGATCAACGCCGCGCGCGCCGCCTTTTACCCGGCGCCGGTCGCCGCGACGACAGCCAATCACATTCACGGATGGAGACGACCTTGTTCCTTTATGGCTTCGGCCCGATCCTTCTTTCCGGCACGATCAAAACGATCGAACTGTCGGTGCTTTCGCTGGCCGTGTCGGTGCTGCTCGGGCTCATCGGCGCGGTCGCGAAGCTTTCGCGCAACCGCGTCGTCGCCGGCGCAGCGACGGCCTACACCACACTGATTCGGTCCGTGCCGGACCTCGTTCTGATGCTGCTGCTGTTTTACAGCATCCAGATCGGCGTCAATCAGATCACCGACGCGCTCGGCATGGATCAAATCGACATCGATCCTTTCGTCGCGGGCGTGCTCACGCTGGGCTTCATCTACGGCGCCTATTTCACCGAGACGTTTCGCGGCGCGTTTCTCTCCGTGCCGCGCGGCCAGCTCGAAGCAGGCAGCGCGTACGGCATGAGCGCTGCACGCGTATTCGCGCGCATCCTCTTTCCACAGATGATGCGATTCGCGCTGCCCGGCATCGGCAACAACTGGCAGGTGCTCGTCAAAGCGACGGCGCTCGTCTCGATCATCGGCCTTGCCGATGTCGTCAAGGCGGCGCAAGACGCCGGCAAGAGCACCTTCAACATGTTCTTCTTCATCCTCGTCGCGGCGCTGATCTATCTGGCGATCACGACGGTCTCCAACGTCGTGCTGCTGTGGCTCGACAAGCGGTATTCGATCGGCGTCAGGCACGCGGAACTTTGACGAGGAGCAGGTACGATGATCGAAATCCTTTCCCAATACGGGCGCGCGTTTCTCTATTTCGACGGCCAGGGCGTCTCGGGCTTGGCGGTCACGCTGTGGCTGCTCGTCGCCTCCCTCGCCATCGGCTTTTGCATGGCGTTGCCGCTCGCGGTCGCCCGTGTATCGAAGAACCGCTGGCTCTCGACGCCCGTGCGCTGCTACACGTATGTGTTTCGCGGGACGCCGCTCTACGTGCAACTGCTGCTCATCTACAGCGGCGTCTATAGTCTTGGCTTCGTGCGCGCGCACGCGGTGCTCGACGAGTTTTTCCGCAGCGGATTGCATTGCGCCATCCTCGCCTTCGGGCTCAACACGGGCGCCTATACGACAGAGATCTTCGCGGGGGCGATCCGGGCCATTTCGCACGGCGAGGTCGAGGCGGCGCGGGCCTACGGCATGAGCCGATGGACGATGTATCGCCGCATCATCCTGCCGTCCGCGCTGCGCCGGGCCCTGCCGTTGTACAGTAACGAGGTCATCCTGATGCTGCATGCGACGACCGTCGCGTTCACGGCGACGGTGCCCGACGTGCTGAAGGTCGCGCGCGACGCCAATTCGGCCACCTACATGTCGTTCCAGGCCTTCGGCATCGCCGCGCTCATTTATCTTGCGGTATCGTTCGCACTCGTCGCGGCTTTCAGGCGAGCCGAGCGGCACTGGCTTGCTTATCTGGCCGTCGGCCGGCATTGATCCACACGGGAGAGCATCGTGCTCCAAGCGACTTCTCAATCCGCCGCCGTCAAGCTCGCGGCGCTCGACATTCACAAGCGCTACGGCGACAACGAGGTTCTCAAAGGCGTGACGCTGACGGCGAAGGCCGGCGACGTGATTAGCATCATCGGGGCGAGCGGCTCCGGCAAAAGCACGTTTCTGCGGTGCATCAACTTTCTCGAGCGGCCCAACGCCGGCAGCATCGTCGTCGACGGCGAAACCGTGCGCACGAAAAGCGACAGCACGGGCAGTCTCGAAGTGGCCGACCACAAGCAGCTGCAGCGCATCCGCACGAAGCTGTCGATGGTGTTCCAGCATTTCAACTTGTGGGCGCATATGAACGTGCTCGAGAACGTGATCGAGGCGCCCATTCACGTACTGGGGTTGTCCAAGCGAGATGCCGAGGAACGCGCGCGCATGTACCTCGAAAAGGTCGGGCTCGCGCCGCGCCTTGAAAAACAGTACCCGTCGCACTTGTCGGGCGGGCAGCAGCAGCGGGTGGCCATCGCGCGCGCATTGGCCATGAATCCCGACGTGATGCTGTTCGACGAGCCCACTTCGGCGCTCGACCCCGAACTCGTCGGCGAAGTGCTCAAGGTCATGCAGAAGCTGGCCGAGGAAGGCCGCACGATGATCGTCGTCACGCATGAAATGGGTTTCGCACGCAACGTCTCGAATCACGTCATGTTCCTGCACCAAGGACGCACCGAGGAAGAGGGCGATCCGGCCGTCGTGCTGGCGCAGCCCAAGAGCGAGCGCTTGAAGCAATTTCTCTCGGGCAGCTTGAAATAACCGATATGAGCGGCGCACGCATCGAACGGATCAGCGCCGAAGTGCGCGCGCGCCATATGCGCGCCGCGCGCTGGCGGAGGTGAGCTTGGTACGCGTGCAAGCGGGCCAGGGGCCGGCCAAGACGACGCAAGTGGCGATCGTGGCGTTGCCGCCCGTGTCGATGTCGGGCGTCGGCCCGATCGTCGATGCGCTGCGCCTTGCCAACGACATCGACGGCCGCGCGCTCTACCGCTGGGAGATCCTCTCGTGGGACGGGCGCACCGTGCCGCTCGCGGGCGGCGCCATGCTGCCGGCCGACGGCGCGTTCGGCGACGGCGTGTCGTGCGACTGGCTCATCGTGCTGGCCGAGCGGTTTCAGCAGTTCGCCGATTACAAGCTGTTCCTCGCCAGTTTGGCGCGCGTGGGCCAGCGCACGCCGCTCGTCACGGGCGTGCATCACGGCGTTTGGTGGCTCGCGATGGCCGGGCAGCTTTCGGGCTACCGCGTCAGCGTCAACTGGGAAACGTATCAGCAATTTGCCGAACAGTTCGAGCGCTCGATCGTGACGCAGCAGATCTTCGAGATCGACCGCGATCGCGCGACGTGCGCGGGCGGTCTCGCCAGCGTCGACTTCATGCTGGCGATGATCGCGCGCGAGCACGGACCTGAACTGGCCGAGCGCATCGCCGACGCGCTGAGTGTGGGCGTGCTCCGGGCAGCCGAGGAACGGCAGCGCATTCCCTACGTCACGGCGCCGGGCGAGCGGCATCCGCGGCTGAACGATGCGCTGTTGCTGATGGAGGCGAACATCGAGGATCCGCTGACGACCGACGAGATCGCGAACCTCGTCGGCGTCTCGCGCCGGCAGCTCGAACGCCTGTTTCGGCAGTATCTCGGCGCGATGCCGTCCAAGTACTACCTGAGCCTGCGGCTCACCAAGGCGCGCATGCAATTGCAGCGCACGAGCAAATCGATCGTTCAGGTGAGCCTTGCGTGCGGTTTTTCGTCGGCTGCGCACTTTTCGAACGCGTATCGCGAGCGCTTCGGCGTGACGCCGCGCGAGGAGCGGCGCAATTGGATCGCCAAGCAGCACGGAGCAGGCGTGGCTTATGCGGGCGAGCCGCGTGCGCGCGCGCTGATCGAGCCGCCCGACGAGATTTGACGAACGCGTAGGGGGGGGCGGGTGTTACGTGACACGCGATACGCGATACGCGATAGATCGCGTCGCCATCAAGCAAGACGCGGACACGATCGTTTTCTACACTAACGTTTGTCAGCCTCATCATTCCCATTCCCTCGACGAGGATACGCCATGAACGATCTCGCTGTGAACCGCCAGACTTTCGACGAAGTCATGGTGCCGGTATTTTCGCCCGCCTCCTTCGTGCCGGCGCGCGGCGAAGGTTCGCGCGTCTGGGACACGCAAGGGCGCGACTACGTCGATTTCACGGGCGGCATCGCCGTGACGGCGCTGGGCCATACGCACCCCGAACTCGTGCGGGTGCTGCGCGAGCAAGGCGAAACGCTGTGGCACGTCAGCAATGCTTACACGAATGAACCGGTGCTGCGCCTGGCCAAGCGGCTCGAATCGCTGACGTTCGCCGATCGCGCGTTCTTCGCCAATTCGGGCGCCGAGGCGAACGAAGCGGCACTCAAGCTCGCGCGGCGCGTCGCGATCGAGCGGCACGGCCCCGAGAAGATCGAGATCGTGTCGTTCAAGCAATCGTTCCATGGGCGCACGTTCTTCACGGTCAGCGTGGGCGGTCAGCCGAAGTACGCGGAAGGATTCGGTCCCGTGCCGGCAGGCATCAAGCACCTACCGTACAACGACATCGAAGCGGCGCGCGCCGCGATCGGTCCGAAGACGTGCGCCGTGATCGTCGAACCGATCCAGGGCGAAGGTGGCGTGATTCCTGCCGATCCCGCTTTCCTGCGCACACTGCGCGAGGCGTGCGACGCGCACGGCGCATTGCTGATCTTCGACGAAGTGCAGACGGGTGTGGGCCGCACCGGATTCTTCTACGCCTATATGGACACGGGCGTGACGCCGGACATCCTGACGAGCGCGAAGGCGCTCGGCAACGGCTTTCCGATCGGCGCCATGCTGACGACCGATGCCATCGCCGCGCATTTCAAGGTGGGCGTGCACGGAACTACCTACGGCGGCAACCCGCTCGGCGCGGCCGTGGCGGACAAGGTCGTCGAACTCATCGGTGCGCCGTCGCTGCTCGAAGGCGTCAAGGCGCGCGGTGAGCTGATCCGCGGCAAGCTCGACGAACTGAACCGGCGCCTCAATCTATTCAAGGAAGTGCGCGGCAAGGGGCTCCTGATCGGGGCGGAACTGACGGCGGCGTACGAAGGCCGCGCCAAGGATTTCGTCAATGCCGCGGCGGCGCATGGCGTCATGCTGCTGATCGCGGGGCCGAATGTGCTGCGCTTCGCGCCGTCGCTGATCATTCCCGAATCGGATGTGAACGAGGGCTTCGCTCGCCTTTCGAAGGCGATCGAGGAAGTCGTGAACGCCGCGGCCGACGCGCAGGCGCGCTAAGCGCTAGGCGGTCCACGGTACATTGCCAAGGAAACGATGATGCTCTTCGTACGCCCCGGAAGGCTTTCCGATCTCGATGCGCTCGCGCACATGGCGCGCGCCGCGCGTCCCGTGCTGCATTCGCTGCCGCACGACCGGCGCGAGCTGGAAGCGCGCGTCGCGCTTTCGGAAGATTCGTTTCGCGCCGACGTCGATTTTCCGGGCGAGGAGTTCTATCTCTTCGTGCTCGAGGACGGCGCGACCGGCAAGCTGCTCGGGACCGCGAGCATCGTCGCCGCGGCCGGCTACGCCGAGCCCTTCTACGTTTTTCGCAACGATGCCCTGATCCATGCATCGCGCGAGCTGCACGTCAACCGCAAGATCCACGCGCTGACGATGTCGCACGAACTGACGGGCAAGAGCCGGCTCGCGGGGTTCTATATCGACCCCTCGCTCAGGGGCGACGCGGCCGCTCACCTGCTGTCGCGCGCGCGGATGATGTACATCGCGGCGAACCGGCGGCGCTTCACGCCCGAGGTGTTCTCCCTGCTGCTTGGGGTGACGGACGAGGCCGGCGCATCGCCGTTCTGGGACGCGGTGGGGCGCAAATTCTTCGCCCGCGATTTCACGCAGATCGAAATCGCCTCGGGCGGGCGCAGCCGCACGTTCATCGCGGAGGTCATGCCGACTTATCCGATCTACGTGCCGCTGCTGCCTGAAACGGCGCAGCGCGTGATCGGCGAACCGAACGAAAAAGCGCTGCTCTCGTACGACATTCATCTCGAGGAAGGCTTCGAACCCGATCGCTTCGTCGATATCTTCGACGCGGGCCCGGTGCTGACGGCGCAAGTCGATCGCAGCGCCTGCGTGACGTTCAACGAAACGCGCACCGTGCGCGAGGCCAGCGAAGGCGCGGCCGCCGCGGCGCACGATTCGCGCGCGTACTTGGTGGCGAGCAACCGCGAAAGCGATTTCCGCTGCGTGCTGGCCGAACTGCCGCGCGAGCGCGGCGAAGACGCGCCGCTCGGCGCCCATGCGCGCGCTGCGCTCGACGCCGTGCACGGCGATGTCGCGCGCTGCGTGCCGCTGCATCGCGGCGCGGCGCCGGCGCAAGACGAGGAGGCCGACACGGCTTACCCCACCGCCTATTCGACTCAACAATCGGGAGATCGGCGATGATCGTCGTTCGCGCCGTCAAGACAGACGACCTCGATGCGCTCGTTTCGCTCGCTCAGGAAACGGGCCCGGGGCTGACGACGTTCAAGCCCGACCGCGACGCGCTGGCCGCGCGCATCGGCCGGGCCAATAAAACGATGGAAGGACGTGCGGCCGCACACGAGGCCGGCTACTTCTTCGTCATGGAAGACACTGCCACGCGCGATGTCGCGGGTGTGTGCGGCATCGAGGTGCAGGTCGGCCTCGCGCAGCCGTTCTACAACTACCGTGTCAGCACGGTCGTGCATGCGAGCCAAGAGCTCGGCGTGTGGACGAAGATGTCGCTGCTGAACATCTCGCACGATCTCACGGGCTATGCGGAAGTGTGCTCGCTGTTTTTGTCGCCGCGCTATCGAGCGCACGGCGTCGGCGGTTTGCTCTCGCGTTCGCGCTTCATGTTCATGGCGCAGTTCCGCGAACGCTTTCCCGAGCGGCTGTGCGCCGAGCTGCGAGGCCACTTCGACGACGACGGCACGTCGCCATTCTGGCGCGCGGTGGGCTCGCACTTCTACCAGATCGATTTCAACGCGGCCGATTATCTGAGCGCGCATGGGCGCAAGTCGTTCCTTGCCGAGCTGATGCCGCGCTATCCCGTCTACGCCGATTTGCTGCCGCAGGAGGCGCAGGCGGTCATCGGCGTCACGCATCGCGATACCGCGCCCGCGCGCAAGATGCTCGAAGCCGAGGGGCTTCGGTATCAGAACCATGTCGACATTTTCGACGCGGGCCCCGTGCTCGAATGCCACGTCAACGATTTGCGCACGGTGCGCGAGAGCGTGCTCGCGCCGGTCGCGATCGGCAAGATCGAAGGCAACGAGGGCGCTCGCTCGCTCGTTTCGAACACGTCGCTGGCCGGTTTTCGGGTTGGTGTCGCGCCGGGTGTCGTGAAGGGCGGCGTCATGCGGCTTTCGGCCGACGACGCCGCGGCGCTCGAAGCCGGCGAAGGCGACCTCGTGCGCGTGCTGGCGCTGAGCAAAAAGAATCAGTAAGGATCGAGAGAAATATGAGCGAACTTTTTATCGACGGGCGGTGGTGCGAGGCGGGTGGCCCGGCCTTCGTTTCGCGCAATCCGGGCACAGGCGGCGTGGTGTGGGAGGGCAAGGGCGCGTCGGCGGCCGACGTCGATCGCGCCGTGGCGAGCGCGCGCCGCGCATTCGGCGCTTGGTCCGCCTTGCCGTTCGACGCGCGCATCGAAATCGTGCGGCGCTTTGCGGCGTTGCTGACCGAGGGCAAGGAAGCCCTGGCTCACGCAATCGGCCGCGAAACGGGCAAGCCCCTATGGGAGGCGCGCACCGAGGTGGCCGCGATGGCCGCGAAGGTCGAGATTTCGATCGCCGCCTATCACGAGCGCACCGGCGAAAAGCGCACCGCGATAGCCGACGGCACGGCGGTTTTGCGCCATCGTCCGCATGGCGTCGTCGCGGTGTTCGGTCCGTACAATTTCCCGGGCCACCTGCCGAACGGTCATATCGTGCCGGCCCTGATAGCGGGCAATGCCGTCGTGTTCAAGCCCTCGGAACTGGCTCCGGGCGTGGCGCGTGCGACTGTCGAACTCTGGCGCGAGGCCGGCTTGCCCGCGGGCGTGCTCAACCTCTTGCAGGGCGAGAAGGATACGGGCGTCGCGCTCGCCAACCATCGGCAGATCGACGGGTTGTTCTTCACGGGCAGCTCGGGCACCGGAACACTGCTGCATAAGCAGTTCGGCGGCCGGCCCGAGATCGCCCTCGCGCTCGAGATGGGCGGCAACAATCCGCTCGTCGTGGCGCACGTCGACGATATCGACGCGGCCGTGCATCACACGATTCAATCGGCGTATCTATCGGCAGGGCAGCGCTGCACTTGCGCGCGCCGCATCTTCGTGCCGCGCGACGCGTTCGGCGATCGCTTCCTCGAACGTTTCGCGCAGGTGAGCGCGCGTATCGCCTACGGGCTTTACGATGCCGATCCGCAGCCGTTCATGGGCGCGGTCGTGTCGGCGAAGGCCGCGGCGACGCTGGTTGCGGCGCAAGCGCGCCTCGTCGCGGCCGGCGCGCGGCCTATCTTGGCGATGACACAGCGCGACGAGCGCCTGGGGTTCGTAAGCCCCGCGATCCTCGACGTCACCGAAGTAGCCGACCTACCCGACGAAGAACACTTCGGCCCGCTCGCGCAGATCGTCCGCTATGGCGATTTCGACGAAGCGATCGCGCGCTCGAACGATACGGCCTACGGTTTATCGGCGGGCCTGCTGGCCGACGACGAAGCGCTGTGGACGCAGTTTCATCGCACGATTCGCGCCGGCATCGTCAATTGGAATCGCCCGACGAATGGCGCTTCGTCGGCGGCGCCGTTCGGCGGCACGGGCCGATCGGGCAATCATCGGCCAAGCGCCTACTACGCAGCCGATTACTGCGCGTATCCGATGGCCTCGGTCGAAAGCGCGCAACTCACGATGCCCGCGAGCGTCTCGCCGGGTCTTCAATTCTAAGGATCGAGCAAGGATCGACGATGCAAGCACGGGAAGCCAATTTCGACGGACTCGTAGGTCCGACGCATAACTATGCCGGGCTTTCGTTCGGCAACGTCGCGTCGCAGACGAACGAGAAATCGATCGCCAATCCGCTCGCCGCCGCCAAGCAAGGTCTGCGCAAGATGAAACAGCTTGCCGATCTGGGTTTTGTGCAAGGCGTGCTGCCGCCGCAGGAGCGGCCGTCGCTGCGGTTGTTGCGCGAGCTCGGTTTTTCGGGCTCCGAGTCGAAGGTCATCGAGCGCGCCGCGAAGGACGCCCCGGAGCTGCTCGCCGCGGCCAGTTCGGCTTCGGCGATGTGGACGGCCAATGCGGCGACGGTGAGCCCGTCGGCCGATACGGACGATGGGCGCGTGCACTTCACGCCGGCCAATCTCACGAGCAAGCTGCACCGCGCGATCGAGCACGAAGCGACGCGGCGCACGCTGCAGGCGATCTTCGCCGATCCGACGCATTTCGCCGTGCACGAGGCGCTGCCTGGCACGCCGGCGCTCGGCGACGAAGGGGCTGCGAATCACACGCGGTTTTGCTCGCAGTATGGCGAGCGCGGCGTCGAGTTCTTCGTGTACGGGCGCAGCGAATACCGGCGCGGGCCCGAACCCGTACGCTATCCGGCGCGCCAGACGTTCGAAGCGAGCCGCGCCGTCGCGCAGCGCCATGGTCTCGCCGAGGCCGGCACGGTCTACGCGCAACAGAGCCCGGATGTCGTCGATGCGGGCGTGTTCCACAACGACGTCATCGCGGTCGGCAATCGGCAAACGCTCTTTTGCCATCAGCGTGCATTCGTCGAGCAAAGCGCCGTGTACGATCAGTTGCGCGCGCAACTATCGACGATGGGCGCGCAGCTGAACGTCATCGAAGTGCCCGATGCGCGCGTGAGCGTATCCGATGCGGTCACGTCCTATCTGTTCAACAGCCAATTGCTGACGCGCCCCGACGGCCGCGACGTGCTGGTGGTGCCGCAGGAATGCCGCGAGAACCCTCGCGTCTGGGCGTATCTCGACGATCTCGTCAGCGGGTCGGGGCCGATCGACGATCTGCTGGTCTTCGATTTGCGCGAAAGTATGAAGAACGGCGGCGGGCCCGCTTGCCTGCGGTTGCGCGTGGTGTTGAACGAAGCCGAGCGTGAGGCGGTGAATCCCGGTGTTTGGATCGACGATGCGCTGTTCGCTCGGCTCGATGCTTGGATCGCGAAGCATTATCGCGATCGGCTTTCGCCAGCCGATCTCGCCGATCCGACTTTGCTCGTCGAGTCGCGTACGGCGCTGGACGAACTGACGCAGATCCTCGGGCTCGGTTCGCTCTACGAGTTTCAGCGTTGAGCCGAGCGATGAGTTCAGACGCCGCGATGCCCGTCCCTCCGATGCTCGCCGATTTTTTGGCCTATACGCTGGGCGGCACGCGCCCGACAGCGGCCGATGCGAGCGGCGAGTGCGCGAGCGGTGTTCGCTTCGAATGGTTCGATGAAGGGGTGCTCGAACTGGCGCCGGCCGTGTCGCCCGGCGGCGGCTCGATGCCGAGCGTATTCGTGTCGGCCGGTGTGCATGGCGATGAAACGGCGCCGATCGAATTGCTTTCGACGATGGTCTCCGACATCGCGACGGGCAGGGCGCCGCTCGCGTGCCGGCTTGGAATCGTGCTTGGCAACGTAGCGGCGATGCGTGCGGGCCGTCGATATATCGACGACGACCTGAACCGGCTTTTCTGCGGCCGCCATGCGCGGAGGCCCGACAGTCGCGAGGCGCCGCGGGCGAGGGCGCTCGAAGCCGCGGCGCAGCGCTTTTTCGCCGAGGCCGGCGACGCGGCGAATACCCGGTGGCACATCGACATGCATACGGCGATTCGCGTGTCGGTATTCGAGCGCTTCGCGTTGCTGCCGTACACGGGGGCGGCGCCCTCGCGCGCGATGTTCGAATGGTTCGCGCTCGCGCGTATCGAGGCGGTGTTGCTGCACACCGCGAAGGGCACGACGTATACCCAATACACGGCCGAGTCGTTCGGTGCGAACGCTTGCACGCTCGAACTGGGCAAGGTGCGGCCGTTCGGTGAAAACGACCTGTCGCGTTTTGCCGGAGCGGACCAGGCTGTGCGCACCCTTGTTGCGGGCGGGCCTCGTCGAGCGAGCGACGCCGACCGCGGCGTCCTATCGGCGCCCATGCCGCGCGTGTTCACTGTCATCGGCCAAATCACGAAGCACAGCGAGGCGTTCGAACTCTTGACGGCGGACGACGTTGCGAACTTCACCCCCTTTTCGAAGGGAACCGTGCTCGCTCGCGACGGCGATTATGTGTATGCCGTGACCTACGACGAGGAGCGGATCGTGTTCCCGAACCGCACGGTCAAACCCGGCTTGCGCGCGGGGTTGACCGTGGTCGAGACGACACGCGAAACCCTGAGGGCGCTCGCGCCCTGAGCCGCGCCTTGCGGGCGCGGGTCGGTGCACGCCGATCCATCCTGTTTTATTGCTCCGGAATGACGGCTTGCCAGCCCTCTGGGCACTCCGTCACGTACGGATAGTACTGACCCGCCGATTCGCAGTAGTACCAGTATTCATCGGTCGAATTCTGTTCATAAATGACATCGCCCGGTGCGAACGGGTCGGGGTACGGGTAGACGGGTTGCGGGTAGAAGTACCACAAGCCGCCCACGACCCACCACCATCCGAAACGTCCGTTGTGATGCGAGTGATGCCAACGGCCGCCGTGCCACACGCGCGCATCGCGATCGACGAAACGATGAATGTCGCCGCGATAAGGTGCGGGGACGGCGCCATAGGCGCGAGGGGCCTGAGCGATCGGAGCGCGGGGTTCGGGGCGGGGCCGGTTGTCGAATTGAGGGGCGCTGGGCGAGCTGTGCGGCTGTCGCCCGGCTGGCGCCGGCACTTGACCCATCGGGTGATGCCCATACTCGGGCCTGGCGGATGGCCCGGTGGGCGGCCTCGGAGCGGGGACAGGCGCGGGAACCTGGGCTTGCCCCATGGGTCGTTGGCCGAATCCGGGCGCCTGTGGGCCATGACCGGGCATTGCGCCAACGCCGGCGCCAGGACCAGGGGCTGGACCGGGCCCCGGCGTTCTCGGCGCCCGGGCTTCTCCACCATGCCCTCCACCTTGCACCATGGGCGCGGCAGGTCTCGCTGCTCCGGGGCCTTGCATCGGCGTGGCGCTTGGGCCGCGCGCCGATTCGTGGCCGCGCGGCTCGCGCTCTTGCGCATGCACGGCCATCGCCGACACGCCCGCGAGCCCCGCCACGGCAAGCGCGACGACGGTTCTTGCGATCATGACCTTCTCCCTGGACGCATCGTTCCTACCCTCAAGCATAGGCGCTCGGCGCTGAAATGCGATTGACCGCCATCAACGAGGCCCGGCGGTTCGCGGCGACTTCGCGCTCGGCCATGCGCGCTGTAGTCCCTGTCTGACATGTTGCGGCGACGCTTGACGCGATTCTCGGCCGGCGCTGATTTTTATCTTCGACGCCCGTGCCGATACTGTGTTCAAGGGTTCGGCGAACGCAATCGGCGTCGAGCCCACCCGACGTTTCAGGAGGTGAGCGATGGGTGCGGAAAAGATCAGCCTGCGCGCGCTGGTGGACAAATGGCTCGCGCCCACGGTGTCAAAGCCCGCGCGCGTGCTGCGCACGGGCCGTATGAGCAGCAGCCGCGCGCGCTACGTGTGCATCGAAGCGCAAGCAACGAGCGGCCCGCGCGCGCTCTTTCTCTTTCGCCACGGCGACGGCTCGTGGTGCGTCTTCCCGCCCACCGATGCGCGTCCGGCCATGTGCTGCGTGCGGGTGAGCGACCGGTAAGCGCTGCGTTCCCCGCTGGCCGAGCCCGACCCCATTTCGCCAGTACCCCCACCTTGCCGCTTCCCGCCTGTCGCTCGGGCAATCTCGCATTACCCCCAATCCCGCCTTGCCGCCTCGCAGAGCTCGTCGACGAGCGGGGTGGGACTCGCCGCGCCAAAGAGGGCGAACTCGACATCCGGCAGCGCAGGCAATCCCGCAGTATCTTGAACGACGGCTAGCGTGTCGTCGACGCGGCTCTTCGGCATCGGCGTGACGCCGAGCCCTGCTTGGACGGCCGCGTGCACGCCGCCGCTGCTCGGACCGACCACCGCGATCCGGTAATCGAGGCCGGCGTGCGCCAGCGCGGCCAACGCCGCCTCTCGATAAGGGCAGGGCTCCGGAAAGACGGCGAGCGGCAACGGCAACGCGGGGTCGATCGTGAGCCATGACGCGGCGGTCCACACGAGCGGCTCGCGCCACAAAGCGCGCCCCGGCCGATCGTCATGACACCGTCCCCCCATCACGAAGTCGAGTTCGCCGCGATCCATCGCGTGCAGCAGCGTGCCCGGAATGCCGATGGTCAAATCGAGCGCGAGACTCGGGTGTCGGAGCCCGAACGCATGCAACCGCTTCATCACGCGCGGCTGCGCGAAATCCTCCGACAAGCCGATCCGCACGATCCCGTTCGCCGCCGAACGGTGCAAGCGCTCGTGGGCGTCGCGATTGAGCGCCAGGATGGCGCGCGCATAGCCGAGCAGCACCTCCCCATTGGGCGTGAGCGAAAGCGCGCGTGTCGTGCGCGTGACGAGCGGGCTGCCCGCCTGTTCCTCCAATCGGCGCAGATGCGCGCTGACGGCCGACTGCGTCAGATGCAGGCGCGTGGCGGCGCGCGTGAAACTGCCTTCTTGCGCCACGGTCACGAACGAGCGAAGCAGGATCGAATCGAACATGGAATTCAGTGAGGTTTGAATTGAATAACCTAATAATACTTCGTTTTCAATTCAAATTCGAATGTGTTCAGATACTACCCATCCCACGCCGCCGCGCACTGTCCACTGACGAAGGAGGAAGGAAACATGGCTGACCTGTTGCACATCGAGGCGTCGCCGCGCAAAAAGCGATCGGCTTCCCTCGAAGCCGCTCATGCGTTCGTCGACGCTTATCGCCTCTCGCACCCCCGCGCGTCGATCGACACACTCGATCTTTGGCAGGCCGATCTGCCCGAGTTCGACGGCGATGCAATGCAAGCCAAGTATGCGGGGCTCAACGGCACCTCGTTGACGCCGTCGCAGCAGGCGGCGTGGGACCACATTCGTGCGCTGGCCAAGCCGTTGCATGACGCGCAGACGCTGCTGTTTTCCGTGCCGCTGTGGAATTTTTCGATTCCGTACAAGCTCAAGCACTTCATCGATGTGGTGTCGCAAAAGGACGTGTTGTTTTCATTCGATCCGCAGGTCGGTTTCGGCGGGCTGTTGGCGGGCAAACGCGCCGTTGTCGTTTATGCCCGAGGGCTCGATTACGGCAAAGACGGGATGACGCCCGCGCGGACATTCGATCATCAAAAGCCGTACTTCGAGGCTTGGCTGCGCTTCGTCGGGATCGAGGACATCGAATCGATCATCGTCGAAAAGACGCTATTCGGGCCGGATGTCGATGCGGCCGCGCGGGATGAGGCTTGCTCGGCGGCCGCGGCGCTGGCGCGGCGATAGCTTTTGTGGGGCTCGCGAAAGCGAACCGGCGTGGATGGCGCGGCTTGCGTCCATTGCGCAGACACGTTCGATGCCGGTAAGGCGGGCGAACATGACTAGCCTGCGGCCGGTTTCGGATGCCGCGCCGCCGCCATCAAGATGAGGGCCGATGCGGCGATCCCCGCGGATAGCCATTGATAAAGCGAGGGCGTGGCCATCCCGTTGCTCAGCGTTGGTGAAATGAACACGGTGGCGCTGACGAGGCTTGTGAGGCATAAGCTATTGGCTCGGAAGCGCCCTAACAAGTGCGTTGGGCACGCGCTCAGAAAGCGCGCGTCGGCGCGAACGCGCGTGACCGCAAAGCCGACGCCGAGTACGAAATGCACGGCAACGAGCGCTTCCGGCGTCGACAGTCGCGGCACGATCGACAGAAGCGCGGCAATGGAGAGCACGATGACAAGGTCGTGCCCAAGCGGTCCGAACCGGTCTTTCGCAAATCTGGCGAGTCCTGCGCTAGCGGCGAGCGCGCCGATCGACCATGCGGCTTCGACCGAAGCGTAGTGTTCGCTCGATAACTTGAGATCGAGATTCATGAATGCCGGCAAAAGCGTATTCGTTGCCTGGCCGACCGCGAATGCCAACGCGGAGCAGAACGCGACAGAAAACAAATATGGATGCTGCAAATAGAGCGCCGGGCCCGCGCGAACTGTATTTCGTGCAGAGTGTGATGTGTGGATGAGCGAAGGAAGTATATATGCGGCGAGTGCTGTCAACGCCAGCCCGCAGCCTCCGATCAGCAAATACGCGTCCTGCCATGGGGCAAATGAAACGAGATACCCGCCGAACGCTGTGCCCGCGATGAGTGTGCATTGCGACACGGAGTTCATGAGCGCCAGCTTCGCGGTTCGGCTGCGTGCGGGGAAGGACAGTTTGATGTAGTAGTCCATTGCGCAGCCGATGGTAATGCCGGCAACGCTGGACATGATGGTCGCCACGATCAACCCAACGAACGGCGAGGACTGCGGGGCGCAAATCGCAAGAACGAACGGAGATGCGCCGCTTAACGCAACGCCGAAGTGTCCAGCGAGGACAAGCGGCTTTTTACGCGCGCTTCGATCGATCCATGCTCCGATGAATGGCGACGCGATGAGCGTGGTTGCGCTCGAGATCAACAAGATCTGACCCACCGACTGAGAACGCCCAGTGATCCCAACTACCGACCAAGCCGTGATCACGAGCTGACATCCGATCCGAAAGAAATGGACGGCGACTAGGCAAAGCAGGAGCGGAAAGCTCCATGATGGCTGCGTCGTAACGACGTTGCTCGGTGTAGGGGCAGCCGCGACGCGCGTGTCTTTGCTGCCAACATGTCCACTCACCCGACGTTCGCTCCGTTCATGAATTTCGTAGTCCTTATGAAATGCTTAGCCGGCATTGACCCGATGGTGCCGGGACAATCTATCAGTGCGGGTGTGAATGTAAATAAAACGAGCGGTTAGGCTAACTAGCTAGATAGGGTCGAGGAACCGATAGGCGACCGCACGGAAAGCGCACGCACGACCGTCCAACGTGCAACTCCTCCTTCAACGACGCACGCGCGGGGCATAGGTGCAAGGCGGGCAGCCCAGCTTCGGCGAGCCTTGCGGCCGCGCGACATCGAATTACAACTTCCACGCCGCCCCCTTCCACCTGGGCCATTTGGTCGATCATGCACCCATGGCCTCCGCCATCAACCGGCTCACCTTACAATGCCGGCCCGGGGCGGAGCTTGTGCGGCGCATCAAGCGGCCATCAGCCGGTTGAACCGCATTTTTGGCGCACACACCATGCGCGCCGGGCCTCGCCCTTCGGTACAACCCTGTCAAGGATGCAATTTGTATGAAACTGAACTTGCGAAAGAAGGTGTCGCTCGCACTCGTCGCCGCCGCATGCACCGCGCTAGCCGGCAGCGTATCGGCGGCGGACCTGAAGGAACTGCGCTTCGGCCTCGAGGCGTCGTACGCGCCGTTCGAATCGAAGACGGCCACCGGGCAGTTGCAAGGCTTCGACGTCGACGTCGGCAACGCCGTATGCGCGAAGCTGGCCGTGAAATGCGTCTGGGTCGAAAACGACTTCGACGGCCTGATTCCCGCCCTTCAAGCGCGCAAGTTCGACGCGATCAACTCGGATATGACGATCACCGATCAGCGCAAACGCGCGATCGACTTCACCGATCCCATCTACACGATTCCCAACCA
>DATJJH010000030.1:0-7029 GCA_035492395.1 Trinickia sp. | reverse complement strand
TGCTGCGGGCGGAGCGTCGGCTATCGCGGCGCGCGCGCGCCGTCATCGGGGTGTCGCCGCGCAACATCGACCAATACACGGCGACGATCGGCCCGCATCCCGCGGTGTTCGTGGTACCCAACGGCGTGGACGTTCAGCGGTTCCGGCGAACGGACGACGCGGCTGAGTCGTCCGAGTCGTCCGAGTCGGCCGATGAGGCATCGATGTCGCGTGCGCGGTGGATCGTCCAAATCGGGCGCTACATGCCGGAAAAAGGCCAGCTCGACACCGTGCGCGCATTTCGGGAGGTGCTCGCACAGGCGCCGAGCGCACGCCTGCGTCTATGCGGCGTCATCGAAGACCGCGCCTACCATCGGCAAGTCGTGGCGCTTGCCGACGAGCTCGGCATCGCCTCGCACGTGCGCATCGAAGGGCCGAACACCGATGTGCCGGGTCTGCTCGCGCGCGCGGCCGTCTTCGCGATGCCGTCGCGTTTCGAAGCGCACAGCATCGGATTTCTCGAAGCGTTGGCAGCAGGCGTGCCGATCGTCGCCAACGCGATCGGCGCCTTCGATTTCGCGCGAGCGTACGAGGGCGTGGCGCTGGTCGATACGACGAACGCGGCGCAGTTTGCGCGCGCGTTGGCCGGCGCGCTGGCGCAACCGCGTTCGATGCGTCCGCTCCACGGCATGACGCTCGATGACACCGCCCGGCGTTATCTCGAGGTCGCCCGGCACGTGATCGCCTAGGTTCGACCTGCGCGGCCTGTCAGTTCAGGCGATCGATGCGAAGCGCTTCGCTGTATCGGCCCGCCAGCGGCCCCCATCTCTCGCCCGCGCCCAACGCCCGCCCGGCGTCGAGAAACGGGTAATCGATGAGCTGCGGCGCACCGGACGTAAAGCGATATTCGTCCAGTTGCATGTTCACGCGACTGAACAGCACGAGCGATGAGCGAGCCGTGGGCGAGGTGTCGGCCCGTCGCGGCGCGAGCCCGGGCAGGGCGTCGACCCACGCCACGGAGCCGATGGCGCCCGCATGAACCGGCGCTTGCAGTCGTGCGCCGCCCGCCATCGTCCAGACGTCGATCGTGGCGGGATCGGCGCGGGTCGGCTCGCGCAGCGTCAAAACCACCAAGCCGTCGACATCGCCGCCGGGGCCGAGCGGGCCCGCCGCGACCTTGGTAAACGGCTTGCGGCAGCTCGCGCAGCGCACGCTCTGGGCAGGCGCGAATCCGTGCCCCGTGCTGACGATAGGCGTCACGGCCAGCACGCCCGCCGTGTCGTCCAATGCGAACAGGCCGGCGCGCCCGCTGTCGTCGATGCGCGCCGCCAAAAATTGCGTCGAGCGTCCCGGCGCGTAAGCGCGAACGTCCCCCGGCGCGGCGCGCCCGCCCGGCGCGTCGAGCCAACGGGCGGGCGCCGAGCCCGTCGCACCGAGGCTCTCGAACACCCACAGCGCCAGCCCTTGTGCGTTTCCGTCGTCGATGCCTGCCTGCGCGCCCGCACCCGGCGCTTGCGCGAGCATCACGTCGGCGCGTCCGTCGCCGGTGAAATCGGCGGCCACGTACTGCTGCGCGCGCGCGGGCGAAAACGCCCCCGTGCTTTGGTACCAAAGGCGAGGCGCGGCGAACCGGTCGCCCAGATTGCGCAGCAGCCAGAAGCCCGCTCCCCCGTTGCGCGGCCCGATCGCGAGCAGGTCGGCCCGCCCAGTGCCCTCGAAATCGCCAAGCAGGAAGCGCGTATTGTCGAAACACAGCGTGGCGCCGTCGCACGTCGGCCGCGCCGAATGAGCGTCGAACGGCACGGCGTTCTCATACCACCGTCGAGCGTGCGCTTGCGGCCCGAGCGGCGCCACCCAGACGTCGAAGCCCGGGCCGTCCGTGCGTCGGGTGACATAAACGGCGGCCGGCTTGCCGGGCGCCGTGACGTCGTCGATCATCGCGCCGGCCACGCGCGGGTCGGTCCAACGCGAATTGGGCGTCGGCGCCCAGCGGAACGCGCTTGTCTGGCCGTCGCACGGCGCCATTGCAAGTACGCCGTCGTGTTCGCCGAGGCAACGGCCGCGCGGCGTGCGCACCATGCCGAAATCCCATGGCGTGAAGCGTTGATCGATGTCGTCGGGATTGCAGGCAACGCCGACGAGCGCGTTGCCGCGCTCAGCCGTGCATTGCCCGGTCGACTCGTTGACGAGCGCGGCATCGTGCTCGTTGCCTGGGTGGCTGGGCACGCTCAGCCAGCGCCAGCGCTGAGTGGGCTGCCCGTCGCAGGCGCCGAGCCCCAGCGCTCCGCCGCGGCCGCTCGTCTCGGCGCATTGCAACGTGTAGGCATTGACGAGATTGAAGCTCGTGCGCGCGGAAGCGGCGAGCGCATCGCTCGCGGGCCGGCCCGACACGTCGTCGCTGAAGACGTAGCGGCGCGCGATCCAGTCGCCGTTCCATTCGTCCTCGCCGAACACGCGCGCCAAATCGCCCACGCCAGGGTCGATCGCGAAATAGCTGGCGGCCGCGTCGCGCTTCGCTTGGACATCGTCGGACGCCACGTTGGCCGGCAGCATGCCGGTCACGTACGTCAGGTGATAGCGCAGCGGCGCATGCACGCCAAAGGCATGCGCCGCGAAGCGGGCGATCTTGGCGGCGTAGATATGGTCGGGGTGCTCCGCGAACGGGAGCGCGTCGGGGTTGAGCGTGTAGATCTCGTTCGCCCGCGCGAGCAACGCGCCGACCGTGGCGACGAGCGAAGCGCGATCGTAGCGGGCGACGCCGCCGTCCGCGCGTATCGGATACGTCGCGATCGTTTGTCCTTCGTCCCAGAGCCGGCCCAGCGGCACGGATCCGCCGCGCACGCGCCCGCCCGGCAAGCGCAGTTCGACGAGTTCGATTCGCGGCTGGCCTTGCAGCGACATCCAGTGCACGGGCGAGCCGGCCAGCGTGGCCGTGCCTTCGTCCCAGCGGTCCGGCACGCCGACCATTCGCGCATACGCGCCGCGGATCGCGCGCTCGCGCGTGCGGACGTAGTCGAACGAGGCGCCGTTCGCTCCGCCGATCAGGTGGACGGTGACGATGCACCAGCCCTCGGCCAGGCGGTGCGCGATGCCCGGATTGACGAAAAGCAGGTCGTCGTCCAGATGGGCGACGAGCGTGACGAGCGTACCGGCGTGGCAGTCGGCGCGCGAAGCGAGCGGCAATGCGCTGTCGGCCGGCATGCCGCGCACCGTGGCGGGATGGGCCGGCGGCAGCGGGGAAACGAATTCGAAGGCGGCCAGCGCCCCGAGCGCGAGCGCAACGATCAGCGCGCCGGCGGCGCGCAGTAGGCGGGAGCGATTCGGTGTCGCGCGGCGCGCCATGAGGGCTCTCTCGGCGCGCCGTGCGAGGGTCCGCGTTCGCGGGGCGCGGCTACAGCGGGCGCGCTTGCGACTGGCTCGCGGCTCTTGGCTGCGTCAACGCGCTCACGACCACGAGCACGACGACGTTCAGCGCGAGCGCCACGAGCCCGATGTTCAGATCCTTGAGCGCGTTCGGCAGCGAGGGGAACCATTGGCCGATGCTCGCATGCGTGAGCGTCGTGTAGGCGACGACGGCCACGCCCGCCACGATGCCGGCGGTGGCGCCTTGCTTGGTGACCCAATTGCGCGCGGCCAAGCTCGTCACGACGGCCGGGAACAACTGGGTGACGAAGCTGTACCCCATCAAGAGCAGCGCGACGATGGTCTCGCCGCCGCGCAGCGTGAAGTAGACGGCGACGAGCGCGATGACGGGCACGAGCACGCGTGCGAGCTTGGCGACCGTGGCGTCCGGCGCTTGCTTGTCGAAGGCGCCGCGATAGACGTCGTTGGCGAGCAGCGTGGCGGCCGCGTTCAGGATCATCGAGCCCGGGACGAGCGCGGTCAGCACCCCAGCCGCGCCGATCACGCCGACGAACCACGGATCGAACGACTGCAGCGATACGTGGAACAGCGACAGGTCGATGTCGCTGCCCTTCAGGCCCGGCACCTTCAGCGAAGCGGCGAAGCCGACGAAGAACACGAACAGCAAGATGAGCTGATAGAGCGGCAGCACGGCCGCGTTGCGCCGGAAGATCCGTTCGTCGCGCGCCGTGAAGATCGAGCCGAACGTATGCGGCCACATGAAGAAGCCGAGCGCGGTCAGCAGCACGGTCGACTGGAACCAGGCGACGCTCGAGCCTTTTGCCGGGAACGTCAAAAAGCCCGGCTTGGCGGCGTCGATCGCATGGAACATCGCGCCCAGGCCGCCGTAAAGCTTGATCGGCAGATACACGCCGAGAAAGATGACGATGGCGAGGATCATCAAGTCTTTCACCACCGAGTTCCACGCCGAGCCGCGCACGCCCGAGAGCGTCACGTAAACCGTCACGACGACCGCGCCGATCCAAATCGCGGCGGCGGGTGAAATGGCGCCGTAAGAAGCGGTCGCGACGATGATGCCCAGCCCCTTGAATTGCAGCACGAGGTACGGGAGCAGCGCCACGACGTCGACGAGCGCGACGAGCACGCCTAGGGAAGGGCTTGCATACTTGCTCGCCAAGAAATGCGGCTGCGAGACGAGGCGATGCGATTTGGCGTAGCGCCAGATCGGCGGGAGCAGCCAGTACGACAGGATGTAGGCGAGCGTGGCGTACGACAGGATGTAGTAGGCCGCCGCGCCCTTGCCGTAGGCGAAGCCGCTGCCGCCGAGGAACGTGAACGTCGTATAGATCTCGCCGGCCATCAGCAGGAAGACGAAGGCGGTGCCGAAGCTGCGTCCGCCCACCGACCACTGCTCGAGGTTCATGTCGTGGCCGCGGCGGGCGCGCACGCCAAGCCAGAGCGCGAAGACGGTAATGGCGGCGATGATCAGAAGCGCGCTGCTCATGAGCCGGCCTCCTCGGTGGGTTGAGCGCCGGCGCGGTTGGCCGGGTCGAGCCGATAGACGAGCGCCATGATGGCCGCGCTCATGACGACCCAGAAGACGATCCAGGCCAGCACGAGCGGCATGCCGAACACGAGCGGCTCGACGCGATTGACGAACGGGACGCCGAGCAAGATGCCGATGAACGGCAGCACGGCGAGTAACCGAAGAACCATGGAAAACACTCCTCGAGGCGAAGGGTGATACAGGCGAGCCGCAGTCTAGCCTGCTGACTTTATGCCCGTTCTGTTCTGGTCGTAAAGGTTTTCAAAAAAATGACCGATGAATAGGCGGACAACTGCGATAGGCTCCGAACACATCAGCGCCGCAGGAGCGCGACGGGTTTTCCCTGCGCCATCCGTTTAAGGGTTTTGCCGATATGAAAAGCGTGGACCGCATGAACCCCTTATCCCCCCCCGATACGGGAGACGCCCGGCGTTGAGCGAGCGCTATTCGGACGCCGATTTGATCGCCGGCGTGGCCCGCGAAGAACCGTCGGCGGTGCGCCAGCTGGTCGCGCGCAAGCTGCCGCGGCTGCTCGCGCTCGCCGTGCGGATGCTCGGCGATCGGATGGAGGCCGAAGACGTGGCGCAGGAGGCGTTCATGCGGATCTGGAAACAAGCGCCGCATTGGCGCGAAGGCGAGGCGCACTTCGACACCTGGCTGCACCGCGTGGCGATGAATCTCTGCTACGACCGGCTGCGCAGCCGGCGCGAGACGCCCGACGATGCGCTGGACGACGCGGCGGCGGACGAGGCGCAAGCCGCGCCGTCCGGGCCCGAGGCGACGCTCGAAGCACGGCAGCACGGCGCGCACGTTCGCCAGGCGTTGGCAGCGTTGCCAGCGCGGCAGCGCGAGGCCCTCGCGCTGACCTACTACCAGGAGCTGTCGAACGCCGAAACGGCCGGCCTGATGGGCATCACGGTCGATGCGCTCGAAAGCCTGCTGGTTCGCGCCCGCCGCAACATGCGTGCGCAGCTGACGCACGCCGATGCGCACGCGCAAACGAAGCGTACTTGTAAGGATCGATCATGACGACGATGACCTCCCAACGATTCGCTCGGATCGTCGACGCCTACGGCGCCGACCCGCGGCGCTGGCCCGACGCCGAGCGCGCCGCGGCCTGCGATTTCGCGCAGGCGCATCCGGACGAAGCGCAAGCGCGGCTCGCGGCCGCCGCTTGGCTCGATGCGGGTCTCGCCGCCGATACGCTCGAGCCTGTCGACCGGTCGTTGCGGCGGCGCATCATCGCCTCCGGGCAAGGCGCGGGCCGCCGCCGGACCCAGGGTGCGCGGCCACGGCTTTGGTGGCTCTCGGGGGCCGCCCTGGCGGGCGCCGGCGTGGCGGGGCTCGTCGCCGGCGCGATGGCGACGTCGTTTTTCATCGCGCGGGGCGAGGGCGTCGCCCCGGTCCATGAGCCCTCTTTCTGGTCGACAGGATTCGGCGTTTCGGGCGGCGGCGAGGAGGGGGTGGAATGACGACCCGCGCAATCAAAGTCCTTTGCATCGGCTCGTTGGCGCTGAACATCTTCTTGGTCGGCGCGATCGTGGGCGGCGCTTATCGCTGGTTCGCCTCGCACGACACGGCGAAGGTGGCCGCGGCCCCGGCCGCCGCGCCGCAGGCGTTGCGTTTTGCGGCGCAAGAGCTCTCGCCCGAGCGGCAGCGTCAATTTCTTGATGCACTGCGGCAGGCGCGCCGCGAGGTGCGCCCGCTTGTGAAGCTGGCGCGCGATGACCGCCATGACGTGCTGCAGCGCGTCGCGGCGCCGCAATTCGACCGCCAAGCGCTGGACTCGGCGCTCGCGGCGACGCGCGACGCCGACCGCGCCGTTCGCGAACGCGTCGAAAAGGCGGTGGCCGATTTCGTCGCGACGCTCACGCCCGCCGAGCGCACGACTTTCGCGCAGAGCCTACGGTTGCGCGGGCAATGGCGTCAGCCGCCGCAGCGGCCGGCTAGCGCCCAGGAGGCGTCGCGCGCCGAGCCCGATGCGCAGTGAGCGCTGCCGCGCTCGGTTCGTCGCCGGGCCCGCTACATCGAGATGCCTTGCATCCGGTGAGCGAAACGTGCGCGTTCGGCGCGGTCCATCAGCGAAAGGAATTGGTCGCTCTTCATATGCACCAATTCTTCGTGGTCGCCCGCTTCGAAAT
>DATJJH010000029.1:0-10718 GCA_035492395.1 Trinickia sp. | reverse complement strand
GCCTATATTGAAGTGCCTTTCGCGTTGGGGCGTCCAACGTGAAACCAGACGGCTGCTCTTATAGCAAGCCGGATAGGGCTGCAAGCGTGGTCCGTGCATAGGGCACGGTGATCGCATGCGGTGCTCGAGCCAGTCCGATGGTCAACGAGCCCGCCGCCCGAAGGCGCCGCGTGCGCACGAAAAAAGGCCCTCATCGCCCGATGAGGGCCTTTTACATGGCGCTTCGCCAGGTGCCGAAAAGAGCGCGCGGCGCCATGGCGGCGCTTCGCTCAATCGTCCTCTAGTCCGAACTTGAACGCTTGCTCGTACGACGCGCGCACCGGCGACCCGTTTTCGACATAAGGTGCGCACGCGCTTTCGCGGAGCGCTTCGAGCGCTGCGTCGTCGAGACGCGGAAAGCCGCTGCTCTTGGCAAGCGTCACACTGTCGATGGCGCCTGTCGTCCCGATGACGAAACGCACGGTGGCCGTTCCCGCTTCTGAACGCCGCTTCGACAATTCGGGGTAGGCGGGTTTGACGATGCGGCAGTCGACGTGTTCAACGCGCCTTGGCGTCGCAATGGTGATCGTATCGTTTGCCGCGGAGCGCGCAGTCGATGGCGCGTGCGAATCGGCAGTGTTCATTACCGCTGCGGCTGCCGCGGGCGTTGGGGTTGGGCTGCTGGGTGCATTGAGCGCCGGAGGCGACGGCAGGCTGGGCGCGGCGGTTGTGGGCAGCGCCGCGCGAGGAGCGAGGGCAGGCGGAGACGCGGAAGTCGACTGTCGCGGCTGTGACGGGCGCGTCCGCCCTAAAGCGCGCGCATCGGCGTGAGCGTCGAGCGTAGCGTCGGCACGAGCCGGGCGGGTCGAGGGTGTGGGCGTGGAGCGCCCGCCTGCGCCGGCAGCAGGCGTCTGCCGCGGGGCGGGTCCCAGCAGCCGCGCCACGATGGCCGTCGAATGCAAAGGACGCGGCGCCGGCGCCTGGGCTGTCGTGAAGAAAGCGCCGATCAGCGCCGCGTGAGCGAGCGCGACGCAAAGAAAAGCGGGGACGATACGCGAACGCAACATGCGAAAAGAGGCTGCCGGCCGGATGCCGGGTGCAGCGAAAAAATCCAGGTTTGCATGTTATCGCGAACGAAGCGTCCGTCGACAGCAACATCGAGCGACCGAAGGGTCGAACGCATCGCTGCGGCTACTTCATTTGCGGCAAATCAACAGCGAGATGCACAGTGTCGCGACGAATCCGATAAGCAATTCCATCTCGGCCTCCTAGGGCGAATCGAGCGGCTGCTGGCGGTAACGGACTGGCGTGCCGGTATGGGATGTGGAAAGCGAAAGCGAATGAGCAGCGAAAATGCGGACGAGGCGAGCGCGGTTACGCGGCCTTGCGTTCGTAGAACGTGACCAGCGCCGGCTGCGACGCAACGACGCGCTCGACGCCGCATTGGCTTTCGCAGACACCGCATTGAGCCATGACTTCGCGCACCGATTCCTCGCACTTGCCGCAGCAAGTCGCCACACCGAGTTCGAACTGAAGCTCGTCGAACGTATCGGCGCCTTCCGCGATGGAAGCGCGGATCTTACGGTCGGAGACGGACTTGCACACGCAAACGATCATGGCTGAAACTACGGCAAAACGTTAATGCGAACTATTATCATTACGTTTCGCGAACTTGGCAAGTAAAGAGTCCGGTTTTTTGTAACAAGTGTGCCGTCACCGAAAAAGCGCGATATAGGGCGGCGATGTTGCCCTTATTGGGGACGTTGATGGGTGGATGAGAGGCGCAGCCGGCCGTAGACATGCCGCTTCGCACGGCTTCCGATCGGACTAATTGGGGCGAGGGGCTAGTCGAAGGCGACGAGACAGTAGCAGGACTCAGGCGTGAGAGCGGTCGCGTTCGGCGCCGCGCGCTTCGATCGAAACCTGTTCGACGGGCACATCCAAGCCAAGCAGCGACGCCGCGAGCCGCCGCATGTGCGTGCCGTCGTCGGTCGAGTACAGCTTCGGGGGAGTGGGCAGCGTGCGCTCGGGCGCACGCAGGCCCTTTGCGTCGAGCACGCGCTCGAGTTGTCGCGCGATCGCTACGCTCGTATCGACGAGGGTCAGCCGCGGCCCGGCGATGTCGCGAATCAACGCATCGAGAAACGGGTAGTGCGTGCAGCCGAGCACGAGGGTATCGGCGCCGGCTGTGAGCATCGGCTCGATATAGCTCGCCAGGAGGGCGCGCACTTCCGGGGTATCGATTTCGCACCGCTCCACGGCTTCCACGAGCCCGAGACCCGGCTGACAGATGAAATGGCAATCGGCGGCATAGCGCTCGATCAAGGAGCGAAACCTTTCGCTGCGAAGCGTGACCTGCGTGGCGAGCACGCCGGCGATGCGCGACTTCGACAAACTAGCCGCGGGCTTGATGCCGGGTTCGACGCCGATGATGGGAATCGACAACTGACCGCGCGCGAGGGCGATCGACTCGGCCGTCGCCGTATTGCAAGCGACGACGAGCGCCTTGGCCCCTTGCGCGACGAGCCACTCGCCGATCGCGAGCGTGCGCTCGGTGATGAACTCGTTATCGCGCAACCCATACGGCGCATGCAGCGAATCGGCGACGTAGAGCAGTGTCTCGTGCGGCAATTGCGCTCGGACGGCCCGCAGCACCGAGAGCCCGCCCAGCCCCGAATCGAAAATGCCGACGGGCGCCGGATTGCCGTTCGACGCCGGCCCCGCCGAGGACGGCGTGGGTGCGCTGGCGCGTGAGCCGTGCGGGGCGGTCATGGCGGAGGCGGTGAACGGCGATCGAGGGGCGGACTCAGGCCTGGGCTCAGGACTCGGAGGGCGCGCCCATCGCGGACTGCTGATAATTCTGGATGCCGACTTTGTCGATCAGATCGAGCTGGGTTTCGAGCCAGTCGATGTGCTCTTCCGTGTCGTCGAGAATCGTCGTGAAAATGCCGCGCGAAACGAAATCGCGAACCGATTCGCAGTAGGCGATCGCTTCCTTGCAGGTGACTTGCGAGCCTTGCTCCAGCTTCAGATCGCATTCGAGGATTTCTTTCGTTTCCTCGCCGATCAACAGCTTGTGCAAATCCTGCAAATTGGGCAGGCCGTCGAGCATGAATATCCGCTCGATCAACAGATCGGCATGCTTCATCTCACCGATCGACTCGTCGTACTCGTGCTTGCCGAGCTTATCGAGCCCCCAATGCTTGTACATGCGTGCATGCAGGAAGTATTGGTTGATCGCCGTCAGCTCGTTCTTGAGCTGCGCGTTCAGATATTCGATGACCTTCTTATCGCCTTGCATGTTGGTTCCTTCGTGTGAGGCTAGTGAACGCAAACGATAAACGCTGACCCGGCAAATGCCAAGGCTTGACGTGCAACTTCAGCCGTTCGGCCGATCTCGCTATCACGAAAAAGCCGGGCGCGCGGCCCGGCTTTGCGTCGTTGGACCGCTTGGCGCGCTTAGGCCGTCACGACCGGCAGCTTGCCGATCTTGGCTTGCCATTCCTTCGGGCCCGTCTGATGGACCGAGGTGCCGGTCGAATCGACGGCGACGGTGACCGGCATGTCCGAGACGTCGAATTCGTAGATCGCCTCCATGCCGAGATCTTCGAACGCGAGCACCTTCGCGCCGCGAATCGCTTTCGAAACGAGATAGGCCGCGCCGCCCACCGCCATCAAGTAGGCCGCCTTGTGCTTCTTGATCGCTTCAATGGCCACGGGGCCGCGCTCGGCTTTGCCGATCATCGAAATCAGGCCGGTTTGGGCCAGCATCGTTTCGGTGAACTTGTCCATGCGCGTGGCCGTGGTCGGACCTGCCGGGCCCACCACCTCATCGCGCACGGGGTCGACCGGGCCGACGTAGTAGATCACGCGATTCGTGAAGTCGACGGGCAGCTTTTCGCCCTTGGCCAGCATGTCGGCGATGCGCTTGTGCGCGGCGTCGCGCCCGGTCAACATCTTGCCCGACAGCAGCAGCGTTTGGCCCGGCTTCCAGCCGGCGACTTCCTCGGGCGTGAGCGTGTTCAGATCGACGCGCTTGCTCGTCTCGGTATTCGGCTCCCACTGCACCTTCGGCCATGCGTCGAGCGACGGCGCTTCGAGATGAGCCGCGCCCGTGCCGTCGAGCGTGAAATGCGCATGGCGCGTGGCCGCGCAATTCGGGATGATGGCGATCGGCTTGGACGCGGCATGCGTGGGCGCGGCCATGATCTTCACGTCGAGGACGGTCGCGAGGCCGCCCAGGCCTTGCGCGCCGATGCCGAGCGCGTTCACTTTTTCGTGCAGTTCGACGCGCAGCGCTTCGATCCAGTCGCGCGGGCCGCGGGCGATGACGTCCTGAATGTCGATCGGATCCATCAGCGATTCTTTCGCCATCAGCATCGCTTTTTCCGCGGTGCCGCCGATACCGATGCCGAGCATGCCCGGCGGGCACCAGCCCGCGCCCATCGTCGGCACGGTCTTCAAGATCCAGTCGACGATCGAATCGGACGGGTTCAACATCGCGAACTTCGACTTGTTTTCCGAACCGCCGCCTTTCGCCGCGACTTGCACGTCGACCTTGTCGCCGGGCACGATCTCATAGTGGATGACGGCCGGCGTGTTGTCCTTCGTGTTCTTGCGGGCGCCTTCGGGCGGGTTCACGATCGATGCGCGCAGGACGTTGTCGGGGTTCAGATAACCGCGACGCACGCCTTCGTTGACCATATCGGTGACGCTCATCGTGGCCGGGCCGCTTTCGCTGCCCCAACGCACGTCCATGCCGATCTTCAGGAAGACCGTGACGATGCCCGTGTCCTGGCAAATCGGCCGGCGGCCTTCGGCGCACATGCGGCTATTCGTCAGGATTTGCGCGATGGCGTCCTTGGCGGCCGGGCTCTGTTCGAGCTCGTACGCGCGGCCCAGGGCCTGGATGTAATCGAGCGGGTGATAGTAGCTGATGTACTGCAGGGCGTCGGCGACGCTCTGGATGAGGTCTTCCTGTTTGATGACTGTCATGACTGAGTGCTGTGGGGACGGAGCGGGCGAGCCGAAAACAAACCAAAACAAAAAAGCGCGAAAAAATCGCGCTATTGTACCGCGCCGGCGTCCTGGCCGCCGTGCGGCCGGCCACCGATCACTGCACCACGGCCCGTGTGCGCTTGGGGCTCACGCTCGCGATCGCAATGCCGGTGACGACGCACGCGAGCGCGATGCCGTGGGCCAGCGTGGGGCGTTCATCGAGGAAGACGATGCCGTAGGCGGCCGCCGCGACCGGCAGCACGGCGCTGAACACGCCGGCGAGCGAGCCGTGCACATGCCGGATGCCCTTCATCCAGAGCCAGAATGAGAAGATACTGGCCGATAAGCCGTACCAGAGCACCAACGCCCAAATGCCCGACGGCACTGCGGTGTAGTCGAAGCCCGACAGCGCTTTGATGCCGAGCGGCAGCATCAGCAAGAAGCCGAATAGATGCGTGTAGGCGCATATGTCGATCGCCGCAAGGGTTTGCGTGAGCCGGCGCGACAAAATGACATAGAGCGATTCGCAGCAGACCGCACCGAGCACCATGAGATTGCCGACGAAGGATCCCGCGGCGGGCGACAGCGTACCCGGCTGCGATTGCCCATGAGAGAGATTGACCGCGACGATGCCGACCACGGCGAGCGCGATCGACACGAGCGCGCGTGCGTTCGGCCGTTCGCCGAGCAGGATCCACGCGAAAAGAGCGACAACGGCGGGCATCGTGCTCGTGATGACGCCCGCGGCGACCGCGCTTGTGCGCGCGACGCCGCTCAGCATGAGCAGCGTAAACCCGAATGTGCCGAAGAGCGCCTGCAGAAAAAGATTGAGCCATTCGCCGCGCTTCACGCCGCGCATCTTCGACGGCCTCAAGAGCGGCCAAAGCACGGCAAGCGCGATGACGAAGCGCAGCAGCGCGAAGACGAGGACGGGAACGAAAGCGACGATCGACTTGCCGATGCCGACGTTGCTGCCCACGAGCAGCATCGAGGCGATGAGGAACCATGCGTACCGATTCAAGCTGTAGTCCGAGCAGAAAGTTCGGCTAGCATTGTAGGTGTGCGCGCGCGGGGACGTAAAGTAAAGGTAAGGGTAAAGCTAACGGTAAGGCGCGAACGCCGGCAGCGTCGCCGGCGTGGTCTAACGAACGGCCGATGGCGCGTGCCGTAAGTACCCGGTAAGTTGTCGCCTTTACTGTGCAACGACTATCGTTCGAGCGGGGCGCCCTGCGCATTTTTGCTGCAATGCGGCATCGCATGCGCTTATCGCTCGGCATGGCGGCATGGGGTTGTGCTCCGTCGGCTGCCGGCGTCGGATTCAAGTTTCATCATCTTGTCCATAAGGGAGTTGTCGATGTCTGCGATTGAATCGGTCCTTCACGAAAGCCGAGTGTTCGAGCCTTCCGCGCAAGCGGCGGCCGGCGCGGCGATTTCGGGAATGGACGCATACCGGGCGCTGATGGCCGAGGCCGAGCGGGATTACGAGGGCTTTTGGGCCAAGCTCGCGCGCGAAACGCTCACGTGGCGCAAGCCGTTCACGAAGACGCTCGACGAGTCCAATGCTCCGTTCTTCACGTGGTTCGAGGACGGCGAACTCAACGCGTCGCACAACTGCCTGGATCGCCACGTCGAAGCCGGAAACGGCGCGCGCACGGCGCTCGTGTTCGAGGCCGACGACGGCACGGTCACGCACGTCACCTACCAGGATCTGCTGCAACGCGTTTGCCGCTTTGCCAACGCGCTGAAGCGGCGCGGCGTGAAAAAAGGGGATCGCGTCGTCATCTACATGCCGATGTCGGTCGAGGGCGTCGTGGCCATGCAAGCGTGCGCGCGTATCGGCGCGCCGCACTCGGTGGTGTTCGGCGGCTTCTCGTCGAAATCGCTGAACGAGCGGCTCGTCGACGTGGGCGCGGTGGCGTTGGTGACGGCCGATGAACAAATGCGCGGCGGCAAGGCGTTGCCCCTCAAGCGCATCGCCGACGAAGCGCTCGCCATGGGCGGCTGCGAAGCGGTCAAGAGCGTGTTCGTCTATCGCCGCACGGGCGGCGTCGTGCAATGGGATGCCGGGCGCGATGCATGGATGCATGAAGCCGTCGCGCAAGAGGGCGACACGTGCGAGCCGGAATGGGTCAGCGCCGAGCACCCGCTGTTCGTGCTCTACACGTCGGGCTCGACGGGCAAGCCCAAGGGCGTGCAGCACAGCACGGGCGGCTACCTGCTGTGGGCCGCTCAGACGATGAAATGGACATTCGATTGGAAGCCTTCGGACGTCTTCTGGTGCACGGCCGACATCGGCTGGGTCACGGGCCATACGTACATCACGTACGGGCCGCTCGCGCTCGGCGCGACGCAAGTCGTGTTCGAGGGGGTGCCCACCTATCCGGACGGCGGCCGCTTCTGGAACATGATCGAGAAGCACAAGGTCAGCATCTTCTATACAGCGCCTACGGCCATTCGCTCGTTGATCAAGATCGCCGATGCCGACGACAAAGTGCATCCCAAGCGCTTCGACCTGTCGAGCTTGCGCATTCTGGGCACTGTGGGCGAGCCGATCAACCCCGAGGCGTGGGTGTGGTACTACGAGCATGTGGGCGGCAAGCGCTGCCCCGTGATCGATACGTGGTGGCAGACTGAAACGGGCGGCCACATGATCGCGCCGATGCCGGGCGCGACGCCGCTCGTACCGGGCTCGTGCACGCTGCCGCTGCCTGGCATCATGGCGGCGATCGTCGATGAAACGGGCCAGGACGTGCCGAACGGGCAGGGCGGCATTCTTGTCGTGAAGCGGCCGTGGCCGGCGATGCTGCGCACGGTGTGGGGCGACCCCGATCGCTTCAAGAAGAGCTACTTCCCCGAAGAGCTGGGCGGCAAGCTGTACCTCGCCGGCGATGGTTCGGTGCGCGACAAGCAGACGGGCTACTTCACGATCATGGGCCGCATCGACGACGTGCTCAACGTCTCGGGCCACCGGCTCGGGACGATGGAGATCGAGTCGGCGCTCGTGTCCAATCCGATCGTGGCGGAAGCGGCCGTGGTCGGACGCCCCGACGATACGACGGGCGAAGCCGTTGTTGCATTCGTCGTGCTCAAGCGGCCGCGCCCGGAAGGGGACGAGGCCGTCAAGCTGGCGAACGAGCTGCGGGCTTGGGTGGGCAAGGAGATCGGGCCGATCGCGAAGCCGAAGGACATCCGCTTCGGCGACAACCTGCCGAAGACGCGTTCGGGCAAGATCATGCGGCGCCTGCTGCGCTCGCTCGCCAAGGGCGAGGAAATCACGCAGGATGTGTCGACGCTCGAGAACCCCGCGATTCTCGATCAGCTCTCGCATCTGAGCTGAGATGAGCTGAGATGAGCTGGGCCGAGCCGCTGTGATCTGAGCGACTGACGAAGCGGCGCATCGAGGCGCGGCGCGGACAATCCCAATTGCCCGCGCCGCGCCTTTTTGATAAATAGGCGCATGGCCGCGCCACGCTCCCTCGATTCCGTTGCTCAAGCCGCCCTCGAACCGCCTTCGGTGTCGAGTGCGATGGCGCTCGCGCATCGTCGCTACTGGCGGTTCAACATCGCGTTGATCAGCGTGTTGATGCTGATCGGCTTTGTCGTGTCCTTCGTCGTGCCGCTTTATGCTCGTGCGTTGTCGAGCGTGCGCGTGGCCGGGTTCCGCTTGCCGTTTTATCTTGGCGCTCAAGGCGCGATTCTCATCTACCTGTTGCTGATCGTCATTTATATCGGCGCGATGACGCGTGCCGACCGCCGCTTGCGACAGGCTGCGGCGGCCGATGCGGCGAACGACGCCGTGCGGGAAGCCGCGCGATGAAGCTCGTGAACCGGATGGTTCGCGCCTATGCGCTCTACACGCTCGGCTTCCTGCTGTTCGTCTATACGATGTGGCGAATCGAAGGTGCGAGCGGGCCGGGCGTGTGGGTGGGCTACGTGTTTCTCTTCGTGCCGATCGCCGTTTATGCCGTGATCGGATTGCTTTCGCGAACGTCCGACCTCGTCGAGTACTACGTCGCCGGACGGCGCGTGCCCGCCGCGTTCAACGGCATGGCGACGGCGGCCGATTGGTTGTCGGCAGCCTCGTTCATCGGCTTGGCGGGGTCGATCTACGCCACAGGCTACGACGGGCTCGCCTACTTGATGGGATGGACCGGCGGCTACTGTCTCGTCGCGTTCTTGCTCGCGCCCTACGTGCGCAAGCTTGCTCGCTACACGATTCCCGATTTTCTCGGTACGCGCTATTCGAGCAACGTCGTGCGCGGCATCGCCGCGATGGCGGCGATTCTGTGCTCGTTCGTCTATCTCGTCGCGCAGATCCAAGGCGTCGGGCTCATCGCCACGCGCTTCATTGGCGTCGACTTTGCGATCGGCATTGCCTGCGGCCTGGCGGGTATTCTCGTGTGTTCGTTTTTAGGCGGCATGCGGGCCGTGACTTGGACCCAAGTTGCGCAGTACGTGATTCTCATCAGCGCGTTTTTGATTCCGGTATCGATGATCGGGCATAAGGACGGGCTCGGCTGGGTGCCGCAGCTTACTTACGGCCGGCTCATGGCGCGCGTGGAAAAGCTCGACCAAGCGGTGCGCGATGCGCCGGAGGAGCGCAGCGTGCGAGCCTCGTATCGAGAAAGGGCGGCGCGTATCGACGCGCAAATCGCCGCGCTGCCGGGCTCTTATCTCGACGAGAAAGCGCGTCTCATGCGCGAGCTCGATACTTTGCGCCGACGCAACGGGCCGTTGAGAGAGATTCATCAGCGCGAGTCGGCGCTCGAAACGTTCCCGCGCGACCCGGCGGCCGCGCGCGTGATGTGGCGACAGACGCGCGACGATTTGCTTGCGCGCGCGACCGACCCCGTGCCGATGCACGAACCGTTCCCTTCGACGAACGACGACGAACGGCGCACGCACGAGCGCAATTTCTTATCGCTGCTGCTTTGTCTGTCGTTAGGTACCGCGAGCCTGCCGCACATTTTGTCTCGCTACAACACGACGACCTCGGTGGCTTCGGCGCGGCGGTCGGTGGCTTGGACGCTGTTCTTCATCGCGTTGTTTTACGTCAGCGTGCCGGTGTTGGCCGTGTTGATCAAGTACGAAGTCATGACGCATTTGGTCGGTAGGTCGATGACCGATTGGCCTGCGTGGGTGACCCAATGGCATCGTGCCGAGCCGGCGTTGATCGGCATTGGCGATGGGAACGGCGAGGGCATCATTCGATGGTCGGCGATACGGCTGCAGCCTGACATGGTAGTGCTGGCCGCGCCTGAGATCGCCGGGCTGCCGTATGTGATATCGGGGCTCGTGGCGGCGGGGGCGTTGGCTGCCGCGCTGTCGACCGCCGATGGGCTGCTGCTGACGATCGCCAATGCGCTCTCGCACGACGTGTACTACCACATGGTCGATCCGAACGCGTCGAGTCAGCGGCGCGTGACGATGTCGAAGATCTTGCTGCTGGGTGTGGCGTTGTTGGCGTCGTACGTGGCGTCGCTCAACACGGGGAATATTTTGTTTCTGGTGGGCGCGGCGTTTTCGTTGGCGGCATCGAGTTTCTTTCCCGTGCTCGTGCTCGGGGTGTTTTGGAAGCGCACGACCAAGCGTGGCGCGGTGGCGGGCATGCTCGCAGGGCTGGGCGTGTGTGTGTATTACATCGTGTCGACGTATCCGTACTTCGGGCAGTTGACGGGGTTCGCAGGGCCTCGGTGGTTTGGCATCGAGCCTATTAGTTCAGGTGTGTTCGGGGTGCCGGC
>DATJJH010000028.1:0-53621 GCA_035492395.1 Trinickia sp. | reverse complement strand
GCTGTACGGCAGTGGGATGTTCATTTTGAATCCGCCCTATACGCTCGCCGGCGCCATGAAGGAGGCGCTGCCCTATCTGGTTGACGCACTTGGGCAGGACGAGACGGCGCAGTTCACGGTCGAAGCGCGCGTCGATTAGCGCGGTTCGAGGTCGAGCGGTTCAAACGCGCGGCGCCCCCAAGCGAGGCGAAGGGGCTGGGGCGGAAGGTAAGCGATTTCGCGCCCGGCCTCGCAACGGCAAGGCTACTGACGGCTCGCCGGCGGCATCCGATTGCCGTATCGGGAAGCGGGCGCGGCGCCGTTCGCGCCGGGCAACGCGATATACGGTGCGACGACGATCGGCTGATCGCCACTCGTCGCGTTCAACTCCGTGGGCGTCGGCAGCTGCTGTGCCGGCACCATCGGCGCGCGCGAGAGCGGCGCGTTTTGCAGGACGATGCCGCTTTGGCCATCGTGAATGCCGGTTTGCGTATCGAGCACCACCGGCGGCCCATCGGCCATGGCGTACGGCGAGACAGCCGCGAAAACGCAGCTTGCCGCCGCACCGATGACCATGCGAGAGCGCAGGTAAAGCGTAAAGCCCATGGAGACCGCCCGTGAAAACGCGCCTGAGCGCATGACGAATGGTCGTACCTTAGCGCGGCGACGCATGTCGCGCTAGTCGCATCGCTCCGATCGCGCTAGGGATAGCCGACCGTGAGTCACGCGGCGCGCTGGCGCCGGACAGCTTTACAGCGAGTAGCCGTTCGTTTCGAGCGAGCGCAGACGGCGCTCGAGGTCGACAACATCCGACGACGAAGCGAGGTAGTCTTCACGGCGGCTACGCTCGGCGGATTCGAACCAGTTGCTCAGCTTTTCGAAGATAAAGGCAAACATGATGTGCTCCAAGGTCGGTGATGTCCCCGGCGGATCGCGCCTCAGGGATTTCCCGTAAAAGGGTTAACCCGGATTATAGCGACCTTGGTCCGAAATGCGAGTGAAATGCTCGAATACTGGGCATTCCGTTTTGGAATGGTGCAGGAATTTCATTGGGACGCCGGGAAATGCACGGTGATGGTGCAATTTCCTGCGTTTCACTGTCAGGCTTGCGGGCAATGGCGTTGCGGGTGGCAAGCGTCGTCGGGGCCGCTGGCCAGCCCCTCTAAAATCGGGCAGTCAGGACGCGTATCGCCATGGCAATGCTCGGCTAGATGAGTCAGTGTGTCGCGCATTTCAGACAGTTCCGCTATGCGCTGCTCAAGCTCGACGACATGCTGAAGGGCGATCGCCTTGACTTCGGCGCTCGCGCGCGACCGGTCCTGCCACAGCGCCAGAAGCTTGCGGATAGCCTCGATGGAGAACCCTAAGTGGCGCGCCTGGCGAATGAACTGCAGCGTATGCACCTCCGGCGCGCCGTAGACGCGGTAACCGGCGTCCGTGCGCGCCTTGGGCGCGATCAGTGCGACGCTTTCGTAGTATCGAATCATCTTGGCCGTCACGCCCGAAGCGCGGGCTGCTTCTCCAATATTCATGGCGATCCCTGGTTATCTGCCAAAAGCGTATACCTTCCCACGGCGGGAAGGCATACGCTTCACGGAAGTTTAAGCGAGCGCCCTTTGAGCACGATCGGCCGGCATAAGGAAACCGAACGGGCTCAGCGGGATGTTCAACTCCGCGTCTTTTCTCGAGGAACGTTGCAATGATCGAATTTCAGGTCGAAGGCATGAGCTGTCAGCACTGCGTCGGTGCGGTAACGAAGGCGATTCGCGCGCTGGATGCGGCGGCTCAAGTCGAGGTGAATCTAGACGACGCTCGCGTGCGCGTGCACTCGAGCGCGAGTACCGAGCAGCTCGGCAGCGCGATCGCCGAAGCGGGCTACGCAGTAACCGGCAGCCGAACGATCGTCGACGCCTGACTCGCCGGCGTCGCCTAGTTCAGAGTTCAGTGGAAGTTTCGGCTCTCCGATTGCAGGCCACCGAGAAGATGCGACAAATCCACGAGCCGCTTGGCCACGAGATGCCGCACTTCTCCTTGGCATTGCCACACGCCGTATACCGCGAGCAGCGAGGCGCCGAGCACCTCCTTGCGCTGCTTTTCGAGCAAGCTCGGCCAGATGATGACGTTGACGTTGCCGGTTTCGTCCTCGATCGTCACGAAGATCACCCCTTTGGCCGTACCCGGCCGCTGGCGCACGGTCACGATGCCGCAACCGCGCGCGGGCTGGCCGTTTCGATAGCCGCTTAGCGTCGAGGCCGGCATCAGCCGCATGTCGAGCAGGCGCGCGCGCAACAACGCAAGCGGATGTCGCCGCAGCGTCAATCCCGCCGAGCGGTAGTCGGCCACGATGTTTTGCCCTTCCGTCGGCGCGTCGAGCACGGGCGTATCGTCCGCGCCGAGCGCCGCGGCCAGCATGTCCTTCTCCGGCACCGCGGCCACGGAGTGCCACAACGCTTCGCGCCGGTTGCCGACGATCGCCGACAAGGCATTCGCATCGGCCAGCACGTGTAAATCGTGCCGATCGAGCTGCGCGCGGTGCGCGAGGTCGTGCACGCTCTCGAACGCCCTGACGGCCCGCGCGTTCTCGATGCGCTCGGCCACCTCCTCCTTCATCCCGCGCAAGAGCGACAGGCCGAGACGCACGGCCGGCCGCACCGCCCCGTCGAGCGGCTCGAGCACGGCATCCCACCCGCTGACGGTCACGTCGGCCGGCAGGACTTTGACGCCATGACGCCGCGCATCCTGCACGAGCTGAGACGGCGAGTAAAAACCCATCGGCTGGCTATTCAGCATCGCGGCGAGAAACGCTTCGGGTTCATGACACTTGAGCCAACTGCTCGTGTAGACGAGCAACGCAAAACTTGCCGCATGGCTTTCGGGAAAGCCGTATTCGCCGAAGCCTTTGATCTGTTCGAAAATCGAATCGGCGAAGCTGCGCTCATACCCGCGCTCGAGCATGCCGCTCACGATCCGATCGTAGTACCGCTGCAAATCGCCCTTGCGCTTCCATGCCGCCATCGCACGCCGCAATTGATCGGCCTCGCCCGCGCTGAAGCCGGCCGCGAGAATCGCGACCTGCATCACCTGCTCTTGAAAGATCGGTACGCCGAGCGTGCGGCCCAGCGCGGCCTTCAAGGCGTCGCTGGGATACGTGACGGGCTCGATCCCTTGGCGCCGGCGCAAATAAGGATGGACGGCCCCGCCTTGGATCGGCCCCGGACGCACGATCGCCACTTCGATCACGAGATCGTAGAACGCCTTCGGCCGCAGGCGCGGCAGCATGCTCATCTGCGCGCGCGATTCGATCTGGAAAACGCCGATCGTATCGGCGCGTGAAATCATCGCGTAGGTCTTTTCGTCTTCGGGCGGCACGTCCTGCATCTCGAAGCGCTCGCCGCGCCGTTCCGAAACGAGATCGAGCGCGCGCCGGATCGCCGACAGCATGCCGAGCGCCAACACGTCGACCTTCAGAAGTCCTAATGATTCGAGGTCGTCCTTGTCCCATTGAATGACGGAGCGGTCGGCCATCGCCGCGTTTTCCACCGGCACGAGCCGCGTCAGCTTGCCGCGGCTGATGACGAATCCGCCCGAATGCTGCGACAAATGACGGGGAAAATTGAGCAGCTGAGCGGCCAGCCGCGCCCACGCCTGAATCAGCGGCTTATCGGGATCGAGCCCCGACTCGGCGAAGCGTCCGAGCAAATCGCGGCTCGTATCGAACCAGTGGTGCGACTTCGCGACGGCGTCGACGATCTGCGGATCGACGCCCAGCGCCTTGCCTGTTTCGCGCAGCGCCCCACGCGGGCGGTAAGTGGAGACGGCCGCCGCGATCGCCGCGCGATGCCGGCCATATTTGTTGTAGATGTACTGCACGACGATCTCGCGCCGTTGATGCTCGAAATCGACGTCGATATCGGGCGGCTCTCCCCGCTCCTTGCTGATGAAGCGTTCGAACAGCATGTTGCCGCGCGCCGGGTCGACTTCCGTGATGCCGAGGCAATAGCAGACGGCCGAATTGGCGGCCGATCCGCGCCCTTGGCACAAGATGTTTTGGCTACGCGCGTAACGCACGATGTCGTAGACGGTCAGGAAGTACGGCTCGTAACGCAACTCGGCGATCAATCCGAGCTCGTGCTCGATCTGCTGCTGGACGGCATGGGCAATGCCGGCGGGAAACCGCCGCAACGCGCCCGCATAAGTTTCCTGACGCAAATAGGCGGTAGGCGTGAACCCCTGCGGCACGAGTTCGTCGGGATACTCGTAGCGCAGCTCGTCGAGCGAGAACGTGCATCGGGACAAGATGTTGATCGTTTCGCGCAGGGTCTCGTCAGGGTAGAGGTTGACGAGACGCAAACGCGAGCGCATATGCTGCTCGGCGTTGGGGGCGAGCGCGTAGCCGCACTCCTGAACGCTCTTGCCGACGCGAATGGCCGTCATCGTGTCTTGCAGCGGCTTGCGCGAGCGCACATGCATGACGACATGGCCCAGCGCGACAACCGGTACGCCCTGACGATGCGCCGTATATTCGACCGCGCCGCGATGGATGTCGTCCATGGCCCGCTGATGAAGCACGAGCCCCGCCCACGCGCGCCCCGGAAACGTCTCGTCGAGCCATTCGAGCTGCGCGGCGAGCGCCTCCTCCTTGGCCGGAAAATCGGGGACGAGAATCGCCAGGCAATCGGGCATGCCGCGTAGATGCGCGTATTCCGTTTCGGGCCGCGAAAGGTCGTGCGGCGTCAGCCGGTATTCCCCCTTCGGCGAGCGCGTGCGCGCAAGCGTGATGAGCTCCGAAAGATTGCCGTACCCCTCCCGGTTTTGCGCGAGCAGAATGAGCCCGAAAGACGGCGTGCCGTCGGCCTGGCGCAAGCGAAAATACGAACCGATGACGAGCGGCAGCCCGGCCTCTTTCGCGGCGTCGTGCGCGCGCACGACGCCCGCCAGCGAACATTCATCGGTGATCGCGAGGCCCGCATAGCCGAGCTGCGCCGCGCGCTCGACAAGCTCTTGCGCGTGCGACGCCCCTTCTAGGAACGTGAAGTTGGAAAAGCAAAACAGCTCGGCGTACGCCGGCAGCCCAGTCAGACCCGGAACCATCGCACGTCATCCGAACAAGCCGTGGAGAAACCAGCGCGGGCCTTCCTCGGCATCGCGGCTGCTGACCCGTTCGCGGTAAATCCAGTAGTAGCTTTTGTCGTCGGCCTCGGCGACGAAGTAATCGCGCGTGATGAGTTCGCCGTCGAACCAGCCCGACTCGATCCGCTCGGCCGGAGACACGACGCGCAGCGGCGACCCGTAAAAAGGACGATGGCGCCGGGTAAGCAAGCGGATCGGCGTGGCCAGCATCCATGTCGGCCGCGGCAGCCCTTCCGGCAACACGCTCTTCATATCGGACGCGCTAAGCGGCGCCCAGCGATTGGCGATCTCGGGCCGATAATCGGCCGTGGGCGCGGGACGCAGCACATTGTCTTCGCCGAGCCGCGCCACAAGCAGCTCGAGCAAGCGCGCATGACTTTGCGCCGAGCCGCCGGGCTCGGGGAAAAGCTGCTCGGCCGGCGGCGCGGCCGCTTCCACTTTCGATGCGTCGAGCCGCACCGCGATCATCGGCGCCGCCAGTTCGAGGCGATGCAGCCGCTCCTTGAGCAGACGCAGCAGATGCGCTTCCTGCCAAGCGGGCTCGCCAAGCGCGATCTCGATGACCGTGGGCGCCACCGCCTGTCGCCCGCGCTCGTGTTCGAGCGATAAGGTGACGCCCGTCACGGCCAATTGCTTGGCGCAAAGCCAGCCGCACAACTGCACGATCAAGCGATGCGCGGCATGCAAGGCGCCATCCGCATGCTCGATGCGGTCGGGCAATTCGGTGCGGGCGGAAAACGTGGGCGGAAGCAGCAGCCAATCGAAAAGCTCGGGCGCCGCGCCAAAGGCGCGATCGAGCGAATCGAGCACGCGCTCGCCGCAACGGCGCTGCAATCCGGCGCGCGGCAAGCGCCGGATATCGGCGATCGTCGCGCATCCTAGGCCGGCGAACCAATCGGCGAACGGCCGGGCTTCCGGCACGGCGACCATCGGCAACGTCGACAGAATGCGTTCGAGCGAGGCGAGCCGCGTCACGCGGCGATTACCGTATCGGGCCAGCAGCCAGGCGCCCTGGCCCGTCGGCGCCACGCCGATGCGCGCCGTGAAGCCGAGCGTGTCGAGCACCGCGCGCGCCTGCCGGCACATTGCCCGCACCCCGCCGAACAGCTTGAGACTCGCGCCGATTTCGACGATGACCGTCGCTTCCTCGGCGAGCGCGACATCGGGCGAGAACCGCATCAGCGCCACGCCGACTTCGTGCTGCGCCGCGGCCTCGCGCGACGCGTCGCGCTCGATCATGAGCACATCGGCCGACAACGTGAGCACGCCGCCGCGCTTCATGCCGAGACGGATGCCCGCCGCACGCGCCGGCGCATCCGCGATGACGACCTTGTCTTTCTCGAGCGCGACGCTGCCGGCCTCGGGATCAGGCAGCCACTTCGGCCGGAAGACTTCGAGCGGCAGTTTCGGCAAATGGACGGCGAGAAAGACGCGCATGGCGAGACAACAAAACAGGGGTGGGTTGAAGAGGAATCGACAAGGGCTCCGTGCGCACGGGCCCTCGTCGCTTCACGATATCGACCATCAACCCTCCAGCCGATGGTCTCAGCGCCAACCGCAACAGCGCCGGCGACGCGTCTTGCGCCACCGTAAGCGGCCGCACCATGACGAACAGCGTTTCCCCCGACTGCGCCGCCAGATGCAGGCGCCGCAGCGACGAGGACTGCGCGTGCGACGCCCAGAAAATCAGCGCCCCGCAACTGCCGGAACGCAGAATTTGCTCGGCGGACCACAGCGCATCGGCCGTTTTGGGCGCCTTGACGTGCAGCAGCCGATCGAGCGACAGCCCGAGGTAGCCGAAGCCCAGCCCATTGGGCACCTGAGGCGGCTGCAGCAGGGCGATGGGCCGCTCGCCCAACGCGCTGAGCGCGGGCTGCAACAGGCGCATTTCTCCGATCCCCGCCTGCTGAACGAGCAAATCGACCAAGGCGCCGAGCGGCCAGCCGCCGCCGGGCAACTCGCCCGATAGCGCCGGATACCCCGTTTCCACGACGCGAGCACGGCCGCGCGCAAGCTGCGAGGCCCGCCATAGCGACGGATGGATGTCTTCGGCACGAATGGGTGCGATGGGGACGGCAAGCATCGACGGCTCAAAACCCTGTATATCCATACAGCATCTTACACGCAATCGTCAGCCGATGAACTGGAACTTTTTATGCCTTTTATAGAGGCGCCCCGAACGCCCTCGCGCCACGATATTTCGTAAATTCGCCCGACTCTCGTGCCCCCCCGCCCCCCCTCACTACGAAAGGCCAACCGGCACGGACTAAACGGCCTCAATAAAATCGTCAGCAGATACGGCCGGTGCCACCCGCAGGTTCGTAAGGTGCAACCCTACCCCCGCCGCCGTCTCCAATCGCGCCTCTCGCAAGCCGTTTCGGCGCCGTGAATGTGTTCCAGAAAACAACGCCGGTTCGCCGGCCGATAGATAAACAGGAATCCCCATGTCTTACATCGACGTGGTCGACGAACGCGAAGATCTGCAGCGCGCATGGGCCCCGGTTTCCCCACCGGCGCCGCCTCTGAAGCCGCGCACGCACTGCGAGATTCGCTATATCGACGAAATGGACGTGCCCCCGCTCGCGCGCGCCGAGGAGACCGGCGACGCGACCTTCATCGCCGCCGAGCTCGCCGCGGCGCGCTCGGCCGACGAGCGCATCCGCATGATCCGCGGCATCTTGAACATCATCGGCTTCAGCGGTCTCGGCTATGCCGCGCTCAAGCTCGACGAGCGCAAGCAGCCCGAGTACGCGTATCTGCTGCGCGATTACTTGTCGACGGACCTGCTCCCGCGCTCGCTGGAAGGCGGCTATCTGCTGCGCGATCCGCACATGCGCCGCGCCTTCGAGTCGAGCCGGCCGCACGTCTGGGACATGCGCTCGCTCGTCAACGCCTCGCGCAAGACCGGCATCGATCCGCCGCTGCGGCGCTTTTTCGACGGCATGCTCGAAAGCGGGCTGGCGAGTGGGCTGGCGTTCAGCCTGCCGATCGCTCGCACGCCGCTGCGCGCGCTCATTCTCTTTGCCGGCCCGCCCGAGCATTGCGAATGGATCACCGACAGCGTCATCGCGCAAGCCCTCGGGCTCGGGCTCTCGCTGCATCAGCGCTGCGCGGCGCACGTCCAGGCGATCTGTCGCCAAGACTGCGCGGGCGGCCTGTCGCAATTGCAGCAGCGCATCTTGGGCGCTGTCGTCGTCGGTATGTCGGATAAGGCGATCGCCGCGAGACTCAATACGACCGTGCACAACGTGGACTATCACCTGCGCCAGTTGCGCGAGAAGTTCGGCGCGCGCAACCGTAGTCAGCTCGCCTATCTGGCAGGAAAGATGCAAGCGGTTTGACGATGCGGAGCACGAAGCGCCTTCTATCGTGGAAGGCGCCTCGCTTCGTGTTGACTCATGCCTCGCCGTCACATCGTCACATCGTCACGACGCCGTCTCCTCCCCTTCGGCCCATCGCAACACCGTCGCGACGCGGCCGTAGAGCGACTGATCGATGTACTGGTACTCGCGCGCGCTTTCGTAAAGCGTGTCGGTCAGCGGACCGTTCGCCACGGTCGGTATGAGGAATTCTCCGGCCCATTCGACGATGCGCCGCGCCGTTTCGCCTTCGCCGCGCGCGGCAACCCACGGCACCTTGCCTTTGCCCGCGTAGCAGAGCGCGACCGCCGCGTTCGACGAATGAAGCACGGCCGAGGCCATCTTCACGCGATCCTGCAGCGAATTGAAGACCATCTCGTGCGCCATGCTACGGCGACGCGAGTTCAAATGCGGATCGCCCTCCATCTCGCGATATTCGCGCCGCACTTCGTCGATCGACATCCGGTGCTGCTTCATGAATTCGTATTGCTGGTACGCGTAGTCGAGCGCCGCGAATGCGACGAAGATGAGCGCCGCCCATCCGGCGAGCGTCAGCAACAACTTGCCCGTGACGGCCAGAATCGCGTCGGGACGCAAGTAGCCGGCCTGCAGCGGCGCGTCGAGCGAGCCGCGCAGCAGCACCCATAGCGTCACGCACAGAATGGTCGTCTTCACGCCGGTCTTGAGCAGGTTGACGACGCTTTTCATCGAAAACAGCCGCTTCATTCCCGCGGCCGGGTTGAGCCGCTCGAAACTCGGCGCGATGCGCGAGAAAGCGACGAGCCCCCCTGCTTGCGCGAGCGACACAGCCGCGCCCGCCATGCCGGCAAGCGCCACGATGCCGATGCCGAGCGTCATCCATCCGTGTATCGCAAGCGAGAGTACGGTCGAAATCGACGCTTGCGGATCGCGCGAGGACAACGCCGCAAAGATTTCGTCGAACAACGCATGCAACGTATCGAGCACACGCGGCGCCTGTGAGCCGAGCGCCGCGAGCACGACGAGAAAAACCAGCGCCGAGCTGACCTCGGTGCTGAACACGATCTCGCCTTTCTTGCGCGCGTCGCGCAGGCGTTTCTCGGTAGGGGCTTGGTCTTTTTCGCTCATCGCTTCGTTCGTCGCTACAGCATCGATTTGAGCAAATCGAGCAGCGTATTGTCAGGACCCATGTAGGCGTGAAGCGTCGAATAGACGAACGGCAGGAACAGCGCCATCATCAGCACAGCCACCGCGCTTTTGACCGCTTGCGACATCAAGAACACGTTCAATTGCGGCATCGCGCGGCTCACGAGGCCGAACCCGAGTTCGACGAGCACGAGCACCATCACCACGGGCGCCGCCAGCTTCACGGTCCACATCATGATGCTCGTCGCGCCGCGCGCGATGAACGGCAGCAGCGCGGGGCCGAAATGCGGCGCGAACGAGGCGACCGGCCACAGCCGATACGAAGCGAACAGCGCCGAGAGCATCAAGTTCAACCCGCCGCTCGTCACGAACAGCGTGATCGCCAGCAGATTCAAGAACCCCGCGCATGGCCCGGCTTGGTACTGCGCGATCGGATCGAAGAACGACTGGTTGCTCGCGCCCGTTTGAAAATCGATGAGCGATCCGGCCGTCGCGATGGCCCACATCACCGCGCCGAACGCGTAGGCGAGCAAGATGCCGATCAGCGCCTCCTTCGCGACGAGGCCGACCCACATCAGCGGCGCGATATCGTGCAGCGTGCTGATATCGAGCGCCGGACCGATGAACAAGATGATGACGGCCATGAACCCGTTGCGCACGAGCCCGGTCAACACCGTCGAGCTGAACGCCGGTACGATCATCATGATCGGCATGACGCGCGGCAGCACGATGATGGCCGGCCGCGCAGCGTTATAGGCGGCGTCGAAGACGTCGGTCGAGAGCACCGCTACGTCTCCCGCTCGCCGAACGGCGCGATCGCGATACGCAGCGCCGCCTCTTCGGCGCGCGCTTCGTCGGCCGCTTCGGCGCGCTGCGCCGCGGCGCGCGTCAAGCGCTCGGCCGTGCGCTCCGCCTGGTCGCGCTTGGCATCGGCTTGCCGCAGCAGCTCGCGCAGCGCTTCGAGACGCTCGCTTTCCTCGCGCACACGCGCTTGCGCGGGCAGCGTGCGCTCGCGTGCCGCTTCGATCCGTTCGTCGAAAAGCTTCCAGTCGATGCCGGCCCCAACGAGCTCTCGCGCCGAACGCGGCCCGGCCATCATCTGCGCGCCGAGCGAACGCCCCGCGTCCAGCTTGCCCGCGATCAGCTGCATCACTTCGCCCTCGGCGCGCCGCAATGCGTCGCGCGCCGTCTCGAGCACGGCCTCCTGGCGCCGCACCTGCGCGAGCACGACATCGCGCCGCAGCTCACGTACGCGCGTAAGCTTCGCGATGATTTTGTCCATACTCTCCCTCGAGGGCGACGAGCCTCGCCATTGTTTCGTCGAAACGCTCCAGCACCGCCGGCGATTGGCACGCGAATTCGCGCAGCGCGCCGCGCGCGGCGATCGCGGCGTCGGCCAACGCATCGCTGCCCGCGCGATATTCGCCGATCTGCACGAGCAATTCGATCTCTTGATATTTAGCCAGCAGCTCTCGCGCCCATGACGCACGGCGCACGTGCGCGTCGTCGACGACGCGGGTCATCACACGCGAGGCGCTCGCGAGCACGTCGATCGCGGGATGATGCCCGGCCTGCGCGAGCTTGCGCGAGAGAATGATGTGCCCGTCCAAGATCGAGCGGACTTCTTCTGCAATCGGATCGCTCTCGTCGTCGCCTTCGACTAGCACGGTATAAAACGCCGTGATGGACCCGCGCGCGCCTTGTCCCGCCCGTTCGAGCAATTGCGGCAACACCGAGAACGTCGATGGCGGGAAGCTGCGCCGCGTGGGCGGCTCGCCCGACGCCAAGCCGACCTCGCGCTGCGCACGCGCGAAACGCGTCAGCGAATCGACGAGCAACAAGACGCGCAGCCCCTTGTCGCGAAAATACTCGGCCACCGCCGTCGCCACATAGGCGGATTTCACGCGCTCCATCGCGGGTCGATCGGAGGTCGACACGACGAGCACCGTGCGCGCGAGCGCTTCGGGCGACAAATTGTGTTCGATGAACTCGCGCACTTCGCGTCCGCGCTCGCCGATCAACCCCACGACCGCGACGTCGCAACCCGCGCCGCGCGCGATCATGCCGAGCAGCGTGCTCTTGCCGACGCCGGCCGGCGCAAAGATGCCCACGCGCTGACCGATGCCGGTCGTGAGAAACGCATCGATGGCGCGTACGCCCGTCGGCAGCGGCTCGTCGATGAGCGTGCGCTCGAGCGCGCCCACCGGCTCGGCGAACGCGCTCACGCGCGTGCCGCCCTTGATGGGGCCGAGGTTGTCCAGCGGTTCGCCCAGACCGTTCAGCACGCGCCCGAGCAGGGCGTCGCCCACCTCGAACGCGTGCGCATGGCCGGTGGGCAAGACCTCCGTCGCGCTCGACAAGCCAGCCAGGCTGCCGAGCGGCGTGAGCACGGCCGTTTGCCGAGAGAATCCCACGACCTCCGCGAACATCGGCGCGAGCCCCGGCGTGTGCAGCTCGCATACTTCGCCTAGCTTCGCGTGAATACCCGATGCGTGGATCAGAAGCCCGGCCGTTTGCGTGACGCGCCCGCGCATGCGCAACGGATTGACACCCTCCAGCGCCTTGGCGAATCCGTCGTCGTCCGCATCGCCGTGAAGTTGCGCGAACAAGGCGTCGCGCCAGTCGAGGTCCGATCCGCTCATGCGCCCCTCCGCGCTTCCATGGCCGTCCGTATTGCGTCGATTTGCGTCGAGAGCCGTGCATCGATGCTGCCGGCCGGCGTTTCGACGACGCAATCGTCGTTGCCGAGCGATGCGTCGGCGACGACGCGAATCGCTTGCGCGCGCAGCGCCGCCGCGTCGGCATGGGCATGGGACTCGTTCTCCATGGCCTGCCGGCGGTTGGCGACGGCCTGCTTCATCACGTCGACTGAATCCGGCGCGACGCGCACCACGAGAAACGCTTCGTCGCGCACGAATGCGTCGATGCGTTTGAGCGCCAGCTCGAAGATACGCTCGCGTTCGAACTCGCCCACGAGTTCGCGCAGCCCGCGCACGACCATGTCAGCCATCTTGCGCCGCGACAGCGCCAGCGCATGGGCGGTATCGAGCGCCGCGGCGTATGCACGCGCGGCGCCCTCTCGCTCGCCGCGCTCGAATCCTTCAGCGTACCCTTGGCGCAGCATCTCCTCCTTGCGTCGCTCCGCATCGGCGACGATGCGCTCGGCTTCTTTCTTGGCCGTCGTGACGATCGAATTCGCGTCGAGCAGCGCCGAGTATTCGTGCTCCTTCAGCACGCGGCGCTCGGACAGCATCTGCAGATTCTCGCCGGTGATCAGAAAAGCCAGTCCCATGCTCGCAACCTCTCGGGAATAAGGCAGAGAAACAGCAGCTCGGCAACTTCGGCGCGCTGCGCATCGTTGAGCCGATAAGCGGGCTGCACATCCGCGATGCGCGGCAGCTTCAGCCGCGTTCGGGCGAACACCGGCATCCCGGCGGGCGCAATGAAATCGAGCAGCAGCCGCGCGCCGCGCGCACCGATCTTTTGCACGACGAGCTTCGGATAACGGCGCATCGGCTCGAGCGTTTCGCTCACGGCGTCGAACGGCGGCGTCTCCTTGCGCACGAACGACAAGGTCTGCGGACCGAAACCGAGCTGCAGCGCTTTTTCGACGCCGCGCGTCACCTCCTCGCTCGAAAGCCACGATTTGTGCAGGCACAGTCCGCACAACTGAGCGAGATGTTCGAAAGCGTCGCGAGGCAGCAATGCCAGACGCTTGTCGCGTTCGGCGAAATCGTAGTCGGCCGGCAGCGCCCCCGCCGCGTCCTCATGCAATCCGACCTTGTCGAACAACGCGCGCGCAAGCACGCGCTTGCCGCGCTCGCCGAAACGCGAGAGCTCGTTCCATGGGGCGGGCCAAATCCCCAATGGCCAGCTCGGATCGACGTATTGGTCGGGCCGTAGATTGAACTCGGCCACGAGCCGAGCGAAACGCCCGCGATTCGCGGGGGCCCGCCACAGCTCGTGCGCGCCCTCGTCCGAATCGAAGCCTTCGTTCTCGTCAGCCGGCATGCGTGTGCTCTTGCGTCACGCCGCCGGCCGCACCGCGGCCCATGAGCTTGAATTGTCCACGCCGCAAGAAGAACACCGCCAGTGCGACGATGGTCGACAGGACGAGCATCAGCGCGATCAACGACAGGGCCCCGCCGAACGGTCCCACCTGAAGACCCTGCGGACGATCGCTCTCCTTGGGCGGCGCGGCCTGCAAGAACAGCGAGACGTTGTCGTACGAGAGCCCTTCGATACTATGCGCGACGAGGTCCTTGACCATCGGCGCCATCATTTTCAAATCGATGCCCGGACGGTATTTGATGTAGACCGAGGCCGAGGACGGCTTGATCTTGTCCGAAAGCGGATCGTTCTCGGGAATCACGACGTGCACGTGCGCGACAATCACGCCGTTCACGTCGAGCAGCGTCCGCTCGAGTTCCTGTTCCGCACCATAGATATAGCGGATGCGCTCCTCGGCCGGCGTGGAGACGAGCCCTTGCTTGCGGAAGATCTCGCCGAGGTTTTGCGTCGGCTGACGCGGCAAACCGACGGCCTTCAACGCATTCAACGCGGCCGGCACGGACGACCCTTCGACGAGCAGTTGCCAACCGTGATCGGGCACCTCGGACTTCGAGGCGCTGATGCCGGCATTCGCCAACGCGGCGATCATTTCGTTGGCCGACGCTTCCGTCAGGTCCATGTAGAGTTCCTGCTGACAGCCAGCCAGCAGCAGGGCGCACGCGAGCACAACGCATGCGCGCAGCAGCGTTTTCATAGGCAATTCCCGTGGCGCACCGCATGGCGACAAGCGCACGCGTTGCGCGTTTAACCCGCTATTCGGCGTTGTTCTTCAGCAGCGAATGCGTCACTCCATTGGAGGCGTCGGCCATGGTCATGCTGAACTGATACTGCTGCATGGTCACCGTGGTCGTCAGCGTGAAATCGGTTAGACGCACCATCGACATCATCGGATCGCTCGGATCGAGCAGCGAACCCGGATGCTCCATCTGCTGCACCGCGGCCTGATAGCGCGTATCGAGCGCGGCCGTTTCCGATCGCACGTGCGCGACGAGCGCATCGAGACTGCGCGTTTCGTGCGCGCGATGCATGTGAATCGTGCCGGCCGGCGCGGGTTCGGCCGATGCAACGCCCATCTGCTGATCGAAATCCTTCGCGTGCGCGGGTTCCGCCTCCTTATTGGGCGCGGCGGGCATCGCCTCGTTCGCGGCCTGCGTCGCGCTCACGCCCTTCGATCCTTTCACGTCCGACAGCTCTACGCTCGGAACGGCTGGAACGGTCATGTGAACCTCACTGATGATCGGAAAAGTACCTCGCGCCGGCCGGGCGCCGCTCGCGCAGCGCCCGGACACCGCGTACTGCCCGGCGGTTAGCTCAATTACGACGTGCGCACGCCGCGTTGCATCGTCTGGCACGCCGTGTCGACGGCGCTGCTTTCGCCTTGACGTGCGGACATCACGGTCTTGCACTCGTCTTGCACGTTGCTGTTTTGCATCGACCACAGTTGGAAGTTCATTTCCATCTTCTGCATGTCGAGCATTTCTTTCTGCATGTCGCCAGCATTGATGCTGGTGGAACCTGAAACTGCCATCGCAGCTCTCCTTAACGGTGAAGTTATGTCATTGCCCCCCGGTTACCCGAGAGCCTGACGAAACGCGTTGCCGCGCTTGCTCGCTCAAGCGAAGCGCTTCGCGCCTCGCATGAACCCTGCCATGCCGCGCGGCGCCCGTTCGGCGTCGCGCGGCAAACGCTAACCCGGCGGCGGCGTGACGTACTCGCGCACCGCCGCCGAGCCAACATCCATGAAGAACCGGTCCGCGCCGCGCGCGAAAATCACACGGTTCGAACTGATCTGCCGCACCTCCAACCCGCCGGGCAGGCGCGACCCTTCGAAATAGCGGGCGCCGTCGGCCGTCTCGACGAAACGCGTGCCCAGGCCGTCGTCGTACACGCCGACGATGTCGGGCACGTCGCCCGCCGTCGGCGGCGCGCTCTTCTTCGTCGCCGCCGACGGCGCACCGGCATACGCCACGTGATCGACGACTTGCAGCGCGGGCCGCGCGTCTTTCGCGTAATTCGCCACGCGCTGCTGCAGCGAGCGGCTGCCCGATCCGCCCACGAGCAGCGTGCCGTGGCCGCCGTAAGTCACCGACAGCGGCGTATCGCTGAAATAGAGCCGCGCTGAGCCAAGCAATTCGTCGATCACGTAGACATCGCCCAACGTCGTCTGCGGAAACGTCTGCACGATCCGCTGCAGACGATCGCGGTCGGACAGCGTGTTGACATAGCCGCTCACGATGAAACCCGTGCTCGTCGGTTTGACGTTCAATTCCGGATAGTCGTGCAGCGCTGCCCCGACTTGCTGCATGCGCTCGGTCGCGCTCGCGTGAATCCAAAACGGATCGGTCGCGCCGATCGCGAAATACGCGCCGCCCGCCAGGACGAGCACGCCCCAGAGCACGCCAAGGCCGACGACAAAGCGCCGGCTCGCCATCCATGCCGCCCATGGCGCCGCCGCCCAACGGGCCAGCCTGCTGGCCCTCGGTTGCGGCTGCGATGCGCCTGTCGATGCGCGCGGTTCGGCCGACGGCACGATGCCCAGCTTGAGCGCGCCGATCTCGACGACATCGCCATGCCGCAACGCGCGGCGCGTCGTGTCGAGCGCGACGCCGTTCAGCGTAACGTCACCTTCGCCGACGTTCTGCACCGACACCGCGATCTGCCCCACCGACAACCGCAGTTGCCGTGGCGCAATCTCTCGATCCGGCACGATCACGTCGCACTGCGCGGCCGATCCCACCCAGTTCTCGCCGACCTTGAGCGCCAGCGTGCGACCGTAGAGCGGCCCGCTCAAGAACGAAAGACTCCACGGCGCCTTCGCCGAAGATGCCGTCGTATGCTTGAGTGCGGACGTCGCTTCGTCGCTCATTCAATGCTCCCACGGGCCCGCCGGCGAAGCCGAGGACACGACCTGCGTGGCCGCGCCCGCAGGCAGCTTCGGCTTGTCCGCCACCGGCGCACGATCTTGGGCAGGCACGTTCGCGGGCGTTTTACCCGGCAGGGCCGACGTGCTGCCCTGCTGAGAGCCGCCCGCCGGCGCCGCGCCCGAAGGCGCCGGCGTCGGGTGCGCAGGCGCCGGCGGCGTGCCTGGCACCGCGCTTGGCGGAACGACGAGCGGCGCGCTCGGTCCGCCCGGCATCGGCGCGCCGGAATTGAGCGGCTGGCCCGGCAGCGGCGGCGCGTCGCCCAGCGGCGCACCGCCCGGTTCGAACGCGCTGGCGGTCTGCACGACACGCGGCGTCAGCAGATAAAACCGGTCCGTGCGCGAGCCGTCCTTCTTCGTGTACTTGAACAAGTTGCCGATCCAAGGAATGTCCGAAATCCACGGAATGCCGGTCTTGTTCGTTGTCAGCGAATCGTTGTTGAAGCCGGCGATCAACAGACTCTTGCCCTCGTCCACCATCGCCTTCGTGACGATGTTGCGCTCGATGACGGCCGGCACCTGCGACACAACCAACGTATTGCTGAGCTGGCCGTCGTCGATATCGATCGACATCATCACGCTGGGTTTGCCGGCATCGTCCACGATGCGCGGCGTGACCTTCACGCTCGTGCCCGTCGTAATGCCGTAGAGGGACGAGTCCTGATACCCGGCCACCTGCACGTAGAACTCGGTCAGGTTTTCGAGGATCGCTTCGTTGTTGTCGAGCGTGAGAATCAGCGGCTTGGACAGCGTTTGCGCACGCCCGGTCTGCTGCAGCAGGTTGATGCGCGAGAGCAGATAGTTGCGCATCGCACCGCCGATCGACGCGGTCAGCGCCAAGCCGATCGGCGTCGTCGCACCGGTTTGACCCGCCTCGGAGTTGCCCGCGTCGAACGTGAGCGGCGGGTTGGCCCCGTTGCCGAATTGGAAATCGCCGTTCGGCGTATGCAGCCGCCAATCGACGCCGAACGAATCGAGCGCGCTCTCGTCGATGTCGATGATCGTCAGCCCCACCTCGATCAGGCGCGGCCGGGCATCGAGCGCCGAAATCAGCTGCGAATACTGCGGCATGTGCTCCGGCACGTCGCGCACGATCACCGAATTCGTGCCCGCATCCGCCACGATCTGCGGCAGCGAGATGGCTTGTCCGCCGCCCATCAGCGAATCGAGCCCGCCGCCCGCGCCGCCGGCGGCCGGTGCGTCGGCGCCGCCGTTCGCCGCGCCGGCGTTGAGCCGCGGCACGTTGATCGTATCGCCCGAGGACAGCTTGACCTGTCGCGTCGCTCCGCCGAGCCGCGCGCCGTAGCCAGGCGAGCCGCGGTTGTCTTCGTTCTTGCCGAACAGACGCCCCAGCGTGGAGGCAACGCCCGGAATCATGACTTCCTTGCCGGCGCGATTGACTTGGAAGTCCGTCGCATAGGCATAACGCAGCGGGAACGCGCGAATCTCGGCGCGGTCCAGCCCGCGGCTCGGATCGGTGATTGTCGAAATCGCCTGGTGCACGAGTTCGACGTAGCGCTGCGGGCCGGACACGTAAATCGTGTTTTCCCGATCGCTGATGATGAGCGGAAAGCGCTTGTCGGGGATCTGCATCGCCTCGAGCGTGCGCGACAGTTCGCCGGCGCTGCCCTTCGGAATCGGGTACACCTGAGTCTGCCCATCCTCGGCCCGATCGATGTAAAGCAGCGACCCGTCGAAGTAGTACGTGAGCCCGTAGGTCGCGCACACGCTGCGCAGCGTGGCGAGCGGCGAGCCGGAGAAATGGCCGCTGATCGTGCCGTCGACCTTCGGATCGATCACGGCCGTAATACCCTGCGCGGATGCGAGCTCGCGAATGAAGTCGGAGACCTTCTTACCATCGGCGACGATCGTGTAGGGGCGATCGCGCCACTGCAGTTCGGCCGCATGCGCGAGGCGCGGCTCGCTAAGCAGGCCGCCCAGCGAGAGCGAAAGCGCCAGCGCGCCGAGCGCAAGCTGAGAAACGTACGACGCGCCGCGACGCCGCGCGGCGTAGTCGCGGCATGCGCGACGAGAGAGCGAAGGCTTCCGGATGCTCAAAACAACCTCGCGAAGGACTGCTGGCCGAACAACAAAACCGAGCGGCCGATCCAGCCGCCCGTCACGATGATCGCCACCATCACCGCGATCATGCGCGCGGCGAGGCCGATCGTTTGGTCCTGCAATTGCGTCACGGCTTGCGCCAGCGCGACGAAAAGCGCCGTGCCGGCCGCGACCAGCACGATCGGCAGCGACAGCATCAGCACCAGCAGCAACGCCTGCCGCGTAATGTCCAGTATCGTGTCCGTAGTCATTGAATGAGCCTTTGCTTCACGGTGGAGCGAATCTTCACTAAGCGATAGCCGGGTTCGTCACCCAGCCGATCGTGCGCAGCTCGACATCCTCTTCGAGCTCTTGATACGAGAGCACCGGCAGGTCCGGCAGCGCGCCGGCCAACGTCGTACGCACATAGCGGCGCGCATTGAGCGAGACGACAACGGCCGTGCGCACCGACGTCGCGCGCTTTTTCGGCATACTCGCGCTCGCCGACGTTTGATGGCCGTCGAAGACCTTGCGCACCTGCTCGCAGACGTCGTCCTTGACCTCGCGCGCAAGGCCGAGAATGTTGCCCTGCTTGGTGCGCAGCACAGCTTGCTCGAAGCGCTCCTGCAGCGCGGGCTCGAACAGAATCACGTCGAGTTTGCGGGCGTTGCCCACGTGACGATCGGTGATCATGCGGCGCAGATCGACGCGCACGAGTTCGACGAGCGCGATCGTGTCTTCCGGCTCTTTCGGCGCCCAGGTGATCATGCTTTCGAAGATGATCCGCAGGTTGCGAATGGGAATGTCTTCCATCAAAAGCCGCCGCAGCACTTCGGTGATGCGCTGAAGCGGAACGAGGCGCATCAGCTCGGCCACGAGTTCGGCGTAATCGCGGCGCACGAGCCGAATCAAATGCTGCGCTTCCTGAATCCCGATCAGCGCGGCCCCGTGCTTGCGCACTTCGCTCTCGACATGGCGCGCCAGGACATCCTCGGGGCGCAAGCCGACGGCGCGCACCGCCTTCGTTTCGACGCCCCACACGTTCTTGACGGCGACGCTCGCCGCTTCCTTGTTCTCCGGCTCGGCGGCCCGCGCATCGAGCGGTAACCAGACGGGCTGGAAGAACGGGCCGAACGGCTCGCCGGGCATACGCTCGACGCCTTCCTCGAGCGGCGTGACACCGTCCCACAGCAGGCGATCGGGCCGCAACTGCCCTTCCGACGCGAGCACGTCCTGAACGAACACCTGGTAGCTGCCTTCGGGCAGGGCCGAATCGAAGGCGATGTGCACACGCGGGAAGATCGGGCCCACATCGGCATCGACGTTCGATTTCGCGGCGGCCAACGCCTCCTGCAGGCGCACGAGATTCAGATGGGGCGAGAGCACGCGCGACAGCGTCACGGCCACGGGGGAGGTCACGCCCGACGTATGCGGGCCGACTTCCGTCTCGCGTTCGCCCGAAATGGGCTCGGCCAGCGTAATGAGCTTGAGCGGCGGCATCGTCTTGCGCCGCCGCAGCAGCAGCGCACCGCCGCCGCCCGTCACGAGCGCGAGCAGCGCGAACGACCACGCGGGAAAGCCGGGCACGAACGCAAATGCCAGCAACACGACCGAAGCAATCAGCAGCGCGCGCGGGTGCGCCGTGACTTGTTTGCCGATCTGCTCGCCGAGCTGGCTATCGTTCGCGTCGCGCGTGGCCACGCGCGTGGTGACCACCCCCGCCGCGATCGACACGAGCAGCGACGGGATCTGCGCGGACATGCCGTCGCCCACCGTCAGAATCGCGTAGCGATGCAGCGCGTCGGCTACGCTCATGTCTTTCATGATCGTGCCGACCGCGATGCCCGCCAGGATGTTCACGAACGCGATGACGGTACCGGCGATCGCATCGCCCTTGACGAATTTCATCGCGCCGTCCATGGCGCCGTGCAGCTGAGATTCCTGCTCGAGCCGCTCGCGCCGATGCTTCGCCTCCTCGGAGCTGATGATGCCGGCACGCAGGTCGGCGTCGATGCTCATCTGCTTGCCGGGCATCGCATCGAGCGAAAACCGCGCGCCGACTTCGGCGACGCGCTCGGAGCCTTTGGCGATGACGATGAACTGCACGATCGCGATAACGAGAAACACCACGCCGCCGACAACGAAGTTGTTGCCCACGACGAGCCGCCCGAACGCGTCGATGATGTGTCCCGCGTTCGCGTTCAGCAAAATGAGCTTGCACGAGGCGATGTTCAGCGACAGACGCAGCAGCGTCGTGAACAGCAGCATGGCCGGGAACGACGAAAAGCTCAGCGCCGACGGAAGATAGGTGGAGACCGTGAGCAGCACGATGCTGATCGCGAGGTTCAGCGAGATGAGCCCGTCCATGACGGCCGTGGGCAACGGCAGCACGAACAGCGAGACGACGATCGCCATGAAGCCGGCCAACGCAAGATCGTAGGGCGCGACCGGCCGGCGTGCGTCGTCAGCGCCGCTTCGGCCGCCCGGCCACCAGCCCTTCATCTGCTTTCTCAGCGCCGCCACAGACATGCAAGCCCTCGTCGAATAACACCATGCGTAAACGGGAATCCGCGACGGAAAGTGTAAGAGCGGGGAGATAGGCGCCTCAATCGTGAGATTCGTAGTAATTCGCGAATCGGGCGCGACACAACGCCGAAACACTACTGAACAGTGCAGTTCCTCGGGCCATAGACCCGCGGCTATAGTCGAAAACCATGAAACGGCGCACGAATACGCGTAGCGCCGCTCACGAGATGGAGGACTGCATGACGAACCCCGAGGCGCGCAAGCGCCTGCCGAAAGGAAGCAGCGAGCGACATCCGCGCCACGCGATCGACTTCATCGAAGTGGCCGACTGTCAGCTCGTGGTGAGCAAGAACGTCGGGCGATCCGGCGAGTCGAACGGCAGCGACCGCGTCTCCGAAATCGCGACCGACCTCGCCGCCGCGCACTCCGCTCACGAACGCAAGCAACTGCTGCGGATCGCGCTGCGCACGATCGGATTCGATTGGTTTTGCTACTGCCGCCTGACCAGGCTCGGCGAGATGGTGAACCGCGCACGCTATTTCGATCTATGTTCGCCGCCCGGCTGGGCCCAGCGTTACGTGGATCAACGCTACTTCGACATCGATCCGCGCATGGCTTTTGCTTGCCGCCACGACTGGCCGCTCGTCTGGGATCATGACAGCCTCGCGGCGGACCGTGCGATCACAGCCGAATCGAACGATCGTATGCGTCGCTTTCTGGAGGACGCCGATAGTTGCGGCACCCGCAGCGGCATTGCGTTCGGGCTCGTCGATCCGGGCAGCCTCGAGCATAGCGTCATGATCTTCAGCTCCGTGAACCCTACGAGCGAGTGGATCAACGACCGGGTGGTCGGCCAGGCCTACGCGCTCGGTCTAGGCGTCCATGCGTTCTTGGCCGAGCAGATGGCTTCGATGGCGCAAACGCCGATGCTCTCCGATCTGCAGCGGCGCATTCTGAACTTCACCGCGAGCGGCCTCAGCGATCGGGAAATCGCCGAACAACTGAACATGTCGCGCAGCAACGTCGATTACCACATGCGACAGATCCGCAAGAAGTACGGTGTGCTCAACCGCGTGCAGCTCGCGTATCTCGCGGGCCGGCTGTTCGTCGTCTGACGGTCATGTCCGCTACTCTGGCGAGCGCGCCGCGCGAGGCGCATGCGCCCTCGCCCGCCTCGCAACCGGGCCAGCCGCTCGGCCACGCGCCGGCGCTGCCGCGCGTCAGCCCGCTCGCGGCGCACGCGCTCAATCGCGCCTACGCGTGGCCGACGCCGTTCGCCCTCGCGCTCGCGCGCGGCGCCTACGAATTGCGCTGGGACGCCGACGCCGAACTCGGCGCGCCCGGTCACGTCTATACGTTTCGCTTCGGCCCGGCCGAGGGCCGGTTCATGCTCGACCCGATCGGCGAACAGGAATTGATCGGCGACGCGGCCAGCGACACCGTGCCCGGGGAAATCCGCTGCGCACTGATCGCGGACGCCCTCTCGCCCCTCATCGACGCGCTGGAAGCCAAAACGCGCCAGCGGATCGAACTCGGCGTCGTGCCGGGCGACGCCCCCGCGCACAGGGATAACCTCACGCGCGAGCGCGACGCCCTGCGCTTTTGCGTGACGAAGCCGGGCAGTGAATGGCGCTGCCACGGCGCGCTGCGCTTCACCGAAGAGCGATACCTCGGTCTCGCCTGCCCCGCGGAGCCGCCGCCCGCCAAGCTCGAGGCGACGGACTTCGACACGCTGCCGATCGCGCTTCGCTTCGTGGTCGGCTCGACCTTGTTGAATATCGCGGAGCTTCGCTCGATCGCGCCCGGCGACATCATCGGGATCGAACGCTGGCAGTCGTTCGGATCGGCATTGCGCTGCGTGGCGACGACGAGCGACGGGCATGTGGTCGTGTCCGCCAAAGCCGTCGGAACGCGCATTGTCATCGACCAAATCGAGGAGATTTCCGTGACCTCACCCACACGGCCCGACGCGCCGCCGTTCAGCGCATCGAGCGGGCCGGGCATGCCGGGCGCAAGCGATGCGGCAACCGGCAACGCGGCGCCCAGCGAGCCGAAACTCGCGCATCTCGACGCGCTCGAAGTCAGAGTCACCTTCGAGCTCGACGAGCGATCGATGCCGCTTGCCGAATTGAAAGCGCTCAAGAGCGGCTACGTGATCGAGCTCGATCAGCCGCTCAATCAAAGCACCGTGCTCATCCGCGCCAACGGCGCGCTCGTCGGCCAAGGCCACCTCATCGCCGTGGGCAACAAGCTCGGCGTGCGCGTATCGCGGTTTTCGGAGAACGGCAATGAGTAGCATGCCGAGTCCGGTCACGATGATCTTCTTGATCGTCGCGCTCGGAACGATTCCTTTCGCCGCGCTGATGGTCACGAGTTACACGAAGCTAGTCGTCGTCCTCGGTTTATTGCGCACCGCGCTCGGCGTACAGCAAGTGCCGCCGAACATCGTCCTCAACGGCATCGCACTCATTTTGACGATCTACATCATGGCGCCTGTCGGGGGCAGCATCGTCGACAAGATGCAGGAAAGCCATATTTCGATCGGCGGCTCCCTCAGCGTCGACGACGTCTTGTCGATCGGGCAGGCGATCTCGCCACCGCTCAAGAAGTTTCTCGAGCAGCACACGGTGCCGGGCGAGCGCAATTTTTTCATGCGCTCCGCCACGGCGATCTGGCCGGCGGAGCGCGTACAAGCGCTCAAGTCCGACGACCTGATGGTCCTGGTACCGAGCTTCATGCTGTCAGAGCTGACGCGTGCGTTCCAAATCGGTTTCGTCATCTACGTGGTATTCGTCGTCACCGATCTCATCGTCGCCAACGTCCTGCTCGCACTCGGAATGCAGATGATCTCACCCACGACGATCTCGATCCCGTTCAAGCTTTTGCTGTTCGTCATGCTCGACGGTTGGTCGCTGCTCGTGCACGGCCTCGTGCTCTCGTATCGTTGACCGGAGGCCACCCCATGCGTCGCGCGCTCGCTGCCCTCTTCGTCGCATTGCTGCTGGGTGGGGGGGCCGGCGCCGCGCGCGCGGGCGATTTTCTGGCGCTCGCGACGCAATGCGCGCCTAAGGTGGAAGCGCACACGCTCGCCGCGCTGGTCAGCGTCGAGTCGGGTTACAACCCGTACGCGATCGGCGTGGTCGGCGCGCATCTCGTGCGGCAGCCCACTTCGCTCGACGAGGCGCTCGCAACCGTGGCGAACCTGACGCGGCTCGGCTACAACTTCAGCCTTGGGCTTGGGCAAGTCAACCGCTACAACCTCGCGCGCTTTGGCGAAACGACGACCTCGATATTCGATGCGTGCGCCAACTTGCGCGTCGCCGCATCGATTCTCGCCGAGTGCTTCGCGCGCGCGACGCGCCTCGAAGCCGACGAGCAATATGCGCTGCGTAAAGCGCTGTCGTGCTACTACAGCGGCAATTTCTCGACGGGGTTCACAGCCGGCTACGTCGAGCGCGTCGTTGCACACGCAACGGAAGACGGACACCATGAGGTCGAGCCGATTCCGCTTGCACCCGGCGGCGCCGCGCCGAGCCCTTCGCGCACCCCGAGCGCGCCGCCCGCGGCGGCGTACCGCAACGCCGCGGCTGCCCGGCCCACTGCCGCCCCTCCCTCTCGGGCACGCACAGTCGCCGCCGCCAAGCCGGGCGCGCATCCGTCGCGCTGCGCGCCAGGCATCGTCGTCATCTCCGATTGCATGAGCGACGGCCTGCCGCATAGCGGCGCCGTCAAAATACTGCGCTAGAGCGCGTCCTATTCGAGCGCGAGCCCTCCGACGAGAAACGCGAGATGCGTGCGATTGGCCGCACCGTATCGGCGCCGCAGCAACCTCAAGTGATAGTCGACGTTATGCGGCGTCGTCTGCAAGCGTGAGGCGATTTGCTTGTCCGATAGTCCGCCGACCACGCACGCCAGAATGCGCACCTGCATGTCCGACAACGTGACTTGCGGCTCGGTCTCGCCTTCCGCTGCGATCGCATGCCTCGGATCGGAAGCGAATCGATGCAACGACAGGCCGAACGTCAGCGCCTGCACGAGCACGTTCTCGACGATCCAGTCGGCGTTGGTCCGGCTCGCCGCGAGGCTGACAAGCGCGCGCACGTTGCCCCGCACGGTCGGGATGCCGAACATGACGCCGCTTCCGATTCCCTCGCGCTCCAGTGCCGGAAACAAGCCGCGCATCGCCTCGGGTGCGCCGTCGCGACGCCACGCGCGCAACAGCCATTCCATGTCCCATACGAGCGGAACGTTGGATGTGCGCACGGCGCCAAGACGCGGATCGTGCGCCCAATAACCGGCTTCGAAATAACTGCCGCCAAAGTGATGCGGCGTCGTATCGTCGAGCGCCCACGCTTGCGCGTGCACGCATCCTTTTCCGCGCGCGCCTACGGTCGCGTAGGCCAGCGAATGAAAACCCATGACGTGCATCAACGCGCTCAGCATGCGCGTGCGCTCGCCCGGGTCCTCGATCGACATCAGTTGCGCCGCGACGTTCGTATCGGCGCCCCATGCGCTCGCGAGCCGCGAGCCGGCGCGTGCCGGGCCGAGCCGCGCCGCTTCCGCCGCGGCCTCGCGCACGCACACGCGTAGCGCGTCCGACTTCTTGTTCGCACCGCCGCGCGAGCGCGCCGCGGCACGAGTCTGTCTCTCCTGTACGAGCGGACGCTCGCTGCTCCTGCTTATCGTTCTGATCGTCATTTTCCGGGCCGATGATTCTTTCGAAACCGCGCCGATCGACCGCCTAGGGTGGCCCTCCGGCGCGGTCGAGCGAATGTAATGGCCTTCAAAATACGCCGATATTCCAATTCGTCTCGCCGGTATAGCAAAGAGACATAAATCGACGTCGTCGCTACGATCGAACGTAGGAGCGACGTTTACGCAAACGTATTTCGAGGATGATCAAGCGCTCGAGAATCGAACGACCGTCATGCAAGACTGACCCTGTGCTCGCCGACCATCGCGTCGAGCGCCTCCCGCAGCTCCCCTACCGCCGACACGACACTTCGCATCAGCGATTCAGCGAATGGACCGCCAAGCGTCTTGCTCGTGCCGAGCAGCTTCACCTCGAACTCGAGTTCCGGCGAAAGCAGATACGCATGAAGCTCGCCGGGCCCACCCGCCACTGCCGTAAACGTGTCGAGCAAGGCATAGCCGACGCCTTGCGTGACGAGCGCGCGTGCGATCGCATAGGTTTGCACGACGATGTTGGCGTGCAAACCCAAGGTGGCATGTTCGAGCCGCTGACCGATTATCGAGCCGAGCGGCGTGCCGTCGTCCAAGCGAATGAAGGGACGCTCGGCGAGATAGCCGAGCTCGCTCAGCGGTGCATTCTGGCGCAGCAGATGAGGCCAGGACGTGGGCGTGGCCAGCACCATCTGCCCGGTGGCAAGCAGATGCGCCTCGATGCCGGGCACGGCCGGCGGCGACAGGCAAATCCCGAGATCGACCGTGCCCGCGCGCAGCGCGGCGACGACTTCGTTCGTATGCAGCGTGGCCAATTCGAACGACGCGTCGGGATGGGTCTCGAGCATGCCCTCGATCGCACGCGGCAGCACGCTGTTCGCGAGGCTGGGCGTCACCGCCAAACGAAGCGGCGCACCGCCCTGACGCCGCACCGATGCGGACGAATAGCGCAGCTTTTCGATCGCCGCGAACACTTGCTCCACGTCCGGGTAGATCGCCAGCAGTTCGCCCGTCGGCACGAGCCTGCCGCGCATGCGCTCGAAAAACTTGAATCCCGCTTGCTGCTCCGCATGCTGCAACGTGCGCGATACGACGGGCTGCGACACATGCAGCAGGTCGCCGGCGCCGCTGATCGAGCCGGTAACCATGATCGCTCGCAACACTTCGATATGGCGGAGCCGCATGTGAGGAAATGTCGTCTGGCGAGAAACTGGAAGGTGCATCTTACCTGTCCCGTAGCGCATCAGGCGCAGCTTTTACCGGAGACGTTTGATTTCGGCGACAACCATGCGGGGACATTCCTCATTCTCGTAGTCTCCCTGCATTCGACCACGCAAAACCCTAGGTCGACTACTGGTTCGAAGTTCTCACTAAGCGCTCTCCCGCTGGGATACTGTTGCCTCTCACGGCGTGCGGGGGTGCGCCAATCGTGGAGCAAGAAAGATGAATCAGTACGGCACGAACGATGCAGATACCGACGTTTCGAACTTCCTCATTTTCGGCGACGCCGATCTCGACAGCATCGCAGACCTTCCCCTCGACTACGACGCACCGGACGGCCAGCGCCTGGCCGGCATCGCCCACGATCTAGCGAAGGTCGACACGGCGCAGGCGCGTCAAGCGCTTCTGCGTCCCGCCCTGCGCGCCGCCGGCTTCGAATCGCTGTGCTACATGCGCGTTTCGCGCATTGGCGACACCATCAATCGGCTCGTCTACTTCAACGCCTTTTCACCGGTGGGGTGGGCGCAGCGCTATTTGCGCGAGCGTTTCTACGAGATCGATGCGCGCTTGGCCTACTCGTGCCGGCACGAGTGGCCCATGCTGTGGGATCTGACGACCATCGCGTCGCCCGGCCCGTTGACGGGGATGGGCCAGCCGGCGGCAGGCGTCACGGCCGCGGCGCCCGGCCAAAGCACGAGCGCGGCCGCCCGCGCCGAGCGTTTCGCGAGCGCCGCGCGCGATGCGGGCATGATGTCCGGCGTATCGTTCGGCCTCGGCACGCCCGACGCCCTCGACACCTGCGTCGTGATGTTCGCGAGCGCGCAGCCCTCGAAGGCCCGCCTGCCCGACATGGCGATCGGTCATGCATACGCACTGGCCGTGGGGCTGCACGAGTTTCTCGCCCTGCGCGCGCCGCAGATTCACCGGCCGACGTACGTCACCGAATTGAGCGACATTCAGCGCTCGATCCTTGAACTCGTCACGCTCGGCATGAACGACAAGGACATCGCACAGCGGCTAGGCACCTCGCATCACAACGTGGATTACTATCTGCGCCAGCTCAAAAAGCTCTATCACGCGACCAATCGTGTGCAGCTCGCCTATATCGCCGGGCGCGTACTCGGCGCACCCGAGGCGCTGCACGGCGTAAGTTCGTAGTCCTACGCAAACGCCGGCCCCTGGAAACCGCGGAAGCGACGTAACCGGTGGCTTGAAGCGGGGTCCGGCGCTCGTTCTCGTCTCCGCCCCCCGCCCGCGAGGGCACTCGCTCTCGCGCCACGTTCGCCGCTCGCGCCACTAGCCGCGCTTCGGCTTTGGAATCGACTTCGTTCGCTCCGGCGATCGCTTCCTTCAACGACTGACCGGATTGCCGCGATGCTGCGCCTACGACCGGCCCCACCCCCAACGCGCGGCGAGGTAGGCCAGTTGGGCTCGATTCTCGACGTTGAACATCTTTTGGAGCGTCTTGACGTGATGGGTAATGCGATGCAGCGAAGACGAAAGCTCGGCGGCAATTTCGTGGTCGGACAGGCCTCTCACGAGCCGTTCCAGCACACCGGCTTGCTCGTCGGTCAACGACACGGCGCGCGCGCGACGGGCGCAGTGGTCGATAAAGGGCTGCACCAGGCGGCTCACCGTCAAGCTGGTGGCCAGTATCCCACCCATGACGCGGTCGTCGATCCAATGCGTGTCGGACGCCGGCGAAGTCAGGCTGACCGCCACGCGCAATTCGGCTCGGGGCGCCGGCAAGCCGAGTATTAATCCACTGTGCATTCCATGTGCACGTAAAGTCGATAATAGGCTGCGCACGCGCGGTTCCGAAATATTGGCGCGCGCCTCCAATTGATCGATATGCCAGGTCACAGGCAAACCGCTTTCGCGCAGCGCAACGAGCCGGGGATCGGTTTCATAAAGGCGGTTCTTAAGATAGACCGTGGTGAACGGCACATTTCCCATCTCGCGCATCGTATAGGCACGTAAAATGCGCCGTCCTATGGTTTCCAGCGCCATATACGAAAACGTCGAAAAGCCCGCTTGCTGCAGGCGCTCGCGGCACTCGCGCAACTCGCATTCGTGGCGCCCGACGTCCACGCTCGCGTCGAATTCGCGCAGGTGAGCCAGCGCATCGGCTTGCGAAAACCATACGAGCGCAGGAAATTCGTCATCAGTTGTCATCAGAATAGAACCTTACCTGCCGGTATCGTTTTTTTACGTTTATTATTACGCGATGTTACGCGCGCCCACACGGTCACATCAAACTTTGCTTCGCGCCGCGACATGAATCTCGATCGGAGGCTCATCGATGCACTACCCTGCATTACGCAAAGACGAGTCGGCGCTCGCGCCCCTCTCGCAGACGTGCGGCGCCGAACCGGCCACGACGGGGCGCGCCCGGCCGATCGAAGTGGTTTGGTGCAACGACCCGCATCAGCCCTGCGCAACCCAGCGCCATCTGCCGCGGCTCGGCATCGCCACCGCGCTGGCGGCCGCTCAGAACGCATGCGAGCGCAGCCGCATGGTCAACGGCCTGCTGCACCTGATCGGATTTTCCACGTTCGCCTACTTCGCCCTCGAAATCACCCGCGAGCGCATCGAACGGCTGTTTCTGCACGAAGCCTTCATTCCAGGCACCTACCGCGGCGAGTACGTGCGCGAGCGCTATCACGAGGTGGATCCGCGAACGGTGGCCGCCCGTCGTGGAAGCTTACCGCTCGTGTGGGATTTACAACAGTTGCGTGCACAACCAATTGACATACTGCAGAACGATCGGGCGCAAGAAGGGCTGGAGTCGTTCATCCGCACCATGCGCGAGGACGGCATGCGTAGCGGCCTGATGTTCGCCATGTCGATTCCAGGCACTCGGCTGCACGCCTTCATGAGCTTCACCGCTCAGCGGCGCAACTGCGACTGGATCACCTCGACCACGCTCGAGCAGGCGTTGTCGATCGGCATGTCCGTCCATACGATCGCATCGCAGCAACTGACGACGGTGGCACGCGAACGCACGTCCGACGGCCTAACGGAGTTCGAGCGGGAACTGCTGCTGGGCATCGCCGAAGGCGCATCCGATAAGGAAATCGGCCGCCGCCTCGACACCAGCGCTCATAACGTCGACTACCACCTGCGTAAGCTGCGCAAGCGTTTCGGCGTGGCGAACCGCACGGAGCTGACCTACCTCACTTCGAAGCTCGAGCTCATATAGTGGAACGGACGGACGCGGCGAGCCCCGCGAGCCGTTCCAGCGTGACGTTGCCTCCGCAGGCCAGGACCGCGACGCCGGCGCCCGGCGCGGCGGCCAAACGGCTCTGGAACGCAGCCGCGAGCGCAACGGCCGCGCCGGGTTCGACGACGAGTTTCGCCTCGTCGAAATATCGCAGGCTGGCGGCCGCGATCTGCGATTCGTCGACCGTGACGATGTCGTCCACGTAACGCCGTATCAGCGGAAACGTCAGGTTCCCGAGGCATTGCACCTTGATTGCATCGGCGATGCTCTCGCTCGGCGCCGTCATCGCGACGAGGCGGCCGGTTTTCAGCGAGCGCCGCGCATCGTCCTCGAGTGCCGGCTCCACCCCGATCACGGCCACATGCGGCGCCAGTTGCTTGATCGCCGCCGCCACGCCGGCGATGAGCCCACCGCCGCCGATCGGCACGAATACGGCCGCGGGTGCGCGCTCGCCGCATTGCTCCAGCAACTCGACCCCGATCGACGCTTGGCCAGCCATGACCCGCCAGTCGTCGTAAGGAGCGACGAGCGTATAGCCCTCCGATCGAGCTAGGCGTTCGGCCGCCGCACGCCTCGCATGCGAGGTGGGTTCGGCCATGACGATTCGCGCGCCCCAACGCCGCGTAGCCTCCACTTTGGCGCATGGAACGTCGGGGGACATGACGATCGTGGCGTCGACGCCGGCATCCGACGCGGCCTTCGCGACCGCCTGTGCGTGGTTGCCCGTCGAATAGGCGACGACGCCGCGCGAGCGTTCGTCTGTCGTCAATGTTGCAATGCACCATGTGGCGCCGCGAATTTTGAACGACCCCGTCGGCAAAAGACTTTCGGCTTTGACGAAGATCGGCGTGCCCGACGCCGTGCGCCAATGACTGACGCGGACAAGCGGCGAAATGCCTAACGCATCGGCAAGGTAGTTGGCGGCCGCATGGATTTGCGTTATTGAAAGGTCCATAGCGCCTGCCTATACCGGAGTATCGCCGTCGGCTTCGTACGTCGAGTCGAATTCATGCTCCACGGCGCGCCGTGCGCGCGCATCGACCTTCAACTCGAACACATCGGGCCGCGCATAATGGCCGGTGACATCCAGGTCGAACTTGCCTCGCACGATGTCATCGAGATCGATATCCGCGGTCAGAACGGCTTCGCGATCGTACACGGGGCCGGCCAACACCTCGCCCAGTGGACCGACGATTACGCTGCCGCCGCGTATCAGCGTCGTCTCGGGCGCATTGCCTTGAATGCAGTCATAGTCGTCGGGACAAGCGTCACGCTTTAGATATTGGCAGGCGGCCAGCACAAAGCACCGGCCTTCGTAGGCGATGTGCCTCATCGTGCTCTGCCAGATGTCGCGATCGTCGACGGTTGGCGCGCACCAAAGCCCGATCCCTTTGCCGTACATGGTCATGCGCAAGGCAGGCATGTAGTTCTCCCAGCAGATCGCCGCGCCGATCTTGCCGAATGGGGGCGCCGCGAGCACCGGCAGCGTGGAGCCGTCGCCCATGCCCCATATCAGCCGCTCGCTCGCCGTCGGCATCAACTTGCGATGACGGCCGGCCAAGGCGCCGTCGGGTGCGAAAAATAGCACGGAGCAGTAAAGGGTGCCCCCTTCGCGCTCGATGACGCCCACGACGAGCCAAGCCGCGGCACGCTGCGCCATGCCGCCGATGCGGGTCACTTCCAGCCCAGGTACGTCGATCGCCGCGCGCCAATAGCGTAAGAAATCGTCACGGCCCGCAGCCGAGCGCGAGCCCACGCGCGCGCCGAAATCGAGCCCCTTCGGATAGCCGCCGACATACGCTTCCGGAAACACGATGAGGCGCGCGCCCTCATCGGCTGCTTGCGCCGTGAGCTGCGCCATGCGCTCGAGCGTCCGCCCGGTATCGAACAGGCAACCGCCCGCCTGGACGACGGCCACACGTTGTGTCGTCATGACTGCTCCCTTTCGTTTGAGTGGATCATGCGTTGGGCGCAGTTTGCTATGCTCGATCACATCGATCAAACAAATTTTATTGAATATGTCAATCAATGTGCTCGATATCAAGCGGCTCGATTTGAACCTCGCCGTGACATTCATCGCAATCTGGCAGGAGCGCAGCGTGACAAAAGCCGCCTCACGGCTAGCATTGAGTCAAGCCGCCGCCAGCGCCGCACTCGCTCGCCTGCGGGAGGCATGCGGCGATCCACTCTTCGTGCGCGTGCGCGGCGGCATGACGCCGACGCCGCGCGCGCAAGCGATGGCCGAGCGGCTCGAAGCAGGCGTCGCCGATCTCTGGGAAGTCCTGACGCAGCAGCATGCGTTCGATCCGGCAAGCGCATCGCGGCGCTTTTCCATCGGCATGTCCGACGACTTCGAGCTTGCCTTGGGCCCGCACCTGACGAAGCTCGTCCAGCAGGACGGTGCGGGGGTTTCCGTCATGTTCCGTCAGACGAATCGACATACGGTCGAGCAGATGCTGAACGAACGAGAGATCGAACTCGCGGTCGTGTCGGGGCCGATCAAGCGCGCGTGGATCGCACAGGAGCAGATCGGCGAAAGCGGCTATGCGTGTGTCGTCGACGAAAAAGCGGCGCGTGCGTCCTTGCCGCTCTCGCTCGAGGACTACCTTGCACTGCCTCACCTGCTCGTTTCGTTTTCAGGGAGAACAGGCATGGTCGATACGGCCTTACGCGCGTTGAAGAGAGAACGTCACGTCTACGCCGCGCTGACGCACTTTTCCGCGGTGCCGGCGTTCTTGACCGGCACTCGGGCCGTCGTCACGCTGCCCACGCATGCGGCCGCCGCGCTCGCGCGCATGTCGCGCTTGAGCGCCTGCGCCGCCCCGCTCGATCTCGGCGTCTATCCGGTACATCTGCTGTGGCGGCGCGACAGCGACGGCGAAAGCGCCATCGACTGGATGAAAGAGCGTATCAAACTCGCGTTTTCGGCGGCGCGTAGCGATATCGCATCTCTCGCGCCTCGCCGACGCGCGCGCATTCGTCATACGACCATCATTAGGACTCCGAATTAACTGAAGCACTTGGAATGAGGAAAATTCGCGGGTGCCGTGGGACTGCGCTTCCTTGCGAACTATGCGGCGCAGTTGAGGCCGAGCCACACTTTCCGGCTCATAGCCCCCTCGGGCACATGCCTTGCTGTGGTCATCGACGCCAGCGCAACTTTTAGCGCCGAACGACTGCCCATGAGGAACGCCGCCATGCGCCACGACGACGCGCCCACGACGCCGACCGACCCACTTCAAACAGTGCCGGATTCGTCGAGCCCCGCCTACGCCAATCGACATCCGATCACGCGCGCCTTCGACGCGTTCGCGAGCGCGGTGACGCGATGGGCCGGCTCGCCCGTGGCATTCGGCATGGCGGTGATCACCGTCGTCATATGGGGCTTATGCGGGCCGCTGTTTCACTATTCCGAAGACTGGCAACTCGTCATCAACACGGGCACGACGATCATCACGTTCCTGATGGTCTTCGTCATTCAGCAAAGCCAAAACAAAGACAGCGTCGCCGTTCACCTGAAGCTCAACGAGTTGATCGCCGCCTATCGCACCGCCAACAATCAATTGATCGGAATCGAAGACGCTTCGGAAGAAGATTTGCGTCGTATCGCGAACGCCTATCTCGAGCTCGCCAATAAAGCGCTAACGACGAAGGAGGACCGCGAGACGATCGAAAAATCCGTCAGCGAAGCGAAATGCCCACCAAACAGTGGACACAAGCCCTAGCGGAAAGGTGAACGTAACGGCGCGCGGCCGCGGCGAACCCTCGCCTAGCTGCGCGGCGGAGTCGGGAAGTGCACGCCCGCGCGCTGCGCGGCCGCCGTGATGTGCGCCTCGATGCTGCGCCCCGCCGCTTCGCAATCGCGCGCTTTCAAGGCATCGAGAATCGCCCGGTGTTCGCGATACGTCGATTGCAGCAGCTCGCGCCGGTAAAACGGCAGGCGCTGGCTTTCCTGCATGATCTCGCCGCTGCTGCGCAAGATGGCCTCGATCGCCCCGTTTCCGGCCACCGCGACGATCGACATATGGAAATCGAAATCGAGCTGCGCCGCCGTATCCAGATCGCCCTCGGCCAGCGCTTCATGCAGTTGCGCCATGTTCGCCTCGAGCGATTCGATCATCTCGTCGGTCATGGCCTGCGCGGCCATGCGCGCGGCAAATCCTTCCAACGCATAGCGCACCTGGTACGTATCGGGCAGGGACGATTGCGCTGCGAAACGCCACGCCTGCCCATTCATCGCCTGCGCACTTTGCACGTAGACGCCCTTGCCCGCGCGTATCGTCAACATCCCTAGCGCCTCGAGCGTCGACAACGCCTCGCGCAACGCGGCGCGGCTGATGTCCAGCTCTTCCGACAGCTGCCGTTGGGCCGGCAGCGCGGTGCCTACCGGATACTCGCCGCGCTCGATGCGCTCGCGAATCGTCTCGGTCGCCGCTTCCGTCACCGTCTGTGTATTGCTTCTCATCGCGGGCAAGTCTCGCCTGGTCGGACCAGCATTGTAGCGCGCGCCGGCGCGGCGCCGCGCGCCCACGTCGGCGCGGCCCGTACCGCCGGGGTATACCACTACGCAACTCATGCTTGACGACACTATATCGGCTTCCTAATCTTCGTCATAAGTCGTCCGGTCTTACCAGTTAGACCAGATGAATTTCTGTCATCTCCCTTGGAGGAAGCCGTGCTCAGGTTCATCAATTCGCTGTTCGGGCGCGTCATGATCGCGCTCGTGGCCGGCATCGTGCTCGGCGCGCTGTTCCCGCACTTCGCGCAGTCGTTGCGGCCGTTCGGAGACGGCTTCCTGAAGCTCATCAACATGATCATTGCTCCGATCGTCTTTTGTGTTGTCGTTACAGGCATCGCAGGCGCCGGCAACCTGAAGAAAGTCGGCCGCGTCGGCGGCAAGGCCATCGTCTACTTCGAAGTCATGACCTCGATCGCTCTCTTGATCGGCGCGGTGCTGGCCGTCGTGCTGAAACCGGGCGCGGGCATGAACGTCGACGTCCGATCGCTCGACGCGCAGGCGTTGACCACCTACACCGAGCACGCGAAGAGCTTGAAGGACGTCGCCGCCTTTCTGCTGAAGATCATTCCCACCACGGTGTTCGACGCCTTCGCCAAGGGCGACATATTGCAGGTGCTCGTCTTTGCCGTCCTGTTCGGCTCGGCCTTGTCGCTGCTCGGCGATAAAGCCAAGCGCGTGAACGGCCTGATCGATGAGCTCGCACAGGTGTTTTTTCGCGTCATGGGCTTCATCATCAAGCTTGCCCCGCTCGGCGTGCTCGGCGCGATCGCATTCACGACCGGCACTTACGGCGTTGCCTCGCTCAAGCAATTGAGCTTGCTCGTCCTCGTCTTCTATGCGAGCTGTGCGGTGTTCGTGGCGATCGTGCTCGGCGCGGTCATGCGCCTGGCCGGTTTCAACATCTTCAAGCTCGTCCGCTATCTGCGCGAAGAACTTCTGATCGTGCTCGGCACGGCCTCCTCCGATGCGGTATTGCCGCAAGTCATGCGCAAGCTCGAATGGCTGGGTGTCAAGGATTCGACCGTCGGCCTTGTCATCCCGACCGGCTACTCGTTCAATCTCGACGGTTTCTCGATCTACCTGACGCTGGCCGTGCTGTTCATCGCGCAGGCCACCAACACGCCGCTCTCGGCTCACGACTTGATCGTCGTCGTGCTCGTATCGCTCATCACCTCCAAGGGCGCGCACGGCATCCCGGGCTCGGCCATCGTGATCTTGGCCGCGACGCTGTCGGCGATTCCCGCCATTCCCGTGCTCGGCCTCGTGCTCATCCTTCCCGTCGATTGGTTCGTCGGCATTGCGCGCGCCATTACGAATCTGATCGGCAACTGCGTGGCGACGATGGTCGTCGCCGCATGGGAGCGCGACATCGATCACGTTCGCGCCCATCGCGTGCTCGATCAAGACCCGAGCCTGCGCTTCGTGCAAGACACCCCGGCGCCGCACGTCGACGCCCCCGCTCAGGGCGCCCCCGCCATCTAAGCGAAGTTCCGGCGCGGCCGCCTTCACGGCCGCGCGCTGCGCCCTCCACTGCCCCCCGACGAAAGAGGCCGCCCCGCCTCTTTCTCCGTCAATCGACGCAACCACCGATCAATCTCATCATGGCCATTCCGACCCTCGACCCGAACGCCCCCGATTTCACGCGCCGCTGCCTGAATCTGGCCGATCCGCGCCTGGGCGCGAAAGCGCTGGCCGCCAGCGACGAATTCTTCGCGCCGAAAGAACGTATGCTCGATCCGCAAGCGGCCGTGTTTATTCCCGGCAAATACGACGACCACGGCAAATGGATGGACGGCTGGGAAACGCGCCGCAAGCGCACGACCGGCCAAGATTGGTGCGTCGTCAAGCTCGCGCGCCGCGGCACGATCGAAGGCGTGGACATCGACACGAGCCACTTCACCGGCAACTATCCGCCCGCCGCTTCGATCGAAGCATGCACCGTGGCCGGCGATCTGCCGCCGGACGACGCACAATGGCAAATGCTCGTGCCGCCCACCGCCCTTCAGGGCAACCAGCACCATTACCTCGACGTGCGCCATCCCGAGGCGTTCACGCACATCCGCATCACGCTGTTCCCCGACGGCGGCGTGGCTCGACTGCGCGTCTACGGCCGGCCGGCGCTCGATCTGCAACGTGAAACGAACACGGGCGGCGAATATTTCGACTTCGCCGCGGCCATCAACGGCGCGCATATCGTCGCGGCCAATAATCAGCATTTCGGCCTTGCCTCCAACATGCTCATGCCGGGCCGCGGCGTAAACATGGGCGACGGCTGGGAGACGCGCCGCCGCCGCGAACCCGGCAACGACTGGGCCATCGTCGCCCTCGCGCATCCGGGCGTGATCCGCAAGATCGAGGTCGATACGGCGTTCTTCAAGGGAAACTACCCTGATCGCTGCTCCGTGCAAGCCGCATACGTCACGGGCGGCACCGACGAATCGCTCATCACGCAATCGATGTTCTGGCCCGTCTTGCTGCCCGAACAACCGCTGCGCATGGACAACCAGCACTTCTACGAGCGTGAAATCGCCGACCTCGGGGCCATTACGCACGTCCGGTTCAACATCTTCCCCGACGGCGGTGTCTCGCGGCTGCGCCTTCTCGGCGAGTTCGCGTGAGGACCGCGTCATGAACCGCTTGCTTGCCGTCGAGCCCCTCACCCGCGCCGCGTTCGCGCCGTTCGGCGATGTCGTATCGCTCGACGGTGCGCGCCATTTTCCGATCAACGGCGGCACCACGGAACGCTTTCACGACCTGGCGACGATCGATGTCACCGCCGGCGGCGGGCGGCCGCTCATCAACGTCTTTCGCGGGCAGCCGCGTGCGCTGCCGCTCCAGGTGACGATGATGGAGCGTCATCCGCTCGGCAGCCAGGCCTTCATTCCGCTCGCCGATATTCGCTATCTCGTCGTCGTTGCCCCCGCCGGCGAGTTCGACATCGACCGGATGCGGGCCTTCAGCGTCCATGGTCGAACTGGCGTCAACTATGCGCGCGGCGTGTGGCATCACCCGCTGATCGCGCTCGATGCGGTCAGCGACTTCCTCGTCGTCGATCGCGGCGGCAACCAGCCCAATTGCGACGAAATCGTACTGAGCGAACCGTGCCTGTTGTCCTTGGACGAGCTGGCGACGGTCTGAATAGGCGTCCGCTTTGCCGGGAAAGGCTGGAACGGGCGCCGCTTCAATGGTTTTGCAAAGCGCGCCATGGCGTTTGAACGCCGCCAGCGCCGACAAGCGGCCTCGTTCCGTCACCGAAAAGCCTCGGCGATTGCCGGTAGAATGTCCGGCATGGACAAGTGCCGTTATTGCGGAAAAATCCGTGACGAATGGGAATGCCATGGACAGGAGTGCCGCACGGCAATCTCCAAGGCGTTGCGTCGACAGCGCTCCGGGTTGCCGATGGTGCCGAACGTCATCCGCAACGAAGTGCCCGCGGGCGCGAGCACGCGCGAAGTGATCGTCGTGCTTTCGCGGCAACGGCTTCGTGCGCGGCGGGGCAACGAAGAGCGGCGCGAACGTCGAGAGGCCGAAGGCTACGACGACGAGTCATAGCGCGAACGCTCGGCGTCATCGATCGATTCCGGCTCCGCCGCGTCCCCCTCCATCGCCGGCGTTTCAGTGGCGGGCACGGTGAACCAGAACGTCGCGCCAATCGTTTTGCCTTCTGCATCAACGCGGTTTTCCGCGCCGATCGCCCCGCCGTGCGCCTCGACGATCGCGCGGCAAATCGCGAGACCCAGCCCGATTCCAGGTTTCGCCGATTCCTTCTCGCCGCGCGTGAATTTCTCGAACAAGCGCGATTCCATTCCTGCCGGCAAGCCGGGGCCGAGATCTTGCACCTCGACTTTGACATGCCGTTCTGCGTTGCTGCCTTGCGCGGCGGCGACGATTGCGATCGGCGATCCAGCGGGCGTGTACTTCGCCGCGTTCTCGAGCAAGTTGGCGAATAGCCGTTCGACGAGCACCGCGTCGAGCTGCACGAGCGGCAGATCCGCCGGCACGCGCGTTTCGATGGCTCGTCCGGCCAGCATGCGGCGGCATGCGGACAACGCGGCCCCGACAACCTCTTCGATCGACGACCACTGCCGGTTGAGTCTCATACTGCCTTCCTGCAGCCGAGCCATGTCGAGCAGATTCGTGACGAGCCCAGTCATGCGCAACGCCTCGTCGTGAATCGCCTCGGCGAGTTCCTGGGCCTGCGGTCCGGCCGGCCCGCTCTTATCGGGCGTCTCGGCCAGCATCGAGGCAAACCCGACGATCGACGTCAACGGCGTGCGCAGATCATGCGAGATCGCGGACAGCAGCGAATTGCGAAGGCGCTCCGATTCCATGCTGACGAGCGCATCCTGTGCGATCTCCACGTAATGAACACGCTCGAGCGCGAGCGCGATCTGCGCGGCGAACGTGTCGATCATGCGCCGCTGCTCGGGAATCGACAGATCCTCCATGCGCGGCGACAATATCGCTATCACGCCCCTCGTGCGCATCGGCGCTTTCAACGGCAGATAGAGCGCCTTCGACGCCGGCAGCGTATCGGTGCCGGCGCCGGCGCTCTTTTGCTGATCGTAGACCCATTGAGCGATATCGAAATCGACGGCCGACGCGTCGAGCGTCAATGCTTCGTCGGGATTCTCGACCTTTTGCTTGACCTTCTCCGAACTGTCGGGCAGCAAGATGGCCACCCGCGCCTGAAACACTTCGGCCACATGACGGGTGCCGACCTCGATGATCTGAGCCATCGTCAACGCCGCGCCGAGCTCGCGCGCCATCGCGAACATGGCCCCGGTGCGTCGCTCGCGCAGCGTTGCGATGCGTGCTTGACCGCGCAGGCTCGCCGTCAAATTGCTGATCGTGAGCGAAGTCATCAGCATGACCGCGAACGTCAGCAGGTATTGCGTATCGGACACTGTGAACGACATGCGCGGCGGCACGAAGAAAAAGTCGAACGCCGCCACGCCAAGGAACGAAAACATGACGCCCGGCCCCCGCCCGAGCCGTGCGGCGGAGAAGACCGCGCCCAGCAGGTACAGCATGACGAGATTGGCGAGCGAAATACGGCCCGCGGAAACGCTCGCAACGAGCGTGATCGCCGCGCAAAGGCCGAATGCATACGAGTACGAAGCGAACGGCGAGTGTCCGCTCGCCAGGCCGATGCCCGCAAAGCGCGCCACGACCTCGCGGCGCTCCGCCGTCTCCCGTACGGTGCCCGAATTGACGAGCGTCACGTCCATGTCGCGTGCCGCGCGAATCAGACGCTCGCCCGTCGAACGCCGCAGCCGAGTGCCCCAACCCGACGTGGGGATCGCGCCCACGACGAGCTTGGACACATTGCGCATGCGCGCGTAGGCGATCAGCGTCTGCGTCGCCTCTTGGCCTTGCAGCGTCACCGTCTCCGCGCCGAGTTCGGACGCGAGCTTCAGCGCGTCGAGCGTGCGCTTGCGAATGGAATCGGGCAGCCGCTGAAGCTTCGGCGTTTCGACATAGACGGCGAGCCAATCGGCTTTCAGACTCGCCGCGAGCCGAGCCGACGCGCGCACGAGGGTTGCGCTCTCCGGCCCCGCGCCGACGCACACGATGATTCGCTCGCGCGCCTGCCAGATGCGCTCGATCGATTGGTCGGCGCGATACTCGCGCATTTGCGCGTCCACGCGATCGGCCGTGCGCCGAAGCGCGAGCTCGCGCAGCGCGATGAGATTGCCCTTCCGAAAGAAATTGCGTACCGCGTTTTCCGCTTGATGCGGCAGATAGACCTTGCCCTCGCGGAGACGGTCGAGCAATTCCTCGGCAGGCAGATCCACGAGCGTGACTTCGTCGGCCAAGTCGAAGACGCGATCCGGCACGGTCTCCCACACGCGAATGCCCGTGATCTGCCCGACGATGTCGTTCAAGCTTTCCAAGTGCTGGACGTTGACGGTCGTATAGACGTCGATGCCGGCATCGAGCAGTTCCTGCACGTCTTGCCAGCGCTTCAGGTGACGCGAGCCCTGCACGTTCGAATGCGCGAGCTCGTCGACGAGCACGAGCTCGGGCTTGCGCGCGAGCGTGGCGTCGAGGTCGAATTCGGCGAGCTGTCGCCCGCGGTATTCGATCGTCGCGGGCGCGATCGTGTCGAGCCCTTCGATCAATGCCAACGTTTCCTTGCGCCCGTGCGTTTCGACGAGCCCGATGACGACGTCGACGCCTTCCTCTCGTCTGCGACGCGCGGCCTGCAGCATGGCGAACGTCTTGCCGACACCGGCGGATGCGCCGAAAAACACCTTCAGCCGGCCGCGTTGCCGCTTTTCTTCATCGCGCTGAATCTTGTCGAGCAGCGCGTCGGGATCGGGTCGTTCCATCGCTTGTCTTCATCATGTCCGGGGCGCTGAACGCGCCCGCGGTAAGACGCTCAGTGTAGCGGCTTCAGTTCGTCCAGCGCGAGATTGAGCGCGAGCACATTGACGCGCGGCTCGCCCAGCACGCCCAGTTGCCGCGGAGACGTATGCCGATCGATCAGCCCGGCGACTTGCTCGCGCGAAAGCCCTCTCGCCTTCGCGACGCGCGCCGCCTGATACGCGGCCGCCGCGGGGGAAATGTCGGGGTCCAGCCCGCTGCCCGAGGACGTGACGAGATCGACCGGCGCCGGCGCCGTATTGGTCGGGTCGGCCTCATGCAATGCATTTAAGCGCCCCTTGACCTCATCCGCAAGCGCCGGATTCGTCGGGCCGAGATTCGAGCCGGACGAGGCCAGCGGGTTGTATGGATTCGGCGCCGTGGCCGACAAGCGGCCCCAGAAGTAACCTGGCGCGTCAAATTGCTGACCGAGCAGCTCCGAGCCCATGACCTTGCCGTTCCTTTCGATCAGGCTCCCGTTCGCTCGATGCGGAAAGACCGCTTGCCCCACCGCCGTCACAACCACCGGATAAACCACACCCGTCACTATCGTTAGTGCCGCGAACAACACGAGCACGGGTCTGAAAAGACTTTTCATGGAAGTTCTCTCTTTAAGCCCAACCCATCATGGTGATGAGCATATCGATGAGCTTGATGAACGGGAACGGCAGCAAGAGCCCGCCGAGCCCATAGATCAGCAGATTGCGTCGCAGCAGCGAAGCCGCGCCGAGCGCACGGTACTTCACGCCCTTCAACGCGAGCGGAATCAGGAATACGATGATGAGCGCATTGAAGATCACGGCCGACAGAATCGCCGATGCCGGCGACGTCAAATGCATGACGTCGAGCACGCGCAATTGCGGATAGGTCGTCGCGAAAGCGGCCGGGATGATAGCGAAGTATTTCGCCACGTCGTTGGCGATCGAGAACGTCGTCAGCGAGCCGCGCGTCATCAACATCTGCTTGCCGATCTCGACGATCTCGATCAGCTTAGTCGGGTTCGAATCGAGGTCGACCATGTTGCCGGCTTCCTTCGCGGCCTGCGTGCCCGTATTCATGGCCACGGCCACGTCGGCTTGCGCGAGCGCCGGCGCGTCGTTCGTGCCGTCCCCGGTCATCGCCACCAGACGCCCTTCGCCCTGGTGCGTCCGAATCATCTTTAGCTTCAGCTCAGGTGTCGCTTCGGCCAGAAAATCGTCGACGCCGGCTTCCGCGGCGATCGCCGCGGCCGTGAGCCGATTGTCGCCGGTGATCATCACCGTCTTGATGCCCATCTTGCGCAGCTCCGCAAAGCGCTCCTTGATGCCGCCCTTGACGATGTCCTTGAGTTCGATCACGCCCAGCACTCGAGCTTGTCCAGGCTCACCGTGCGCGATCGCCTTCTCTGCCACGACGAGCGGCGTGCTGCCGCGTCGCGCCACGTCGTCGACGGCCTTTTGCACTTCCTGCGGATAGCGGCCGCCGTTTTCCTCGACGTACTTTTTCACCGCATCGGCCGCGCCCTTGCGAATCTCGCGGTTCGGCAAGTCCACGCCGCTCATGCGCGTCTGCGCCGTGAAGCCCAGGAACGTCGCGTGCAGCGCGGCCATGTCGCGCTCACGGATGTTGAAGCGCTGCTTCGCGAGCACGACGATGCTGCGGCCTTCCGGCGTCTCGTCGGCGAGCGAGGACAATTGCGCCGCATCGGCGAGCGCTTCCTCGGTCACGCCCGGCGCGGCGACGAATGCCGAAGCCTGACGGTTGCCGAGCGTGATCGTGCCCGTCTTGTCGAGCAAGAGCACGTCGACATCGCCGGCCGCCTCCACCGCGCGGCCGGACGTGGCGATGACGTTGGCCTGCATCATCCGGCTCATGCCGGCCACGCCGATGGCCGACAGCAAGCCGCCAATGGTGGTCGGGATCAAGCAGACGAGCAAGGCGACGAGCGCGGTAATCGTGACCACGTGCCCCGCGTTGGCGGCCGCTACCGAGAAGATCGAAAACGGCAGCAAAGTGGCCGTCGCGAACAAAAGCACGAGGGTCAACGCCACGAGCAGAATGGTCAGCGCGATCTCGTTCGGTGTTTTTTGCCGCTTCGCGCCTTCGACCATCGCGATCATGCGATCGAGAAACGCCTCGCCCGGGTTCACGCTCACGCGTACGACGATCCAATCCGACAGGACGCGCGTACCGCCCGTGATCGACGAGAAATCGCCGCCCGATTCGCGGATCACCGGAGCCGACTCCCCGGTGATCGCCGACTCGTCGACGGATGCGACGCCTTCAATGACTTCGCCGTCCGCCGGAATCGTGTCGCCCGCTTCGACGATCACCACGTCGTCCTTGCGCAGATCGGTCGAGGCGACGATGACGATCGGCGATTTCGGATGAGGCTCGTTAAGCTTCTTGGCCGTCACGTTGTGTTTAGCACTGCGAAGCGAGGCAGCCTGCGCCTTCGACCGCCCTTCGGCTAGCGCTTCGGCGAAGTTGGCGAACAACACTGTGAACCAAAGCCACAACGCGATCGCCAAAATGAAACCCGTCGGGGCTTCCGCTTGGCCGGCGAGCGCCGCGATCCATAGGACCGTCGTCAAAATGCTGCCCACATAAACGCAGAACATCACCGGGTTGCGCAATTGCGTGCGCGGCCCGAGCTTTTTGAATGCATCGACGATCGCCGGCTTCGCGAGGCTCGGATCGAACATCGAGCGTACGGCGGTGCGTGCCTGCCCGAGATTTTCCGGGCGATGGACAGGCGGTTGAGTGAGAGTAGTCATGCTTTCCTCGAAATCAATGACCCGAGATCATCGTCAAATGTTCTACGACGGGGCCGAGCGCCAGGGCCGGCACATAGGTGAGCGCACCTACGAGCACGAGCGTGCCCAGCAGCAGCACGACGAAAAGCGGCCCGTGCGTCGGCAACGTGCCGGAGGTCACCGCTATCCGTTTCTTGTTCGCGAGCGAGCCCGCGATGGCGAGCACGGGCACGATCGTTCCAAAACGTCCGAACCACATCGCGATGCCGAGCAGCACGTTATAGAACGGCGTGTTGACCGACAGCCCCGCGAACGCGCTGCCGTTGTTGTTCGCGGCGGAGCTGAAGGCGTATAGGATTTCGGAGAACCCGTGCGCCCCGGGGTTGGCGATGCCGGCCGTGCCCAACGGCGACAAGACAGCGATCGACGTGCCGATCAGCACGAGGAACGGCGTGAGCAGGATTGCGATCGAAACCATCTTCATTTCGTACGATTCGATCTTCTTGCCGACGTACTCGGGCGTGCGGCCGATCATCAAGCCAGCGACGAACACGGCCAGCATCGCGAACACGAGCATGCCGTACAGACCTGAACCCACGCCGCCGAAGATCACCTCACCTAGCTGAATCAGCAGCATCGGGACGAGGCCGCCCATCGGCGTCAGCGAATCGTGCGTGTTGTCCACCGCGCCGCAAGACGCCGCCGTCGTCGCAACCGTGAAAATGCCCGATTGCGCGATACCGAAGCGCACTTCCTTGCCTTCCTGATTGCCGCCCGGCTGCAACTCACTCGTGCTTTGATCGACATGAAGCGACGCGAACAGCGGATTGCCGGCCTGCTCGGATGAAATCTCGCTCCAGCATGCAACGCTGAACGCGATGGTCATCGCGGCCAGCACGGCATAGCCCTGTCGACGATCGCCCACCATCCGGCCGAACACGACACACAGCCCCGCTGGAATGATGAGGATCGACAGGATCTGCACTAAGTTCGAAAACGGCGTCGGATTCTCGTACGGATGCGCCGAGTTGGCATTGAAGAAGCCGCCGCCGTTCGTGCCGAGCATCTTGATCGCTTCCTGCGAGGCCACAGGACCCATGGCGATCGTCTGCTTTTCCGCCTTGACGGCCTGCATCACTGCGTTGCCGTGGGCGTCCTTGACCGGATTGCCTTGCGCGTCCGTCTTCGCCACCTGGTACGTCGTCGTTTGCAACGTAGGCACGTCCTGATACGCCTTGAAATTCTGGATCACGCCTTGGCTGATGAAGACGACTGCGAGGATCGTCGCCATCGGCGCGAGAATGTAGAGCGTGATGCGCGTCAGATCGACCCAGAAGTTGCCGATCGTCTGCGCCGTATGGCGTGCGAACCCGCGGATCAACGCGACGACCACGGCGATGCCGGTCGCGGCCGACAGGAAGTTCTGCACCGTGAGTCCCATCATCTGCGTCAAGTAGCTGACGGTCGCCTCGGGGGTGTAGTCCTGCCAGTTTGTGTTGGTCACGAAGCTCACGGCCGTATTGAAGGCCGCGTCGGGCGTCATGGGGCCTAGCGCCTGCGGATTGGCCGGCAACCACTGCTGGAGACGCAACAAGCCGAACACGGCAAATGCACCGAGCGCGTTGAACAGCAAAACGGCAAGCGCATAGTGCTTCCACGACATCTCGGTGCCTGCATCGACGCCGGCGACCTTGTAGAGCAACGATTCGATCGGCTTGCCGATCCTGCGCACGACGACCGACGAACCGTCGAGTACGGCGGTCATGTAGCGCCCGACCGGAACGGCGAGCGCGATCAGTACGACGATGAACAGCGACGTCTGCAGAAAGTCGTTGGCGTTCATTCGAGGTTCTCCGCGCGCAGCAGCGCGTAGACGAGGTACGCCAACAAAATCACCGTCGAGGCTCCCGCGAGCCACATCATCCACACAGCGGTCACGGCCGGCCTCCGGGTCCACGATTGCGCAGCTTGTCGCAGCCGGCGGTGAGCGCCACGCATAGCCCCAAAAAGATCGCTATGCCCACGAGGTACATGAAGTCCATTTTTGTGTTCTCCCGTAACGGATCAGGACAGCCGAGAGCGTAGTGGAGATCGAGTAAACGCCACGATAAGAGTGATGAAGCAAGCGTAAAAATCTCGTAAACGCGGGCGCCACTGTCCGCTTCGTGCGGTTCGTCAGGTTGACGCCCGCGGTCAACGTCGGACTAGTCCGAGAATTTCTCAGTCGGGATAACGGACGTGCGTCTAGCGGCTAGTCTGCCTGTCGCGACGCGGACACCGCTGTTCCGGTCGTGGTAGCCCATCCCTTCATTCAAAGAGGCAAAGATGTTCAGCTGTTGTTTTAACGGCATGCGTAAGTTCAGGCTCGCATGGCTGCTCGTTTCCTTGATCGTTTCGACCCACGCGGCCGCCGATTCAGGCGACTACCGCGTGCGAGACCAGGCGCTCTCCAACGGCGTGCGCATCGTCCAGCGAGTCGACGCCACCGCATTTCCGAAATTTAACGGGGAGCACCCTCGGCCTTCGAGCGTCGACGCGCCGAATGTCGGCGCGGGGCACTTGCGTGCGATCCGCGCGTTGGTGCCGCTAAGGGGCAATAACCTTGCGGCGCTCTCCTTACCAGACGGATCGTCCTTTCTCACCGTCGAAATTTTTAACCATCATGTCTTAGTGAAATATGGCGGGTCGTCCGTCGGGCCGTCCACCTCGCCCTTCTGGGGCGCGGATAGCGATGCGCGCTGGGAAGGCTCCGCGAACCGCCGCTGGTCGCGAACGATCGCGACCGGCCCCAGGGTCTCGAGAACCGCAACCCACTATCTCGTCACGCTGTATATCGTTCCGCACTTCGGCCAGGCATTGCCGCGCGAGCGCTCGCCCAATCTCCTGCTGACCGTCAACGAAGCCGGCGTGCAGGGCATGAACGTGGTCCGAGGACGATCGCTGGCCCACAATGTTCCATTGTCCGTAGACGACAAGGACTGGTCCCGTTGGCGTGAAAGCGCCCTTCGCGCGGGCGTCGTGCGAGACGTGGACGGCGGTCCGCTCGCGCTGCCTGCCGCTTTCACCAGCCGCCTGCCTTTCCTCGAGCAGCGAACGGTCGACTTGCAACCCGACTCGACCATACGGCGGCGCGACAGGCGGTGTCTGACAGACATCGCCTACTACATGAGCAACGTGCTGCTGCCGGCGCTTCTCGAGATCTACTTCGGACGAGCGGACCTTTGCACGCTCGACCCGCATCCCAATCAGGATATCGCCGGCGCACTGCCGCTCGTCGAAGTGGCGAATCCCGAGGACATTCCGCGCATTCCCGAAGCGGCGGTCTTCGAAGCCGCGGCGCTGGACCCGTCGGAGCTGAACGCAACGGCCGCCTACGACGCCGCGATGGATGTCCAGTTCTGCAACGACGACCACGCCCGGACCGCAGGGGACGAGGCATGCACCGACGCGGATCGGCGGGCCATCGCGGCAATCGGCGATCTGAGGCCGCTGGAAATCGATGAACTGATGCACCAAATCGGCCGCATCTTCGACCCCAACCGCCCCGGACCGGGCACCTTGCGCACCGGCAACGCCGAGCTGGATCAATGGCTCAACGCCGACTTGTTACGTGCGGGAAATGCACTGAATGCCGCGCAGGCCGTCGTTCACGTGTCCGACGCACGATACGAACCGCGCGCCCCGATCAAGAACAAGAAAAAGAAGAAGCGCAAGTTGGTCAAGGCGAGTTGCACCGAGGAGACCCGCAACGATCATCCGGATAACGATCCGTTCCAAGAATGCGTCCGGAAAGCGAAGCAACGCATAGGCGAATCGGAGTCCGTCTTTGCGGTTACGCCGCATCTCGAGAGCAACGAGCGCCACCACGCACGCGGGACCGTGGAATTCGAGCGGCTGACGAGGGAATTCCGAAATACGCGCAAAGGGATGCCTTGGGGTATCGCCGAAGACCAGTTTGCGCGGTTCACGGCGGCCATCGCGAGAGACCGTGCTGCGACGGGCGATAACCTCGGCCTCGTCTTCATCAACGATCCGGCGCTGCGCAACGGCCAGGACCGTTTCCGGTACGGCGTCGAGCACATTTGGGCGCCCGGTGGCGGGGGGGGCGACAACGCCGGCCACCGCGACGATTGGCAGGGGCTCAAAGGGCTATCGGTGAACAGCCGAGACATGCTCGTCCAACTGATCATGGCCGCACTGACCGATCCGAACGCCCGCTTCACGCAAACTCGCACCAACAACGGCAATGTCGTGCGCACGTTCGAGTACTTCGTTTTCATGCGTGGCAACACGCCGTTCGCGATCCGGAACGTGCGTATCGTGCTCGGGCAAAACGGCATGGTGATCACCGCTTACCCGCTTCGCAATGCGAGCGCGGAGTCGCTCCAAATGTAGGTTCCAGGCGCATCGCCATAGCCTGATCGAAGCCCGGTCGCCTGCGCTTATCGCGCCGCGGCGGCCGGCGTGCGAAGCGAGACTCGATCCGGGCCAGCCGATGTCGTCGGTGCCGTGCAGAACGACCAACGTTTCGACACGGGCACGGGCGAGGACATCGCGATCGAGCCGCGCCAGCGCGTTCACGCCCATGCCGTCACGCAGCAAGCCTGCGCGCGAAATCCCGCGCCCAGGGAAAACAGGTTGCAAGAAAAAAAAGCCTGAAACACCGGCGCTTTCGCGCCGCCGTTTCAGGCCCTCCCTTTCCAGCGCCGCTAAGCGCTGCTGCCCATCGTTCGAATATTTTAGATATCCGCGTGCTGCTTGACGAATGTTTGGAACGTACCGTACGTCGGCTGAATCGGCGTCAGGTTGTCGAGCACGATGCCGTACGTGTAGTCGCCGCTCGTCAAGCAGTAATACATCACCGATTCGATCTGATCCGACTTCCGCGCGTTGTAGAACTCCGTCATTTGCGTCTGAACGTAGGTCGAACGATTCGCTTCCGTGTATTCGGGCCCCGCATTCCACTCGGTGATCATGAACGGCACACCGTAACGCGCCTTGCAGTAGGCCGGCAGGTTGAAGCCCGGCCCTGCTCCGTCGGTACCGATGTTGAAGATGTCCCCATACGGCGAGTAGTTGTGCCACGTCGTCACATCCCAGCGCACTTGCGGGTGGCCCGTGGAGCCGTCCGGCTGCTTGCCGTCCCAGAGCATGTCCGCCGCGGCCACATCGGCCACGCAGAAGTTCACGCCGCAACGCGCGCTCGGCTGCACGGATTTGATCCCGTCGATCATGCCGCGAATCGCGCCGCGCATGATCGGCCAGTTCGAGTTGTTGAAGTCGGTTGCTTTCGTGCCGGCCGTCGTGGAGTTCAAGATGATCGCCGGGTCGCGCGTCAATTCGTTGCCGCACTCGTACGTGGTGACGCCGTAAGGCGCGAGCGCCTTGGCGATCGCCGCCGCGTTCGCGAAGACGCCGTTGTAGGCCGCCGTCTCGCTCGTATAAAGCGTGCCCGTCGAATCGCGCAGGCCGTAGTTGACGAGCGTGAACAGCTCCAGATTTGCTGTCTGGAAAGCCTTCGCCATCGCCACCAGCGGGTTCAACTGCGTCGACTTGTTGACGCAGCCGAGACGATAGGTCGTGCAACCGAGCGCCTGAAGGGCCGCAACCGTTTGCGTCGGCGTGAACGGATAATCGTAGTGCCCGTTGATGCCGTAGAACTTGCCGGCCGTCGCGGGCTTGGAAACGCGCGGATCCGAACAGCTCAGCCATTCGCCCATCAACGAGCGAACATGGAACTGCCCGCTGCCCGTCTTCAGGTAGATCATCGCGCCGTACCAGAGCAGCAGCGCCGCGCTCGGCGCCGCGCGGTCCTGCACATTGTTCTTGAAGACGCCGCCGTTCGACATCGTCCAGTAGTTGTTCGACTTGTCGATGATGTACGTCGCGGGCGGAATCGCCGTGTTGTCGGCCGAGGTGCCGCCAAGACGCGGATCGAGACACTGCTGCCACGACGGGCCGATGAACTTGTAGAACACCTTGCTCGTGTTCTGGCTATAGATCGCACCGTTGTACCAAAGCAGCATCGCGATGTTGTACGCGTGCGTGTCCTTGACGCCGTTCTTGTAAACGTAGCCCTTGGAAAGCGTCCAAACGTTGCCGGAGTTGGTCGTGATCGACGTCGCCGAGGGTATCGTCGTGCCGTTGGGCGACACTGCAATGGCCGCATTGGCGATCGCATTGGCGCCCGCACCGGCAACCGCGCCGGTCGCATCCGTACCGCCGCCGCCGCAGGCCGCGAGAATGTAGCTGCTTGCCGCCGCCGAGAGGCAGCCGAGGAATTGACGTCGTTTCATGACAGAAGCTCGAAAGGAAAGTTGGCCAGGGGTCGGGGTCTCGCGGCGTCGCCGCACGGCCCGTCACACGCTAATATCGCTTCGTTGTCCTAACTAATCGCTAGGCTCAAGCGGCTACCCTGTTTCTTCGAGCTACCGGCAGGACATCTTCGAACTGCCTCGTTGCTGCAACGTTGCGTTGCGTGGTCAGTGGTGCGACTTGTTGAGGTGAATTATTCCAAACCGCGCCGCGTGGCGAAATCGGCGCAGTCGGAGATTCACGTGGGAGATGAGGACCGCCTCGTAGGATTCGTCTGACAAAGCCACAAGGCGGTTCTTGACGCGGCCGGCGCACTTTCGGAAGGGTGCGGCAGGCTCACCACGACGCGGAAGGCCGGGTGCACGGGTATGCGCAGCACAGCACAAAATCCGTGAAGCCGATTGCAATGGGTGGGCGAACTTCATCTCGTCCCGGCGCGAGCGGCGCGCTCGGGATAGCTCACGCGCACGCGCCGCAGCGAAGTGCGTCGCTCTCGAAGACGCTCGGGCCGCGAGCTTCCGCCGAAACGCAGCGCCCCATCGGAAGAGTCCGCGTACCGTTCAATACGGGAGTCGTCTTGCACCGGCCGTCCACCGTCATCGAAATGATCGATCAACATAATCGCTCGCGGGTCAGTTTGCGGTGGTGAGGACCGGCTCACGGCTCGCTTGCTCCGACTTGAAGCGAACGGCGACGGCGCAGATGGACGACGCGCACACAACGGCGCCGAGGGTCAAGAGTGTGCGATGCAGGTCGCCTTCGCCTTTGAGCAGGAACCCCGCGGCCACAGCGCCGACGTTGCCGCCTGCCCCCACGATACCGGCGACCCCGCCAAGGGCGTCGCGGTTGATGAACGGCACGAGTGCGTAGGCTGCGCCACAAGCCATGTGCGTGAAAAGGCCGAACAGCAGCATGGCGATCACGGCCGGCACGGCCTGCTCCGCCTGAGAAAAGACGAGCAGCGCCACGCCTTCACCGGCGATCAGCACGAACAGCAGCATGGATCGCACGGACAGAGGGCGCCGCGCCGCCGCACGGTCCGACAGCCAGCCGCCCAGCGGCCGCGCGACGATCGCCAACAGCCCGAAACTGCCCGCGGCCACGCCGGCGCCTTCGAGCGACAAATGAAAGCGATCGACGTAATAGACGGCCGCGACGTTGTGAATGAACACTTCGACGCCGAAACATGCGGCGTACGCCACGAACAGCATCCACACTCTGTAGTTGCGGCCGGCCGCGACGAGGCTGCGCCATCCGCCCTTCTTCCCGCTCTCGACGAGGACGCCTCGCTCGCGCAATTCCTTGAAATTGCCTTGCGGGCAGTCTTGGCCGAAGCGCCAGTACAACCATGCGACGAACGGCATGGCGAGGCCGGAGACAGCGAGCGTGAGACGCCATGCCGACGCCTCGCTTGCGCCGAGCGCCACGATGCCGGCAAGCATGAGCGGAACGAGCACCTGCGCGGCGCCCGCGCCGGCATTGCCCCATCCGGCCGTGGTGGCGTTGGCGATCCCCACCACGTTGCCCGCGAACATGATCGACGTGTGGTACTGCGTGATGACGAAGCTCGCGCCTACCGCGCCGATCGCGAGCCGGCACAGCAAGAACGCGTGATAGCTCTGCGACAACGCTGCGCCGAGCATCGGAAACACGCCCGCGAGCATCAGCCCGACATAGACCTTGCGCGGACCATAGCGGTCGCACATCGGGCCGATGACAAGACGCGCGAGGATCGTGATCGAGACGGCCGCGATGTTGATCTTCGCGACGTCGTCGGCCGACAGCCGAAACTCCTGCTTGATCAGCGGCATGAGGGGCGCGCAAGCAAACCAGGCGAAGAAGCAGACGAAGAACGCAAGCCATGCCAGATGAAACGCGCGCATGGCCGGCGAGCGCAGATTGAGCAGATCGATCGAGGTGGCTTTCTCGGACATTGTGCAGGCCGGTAAACGACGACGGCGTCCCGCGCGAAACCGCTCGTGAGCGGGTTCGGGGGACGCCGTTGTCCAATGCGTTGCGAAGAGATGACTGGTGTTGCGGTATTTCGGTGTTGCGGCCCGTCGTTGAGTCGCGGGCCCTTGAAAGCAAGTCCCGTACCAATGAGAGGCAGTTTCGCGCCGAGGCTTATAACGCAAGGCGCCATCCGCCAACGAGACCCAGAGACTCGAGCGGCGACTCTGCGCCATGCGCGCGAATCTGGGCACGGTCGTGGTGCGGTGCACGATTTCACGCACCATCGATTGTCGTCGGGATCCAGCGATTCAATAAAGGACAGCGCGCACCATTCGGTGGAACCGAACGAGCCAAAGCGTTCCTCAGTCCTCAGACCAACGCTGCATCGGAGTGAACTTGGAATTGGTGCATTTTACGAATCGAAAATCGGGGCAACGAGGCCGTCGTCGAACTTCGGCCTACCGCGCAATGGCGGCCGCTCATACCGCGACGCCACCCTCACGCCGTGAGTTTGAGACCCGCATTGAAGCCGTCGAAGCGCGGATGGATGCGCACGTTCGCGAGATCGGCGTACGGTTGGAAGCGTTCACGGCGCGCGCCGAGGAGAGAGAACAGCGCTTCATCGAAAGGCTCAACGAACGCGACAAGCGAATCGACGAACGACTCAATGAACGCGACAAGCGTCTCGACGAGCGCGACAAACGGATCGAACTGCTAGCGCAGCGAGCGGACGTAGCCGCGGAAAGCGCCGCCAACCTCAAAGCGCATTTGTGGATGGCTGCGTCTACAGTCGTTCTCGCGGTAGCCGGCACCGTCATCGCCGCGTATTACGCAACGCAATCGTCCCACTTCGATCTGGCGCAGACGATCATTTCGGCCTTCCAACAAGGTCAGCAAACGCCGCTGAAGGACTAAATGAAAAAACCCGCGTCAGCGTTAACTGAGTAAGCGAGTCGCGAACAATCGGCGCAGCGCTTACGTTCGCACAGCGAGATACCAATCTCGTCGAGCAGCTTGCGCGTCAGGTCATGCTCGAGCAGCAGCCGCCGGGACTTCGGCAGCGTGGTCGCATCCGGCACGTTCTCGACCGCCAGATCAATTCCGGCAAACGCCCGCATAGCGATGCTGTCGTACTTTCCCTAGTGGGTGCGCCCTGCCGGGCGCATCAAAAAAAAAGCGTCGTGCAAGCACGACGCGTAAAAGACCCTCGGGTTCCTGCTACCCGGAGGCCGGGGTAACACGGACGCCCGCTGCCTATAGCAGGCGGCGGATTCTTCCGACTATCGCCAGTTCGCTGCCAAGACAGGCTGGAGCGCCTTCTGCTCGTCAGCCGTCATGGCCGTTTGTCCCGCTGCCGGCGGCGCGAAAGAGGCCATTGCTTGCACGAGCTTCTCGACATTGACGTCCGAGAGCGCCTTGCCATCGCCGGCGGAGATTTGCCCAACATGCTCGG
>DATJJH010000027.1:0-4248 GCA_035492395.1 Trinickia sp. | reverse complement strand
GCATCGATCGTGCACGTGGGCCGCGGGCCGCAGCTGGTGGCGGGCGATCTGCTCGATGCGCTCGATCGTGGCCAGATTCACAGCGCTGTCATTGACGTGACCGATCCCGAACCACTGCCCGCGGACCACCCGCTGTGGGTCCAACCGCGCGTGCGCATCACGCCGCATATCGCGAGCGCGACGAGCGCCGTGCCGGCTGCCGATGCATTGCTCGCAAACTTGCGCCGCCTTCAGGCGGGCGAGCCCATGATCGGCCAAATCGATCGATCGCGCGGATATTGAGCGGATCGAAATCGCGCTTGCCACGCAACGCAATTCACGAAAAGGAGCTGCTTTCGTGAGCACGAAATTAGAAGAGCAGGCGGGCGCTCTGATCCGCGCCGACAACTTCATCGGTGGGCGATGGGTCGCCGCGCCGTTCGGCGGCGTGAAAGAGTCGGGCTATGGCCGCGAAGGCTCGAAGTACGGACTCGACGACTATCTGTCGATCAAATAGCTCTGTCAGGGCGGGTTGGAATAAGCCGGCCGACACCCGATCGCGGCAGGCAATCAGGAGGAAACAATATGAACGATATGCAACACCCATCTCGGCCCGACTTATCCGAAGCGCAGCGACTCGCCGCGCTTTCCAGCCGCCCACGGTCTTTCGTCGACCTGAATGCGTTCGCGGCGGACGCGGGCCAGGGCGTCACGCTTGACGCTAGCGCGAGCCTCGATCGCTTCGAGTCCCGTCGCCGCTTTTTGGATTTGCCCGCGGGCCCTGTCACGGCCGGCGTCATCGCGCTCGGGCAAGACAGCGGCGCCATCTCGGCTCAACCGGCAGACGAATTCGTTATCGTCTCCGAAGGCGCGATTGCATTCACGCAAGGCGAGCGCACGCTCACGCTCAGCGCCGGAAGCAGCGCCGTCATCCCTCGCGGCGCCAGCTTTTCGTGGGCGACACAAGCGCCTGCCTCGGCCATCTTCATGCGCTATCTTGGCGGCCAGGGCACGGACGGCGCGATCGTGCCGATCGACGGCGCCCCGCAACTCGCGCCGTCGGGCGCTCCGCTGGCGGAACTGCTCCTCACGCCCACGCCGCAATGCCGCAATCAGACGGACTATCGATCTCCCGATGCGCAATTCACCTGCGGCACATGGGATTCGACGCCCTATCATCGGATCGCAATGCGCTACCCGCATTACGAACTCATGCATCTGCTCGAAGGCAGCGTGACGCTCGTGGACGAAACGGGGCGCACCGCGACGTTTTCGCGCGGAGACATTTTCCTCGTCGAGCAAGGTGCGCGGTGCAGTTGGGAAAGTCTCGAACAGGTCGCAAAGGTTTACGCGATTTATCGTCCGGTATGACGCTGCAAATGGCGATCGACCCGTGTTGCCGGCCTTGGCGCGCTTCACCAGCCGTAAAAGCGCGGCCAGGTCTCGACACTTCCGTCGGGGCCGACCGCCTGATAGGCGGGATGCTGCGCGCCCGTGGCGCACGCGTGGTTCGGCAAGATGCGCAGACGCGTCCCGATCGGAAAGCGCTGCTCGATTTCGCGATCCGGGGCGCCCGACCGGGAGACGATGCCGTGCTCTTGGTTCGCTCCGCTCATCAAGTACTCGCTCAGCACCTCGCCGTTTTCGAGGCAAACGAGTCCGTAGCCGAAGTCTCGCTTCTGACGCTGCGTCCCGCGGTCGCGGCTCATCGCCATCCAGCCCGCATCGACGATGGCCCAGCCCTTCTCGCGCTGATGGCCGATCACCGTGGTCAATACGCTCAATGCAATCTCGGACGTGTCGTTCACGCCCACGTTATGCATGACGAGGTCGAACATGACATAGACGCCCGCGCGAACTTCCGTCACGCCTTCCAGGTGCTCGGCGGCCAGTGCAGTCGGCGTCGATCCGATACTGACGACGTCGCATGGCAGGCCGGCCGCCCGAATGCGCTCGGCGGCCCGCACGCAGCGGGAACGTTCCTGTTCGGCAATGCGGACGAGCTCGTCATGGGTATCGTAGTCGTAGCTCGAGCCGGCATGCGCCAGCACACCGCCGAGGTGCATGCCGCCGCGCTCGAGCGTCGTTGCGACGGCGAGGAGCGTGTCGTCGTCGGGCTCGATCCCAGAACGGTGACCGTCCACGTCGACCTCGATCCACACTTCAAAACGTTCTGCCTGATCCCGGCCGAAAGCGACGATGGCCTCGGCACAGGCAATGCTATCGGCGACGATCTTCAGGTCGCAGCCTTTCCGGCGCAACGCCAGCGCTTGAGCGAGCTTCGTCGGTGCGATGCCGACGGCGTAGACGATATCGCGGACGCCGCTGGCGAAAAATTGTTCCGCTTCCTTGAGGGTGGAGACGGTGATGCCTCTTGCACCGGCCTCAATTTGGGCCCTCACTACCTGCTCGCACTTGCTGGTCTTGACGTGCGGCCGGAAGCTGACGCCGAGCGCATTCATGCGCTGCTGCATTCGTTCGATGTTGTGGTGCATACGCGCGACATCGATCAATGCGGCGGGCGTATTCAACGACTTCAAATTCATTTAAGGCTCCTGGCGATTCATCGTGCGCCCGGCATCCGCGCCGGTTCGCGCATTCGGATGAGCCACTATAGAAGCGGACCGAGAATTTGTGCTTAACGATGGATAAAGTGTGCGTTAAGTCGGATTGAATGTTCAGCCGTTGAGCACCGTGCCGATGCAAGCAGGGAGGGCGGGGCGGGCGTCGCGTTCCGGTATCGGGCCACCGAGATACGCCGGCGCACCGGACCGGCGCGAGCGTGCGGTCAACCGTTAACCCAGGTTTAACGATGGGTTTATTGGCTATTAAGCACGGGCAAAAGATTTGTTTCTATAGTTCGCTGCATCGACGGGGCGGATGTGATGTGCCGCGCGGGCGCCGGAAGCGCGGCGCGCAATGTTTGCAAGGATCGCGTAATGAAACGGGAGTGTGCTTTGAACGTCTCGCCATCGATTGGGAGTCTCCGGTATCGAACGTTCGGCCCGGCTGATGTACCTGCGGCTCATGCGCTTTCGATGGCGCTAGGCTGGCCCTACAGGCCGGAAGATTGGCAATTTTCCGCCAATACGTCGATAGGGTTCGCGGCCGAAGACGATGGCGTCGTCATCGGCACCGCGATGTGCTGGAAGTTCGGAGCGGACCGCGCCTCGCTCGGTCACGTCATCGTATCGTCCGGACACCAGGGCAGGGGCATTGGCCGCAAGCTGATGGAGATCGTCCTCGAAGAGCTGGGACCACGCATTACATTCCTGCATGCGACGCAGGCCGGCCAGCCGCTCTACGAAAAGCTCGGCTTCAGCGTGTGCGGATCGTTGGATCAGTATCACGGGAACGTGGGAAAGGCTGAGCCGATCGTGCTGCTCGACGGTGAGCAACTGCGGCCAGGAACGCGGGCCGACTTTCCATACCTCATTGAACTCGCGTCGCGCGCTTCCGGGCTGGAGCGCCATGCGCTTTTGTCGGCCTTGCTCGAGCGAGGGGAAAGCGTCGTGCTCGAGCGCGACGGCGAGATCGTCGGATTTTCGGTGCTGCGGCGCTTTGGCCGCGGATACGTGATCGGCCCCGTGGTCGCGCTGCGCGCGCGCGACGATGCGCGTGCAAAAGCGCTGATCGGATATTGGCTTGCCGGACGCGAGGGCGAATTCGTTCGCATCGACGTACCCACGGGAACGAGCTTGCCCGACTGGTTGATCGGCCAGGGGCTGAAACGAGTCGACACCTGCTCGAAGATGGTTCGCAACGCCCCGGCCAGCGCGCACACGGGGGCGTACGACCCGGTCTACAGGTTGTATGGGCTGATCAGTCAGGCCATGTTGTAGCCCGCGATACGGGCGGCGAACGCGGCCATACGCAAGGGGTCTTGTTGGAAGTCGTTCGATAGGGGGAAACGCATCGCATTTGCATAGTGCTTTCCATCGCGGGCTGAAGGCAATCGAGCGACGCCGTGTCCCTTGCTTTCGCCTCAGTTGTCCGAAGCTTTTTCGTTAAGGATCCGTCATGTATCACCACACATCGAAAACCGTTTTCCGCGCGCAGGCCAGCGTCTTTCAGCGAATTCTCGCTGCCGCGGCTTTGATTACCTCGATGGCGTTCGGCGCCAGCCATGCAAGCGCGGCAACCATCAAGATTTCGGCGGGGACGACGCCGTCGAGCGTTCCCAATGCGTTCTTGGATCTGAAGACGCATGAGATTCAAGGCGTCATGCCCGATGTGATTCGCGCGATCGGGCAGCGCGAAGGCTTCGAT
>DATJJH010000026.1:0-45621 GCA_035492395.1 Trinickia sp. | reverse complement strand
TGACCGCTTCGCTGTTGACGGAAAGCACCACGTCCCCCCCTTGAATCCCTGCATTGGCGGCCGTCCCCTCCGCGGCATCGACCATCACGCCATAGGGCAGACCGCTGGAACGTCGCTCGTCATCGCTGAGCGCATGCACGGAAAGCCCCAACCGCTCGATGACGTTCTTTTGCCCCGATCCGCCCGGCAACGTCGTCGCCATCGCGGCGGATCCACCATCCGCACGCGGCACGACCACCACCGTCACAGCCATGGGCTTTTTGTTTCGAATCACGGCGAGCGCGACTTTCGAACCCGGCTGAAGCGCCGAGACGTAGTCGGTCAGGTCTGCCTGATGCTCGACAGGCTTGCCATTGATGCGCGTGATGACGTCGCCGGGTTTCAGGCCGTTGGCGACGCCCCCGTGTCTTCCCGTCGACGCGACAGCGGTGACGAGCGCCCCCGCCGCATGCGGCAACCCGAACGCAGCGGCAAGGCCCGGGTCGACGTCCTGCACCTGGACGTCCAAGCTGCCCCCGGCCACCTTTCCCTGGCCTTGCAATTGAGCGCGCAGCTTGATCGCCGCATCGATCGGAATCGCGAGCGTCATCGTTCGATACCGCCCCGTGTCGGCATAGACCTGCACGTTGACGCCGATCGCCGCACCGGTTCGGTCGAGCAACGGTCCGCCCGAGTTGTCCGGATCGGCGGCGATGTCGGTTTCTAGGAACGTGAATGCATTGCCGTCGGGTAGGGCGTGCGGGGTGACGCTGACGAGCCCGGACGTGGCGGCGTTTTGCGGGCCGTCGGGCGATCCGAGCGCCAGCACACGCTCGCCTACGCGGACGCGCGACGCGTCGCCGAGCCGGATCGCCGGCAGCTTGTTCGCACCTTCGATCTGCAGCAGCGCTACATCGGTTTGGGGATCGACGCCCAGGACGGTGGCCTTGAATCGGCGGCGGTCCGTCAACGTGACCGTGACCTGCTCGGCGCGATTGACGATATGCGCGGTCGTCACGACCATCCCGTCGGGGCTGACAATGAAACCCGAGCCCGTGCCCCAAACGACACGTGGCGGCTCGGGCACGGTCGACTGCGCCGTAGGCGGCGCCGATGCCGCGCGGAACAGCGCGAACATCGGGTCGTCCGGATCGAGATTGTCGAGGCCAAGCGTGCCGCTTTGCGGATCGGGCGCATCGCTTTGCATCCCCTGGATCCCCTGCGTGCTTTGCCCCAGTGGGCTGACGTTCACGACCGCCGGTCCATAGCGTTCGACCATCGCCGCAAAATCGATTTGTGCGGGGTTGGCGACGACGGGCGACGGCGACGCACGCGCGGTTTTGGCGGATGGCATCCCCGCTTGAGCGCCGGGTACGGCGAGTGAAACGAATACCGCGCCGCCAAGCAGCGCGATCGTTGCCGCGCTCCGGCGCATGGTTTTGGCTTGGGTCCCTCGGGTCTTGCTACGCACGGCTCACCCCCACTGAATAGTTGTCATGCGGGTGGCCGGGCTACTGGTTATTGAATGGTTTTATCGAAGTCGGTCACCAGCGAAACCATTGTCGTGCGGGGCGACGCGCACCGCTGTGAGCGAGCGCACGATAGGCGAGTAACAAACCCGCCGCATCGAATCGCCGCCACCCAACTTCTCGCATGGCGTGTCGACGCGGTGCATGGAACGATTCAGCATGCCTCGTGTTGGTGCGAACGCCTCGCCGCACGAACGCTGGGTGTTCCGGCTTTGCCTTACCCAGAAAGGCTTAGCGACGTCGGCACGCGAGTTGCTTTGTCTGGCCCGACGCCTGGTTGTTTCTGCCCTCGGAGCGTGCTGTCATGCGCGGCTTTCCACCGGTGCGAGCGATTCGTCTTCGAGCTGCTTCGCATTCGGTCACTCGATCGGGCAACGTAGGCCTGCCGATCCGGCAGCGTGCCTTTATCGACATCGCTAGCGCGTGTGCATGCGCCCAAAGAGGGCAGCGGCGATCGGGTTCGACAGTACGACTGTACGACGACAACGAACGGAAGACCGGTCATGACGCAAGCATTCTTCAGCGAGATGTTCGAGCGCGACGCCTGCGCCGTCGCGGGCGTGCCGACAGCGGCATTCCATGCGGTGGGCGACCCGCGCACGCACTACCGAGCGTACTTCGATTGGATGTGTGGCCAAAGCGAGCAGCAGATCCGCAATAAGCGCGGCGAGGCGGAGGTCAACTTCCGTCGCGTCGGCATCACGTTCGCCGTCTACGGCGCGAAGGACAACGGCGGCAACGGCGCCGAGCGCACGATTCCTTTCGACGTCATCCCCCGCATCTTCCCGGCTCACGAGTGGGCCGCGTTGGAGCGCGGCCTGCGTCAACGCGTCAATGCGCTCAATCGGTTCATCTTCGATATCTATCACGATCAGGACATCGTCCGCGCGGGCGTCATTCCGCACGAGCAGATCGTCGCCAACGGCCAATATCGTCCCGAGATGAAAGGGGTGAGCGTGGCGCGCGACATCTATGCCCATATCGCCGGCATCGATATCGTGCGCGCGGGCGCGGGCGAATTCTATGTGCTCGAAGACAATCTGCGCGTGCCTTCGGGCGTCTCGTACATGCTGGAGAACCGCAAGACGATGATGCGGTTGTTTCCCGATTTGTTTGCGCGCAACCGCGTCGCGCCCGTCGAGCATTACCCCGATCTGCTGCTCGATACGTTGCGCGCGGCGGCGCCCGCTCACGTCGACGATCCGACGATCGTCGTCCTCACGCCGGGCATGTACAACTCGGCGTACTTCGAGCACGCGTTCCTCGCGCAGCAAATGGGCGTGGAGCTCGTGGAAGGGCAAGATTTGTTCGTCGATGGCGGCTTCGTCTACATGCGCACGACGCAAGGCCCGCAACGAGTCGATGTCATCTATCGGCGCGTCGACGACGATTTTCTCGACCCTACCGTGTTTCGCGCCGATTCCGCACTCGGCGTATCGGGGCTCGTTTCCGCCTATCGCCAAGGCAACGTCACGCTGGCTAATGCGATCGGCACGGGCGTCGCCGACGACAAGTCGATCTACCCGTACGTGCCCGACATGGTGCGCTTCTATCTGGGCGAAGAGCCGATCCTCAACAACGTGCCCACCTACATGTGCAGAAAGGAAGACGACCTGCGGTACGTGCTCGACCATCTGCCCGAACTCGTGGTCAAGGAAACGCACGGGGCCGGCGGCTACGGCATGCTCGTGGGCCCGGCGTCGACCACGGCCGAGATCGAGGCCTTTCGCGCCGCGCTGATAGCGCACCCCGACAAGTACATCGCCCAGCCCACGCTCGCGCTCTCTACCTGCCCGACCTATGTCGAAGCGGGCATCGCACCGCGGCATATCGATCTACGTCCTTTCGTCCTGTCGGGCGAGCAGGTGCGGATGGTGCCGGGCGGCCTCACGCGCGTGGCGCTGCGAGAAGGCTCGCTCGTGGTCAATTCGTCGCAAGGCGGCGGCACGAAAGATACCTGGGTACTCGAGCAGTAAGCGCAACAGCCGCCTAACGGCTTGCCGCGCTCAGGCGGCATCGAGTCGATCAACGCATTTTGGGGAGCCGTCCATGTTAAGCCGCACCGCCGACCATCTGTTCTGGATGGCGCGCTATACCGAGCGGGCCGAAAACACGGCCCGCATGCTCGATGCCAATTATCAACTGTCGCTGCTGCCGCAATCGGACGAGTACGCCTCGCTCGGGTGGCGGGCGATGCTTTCGATTTCCGAACTCGTCGATCATTTCGCGGCTATGCATCCGAGCATGGCAAGTCGCGACGTCATCGCGTTCATGTCGAGCGATTCGACGAACCTTTCGTCGATCGTCAGCTGTCTGCGCGCCGCACGGGAAAACGCGCGCGCCGTGCGCGGCGCGATCACGACCGACCTCTGGGAAACGCTCAATACGACCTGGCTCGAAGCATTGCGCAGGCTGGCGGACGGTGTACTGGAAATGGACCCGGCGGAGTTCTTCGAATGGGTCAAATTCAGGTCGCATCTCTCGCGCGGGGTGCAGGCCGGAACGATGCTCAAGGACGATGCCTTCCACTTCATGCGGATCGGCACGTTCTTGGAGCGCGCCGACAATACGGCCCGCATCCTCGACGTGAAGTACGAGATGCTCGAGCAGTGCCGGGCGGAAAATGCGCCTGCCCCGGCGCCGTCGCCATCGCTCGACTACTACCACTGGGCGGCCGTGTTGCGCTCGGTGTCGGGCTTCGAGGCCTATCGCAAGCTGTATCGCGACGTGGTGACGCCCGAGCGCGTGGCCGATCTGCTGATTCTGAACGGCGATTGGCCTCGCTCGCTTGCCGCCAGTCTCGATGAAGTCTGTCAGATTGTCGCGCGGGTGCGCAACGGACGCTGCGCGCCTGCGGAAACGATGGCCGCGCAATTGCGCGAGCACGTCTATACCTCGCATATCGACGATATTTTGAGCGGTGGGCTGCACACCTGGCTGACCGATTTCCTCGTGCGCGTAAACGAGCTGGCGAGCTGCATCAGCCGCGACTTCCTCGTGCCGTTAACGCCGCCTTCGGAATTCGCCGCGCAACAGGCCGCATGACGGCCGACGCGCTTTCTCTTCTTCCTATCGGGGTGGCTTCGTGTCGATTCGCGTCGCGCTAACTCATGTCACGCAGTATCGCTACGATCGGCTCGTGGCGCTTGGGCCGCAGGTGGTGCGCCTGCGGCCGGCGCCACATTGCCGCACGCCGATCTTGAGCTACTCGTTGCGGGCCGAACCCGCGCAACACTTCGTCAATTGGCAGCAGGATGCGTTCGCCAATTATCAAGCGCGGCTCGTGTTTCCGGAGCGAACGGACGTGTTTCGCGTGACGGTGGAGCTCGTCGCGGAACTCTCGGTCTACAACCCGTTCGATTTCTTTCTCGAACCCGAGGCCGAGCGCTTTCCGTTCAATTACGAACCGGAGCTGGCGGGCGAATTGGCGCCGTACCTGGCGGGCAGCGCCCCGACGCCGCGCTTCGCTGCTTTCGTCGAAAGCATCGATCGCACGCCGTGCGCAACCATCGATTTTCTCGTCGGGCTCAATCAGCGGTTGGCCGGCGAAATTCGATATCTCGTCCGTCTGGAGCCGGGCGTCCAGACCCCCGAGGAAACGCTTGCCCGCGCGTGCGGGTCGTGCCGCGACACCGGCTGGCTGCTCGTGCAGACATTGCGTCAACTCGGGTTCGCCGCGCGCTTCGTATCCGGCTATCTGCTTCAGCTGGCTCCCGATGTGAAGGCGCTCGACGGCCCGAGCGGCGCGGAATCGGATTTCACCGATCTGCACGCGTGGTGCGAGGTCTACTTGCCCGGGGCGGGGTGGATCGGGCTCGATCCCACTTCGGGGCTGCTTGCCGGCGAGGGGCACATTCCGCTCGCCTGCACGCCGCAACCGGGGAGCGCCGCGCCGATCGCGGGCGAACTCGAGGCGTGCGAAGTCGAGTTCGAGCATTCGATGACGATCGCGCGGATCGAGGAAGCGCCGCGCGTGACGAAGCCCTACGCCGAGCCTGTCTGGGACGACGTGCTTCGCATGGGCGAGACCGTCGACGCCGATCTCGCGGCGATGGACGTGCGATTGACGATGGGCGGCGAGCCGACGTTCGTCTCCGTGCGCGAGCGCGATTCGGCGGAATGGAACATCGATGCGCTCGGCCCCACCAAGCGCGGCTATGCGGTGGCGCTCATGGACAAGCTGCGCGCGCGTTACGGCGCGAACGGCTTTTTGCACATGGGGCAGGGCAAGTGGTATCCGGGCGAGCAGTTGCCGCGGTGGGCGTTGTCGCTCTATTGGCGCGCCGACGGCGAGCCCTGCTGGCAAGACAGCGCCCGCTTCGCCGATGAACGCGAGCCGATGGATTACTCGGCGCAAGACGCCGAGCGCTTCATCCGATGTCTCGCCCGCAAGCTTTCCCTCGACGATGCGCACGTGCAGGCCGGCTACGAAGACGTGTGGTACTACCTGTGGCGCGAGCGGCGCTTGCCGGTGAACGTCGATCCGTTCGACTCGCGTCTCGACGACGCGCTCGAACGCGTGCGTTTGCGCCGGGTATTCGATGCCGGGCTGCAGGCCGTGACGGGGTACGCATTGCCGATCGAGCGCGAGGCCGCCGATTCGGGCGTCGGGGAATCGCCGCAGGCGCCGCTCGCCGGGCCGCGTTGGGTCACGGGGCCTTGGTTCTTCCGCGACGAGCGCATGTATTTGATCCCGGGCGACTCGCCGATGGGTTATCGCTTGCCGCTCGATTCGCTGCCCTGGGTGTCGGCCGCCGACTATCCGTGGCAACACGAGCATGATCCGTTCGCGCCGCAGTCCCCATTGCGGGCCGCGGCGCAATTGCGCATGCATTACGCTGCACCGTCTTCCGAAACGCAACATCGAGAGGTGGGCGGCAGCGACAGTATGCGAGCCCCCGAAGCGGGAGAATCGGCCGCTGGGATCAAGCGCACCGCGCTGTGCGTGGAAGCGCGCGCGACGGTGCGCGCGGCCGGGCCTGAAGCCGAGGCGCAGGCTCGGGACGAGGGGCATCGCGCGCTTTATGTCTTCATGCCGCCGCTAGCGACACTCGACGACTACCTCGATTTGCTTTCGGCCGTCGAGGCCACCGCAGCCGAACTCGATGTCAAGGTGGTGATCGAAGGCTATCCGCCGCCCCGCGACGCGCGCCTGAAGATGCTGCAGGTCACGCCCGACCCCGGCGTGGTCGAAGTCAACATTCACCCGGCCGCGAGCTGGAGCGAACTCGTCGACCACACCGAGCACCTCTATCGCGTCGCGCACGAATCGCATCTGGGCCCCGAGAAGTTCATGCTCGACGGCCGGCACACGGGCACGGGCGGGGGCAATCATATGGTCATGGGCGGCGCGACGCCGGCAGACAGTCCGTTCTTGCGGCGGCCCGACCTGCTGGCGAGCCTGATCGCCTATTGGCACAATCATCCTTCGTTGTCCTATCTATTTTCCGGGCTGTTCATCGGGCCGACGAGCCAGGCGCCGCGGATCGACGAGGCGCGCAACGATCAGGTCTACGAACTCGAAATCGCACTCACCGAGATCGAGCGCCAACTCGCCTTGCTTCAGGGAAGAGACGGCGCGACCGGTGGCCGGATTCCCCCCTGGTTGATCGATCGCACGCTGCGCAACGTCTTGATCGACGTCACCGGCAATACGCATCGCGCGGAATTTTGCATCGACAAGCTTTATTCGCCGGATGGGCCGACGGGCCGCCTGGGCCTGCTCGAACTGCGCGGATTCGAAATGCCGCCCCACGCGCGGATGAGCCTCGTGCAGCAGCTGCTGTTGCGCGCGCTCTTGGCGCGGTTCTGGCGCACGCCTTATCGCGCGCGGCTCACGCGGTGGGGTCCGGAACTGCATGACCGTTTCATGCTCGGCACCTTCGTTCGAATGGACTTCGACGATGTTCTCGCCGATTTGCGCGAGGCCGGCTATGCGTTCGATCGCACCTGGTTCGAGCCGCATTTCGAGTTTCGCTTCCCTTTCGTGGGCGAGACGCGCATCGACGGCATGACGCTCACGTTGCGTCACGCGCTCGAGCCTTGGCACGTGATGGGCGAGGAGGGGGCCGCCGGGGGCACCGTTCGGTTCGTCGATTCGTCGCTCGAGCGAATGGAGGTGTGCGTGCTCGGCATGAACGAGAACCGGCACGTCGTCACTGTCAACGGCGTCCCACTCGCTTTGCAACCCACGGGCCGTTCGAGCGAGTACGTGGGCGGCGTGCGATTCCGCGCCTGGCGGCAGGCGGCGGCGCTGCACCCGACGATCGGCGTGCACGCGCCGCTCACGTTCGATGTCGTCGACACATGGAACGCTCGCTCGGTGGGCGGATGCCGGTATCATGTCAGCCATCCGGGCGGACGCAACTACGCGGCGTTTCCTGTCAATGCCTATGAAGCGCAAAGTCGGCGGCGCGCCCGGTTCTTCACGATCGGCCATACGCCTGGCCCGGCGGTCGTGAAGGAGCCCCGGCGCAGCCTCGAGTTTCCGTTCACGCTCGATCTGCGGCGTTATCCGGCCAATGATGATTGAACCGAGCACAAACGATCTTGCCTTACCAATCCACGCTGCCGTTCGAAACGCGTGCCGATGCGGTCTACGCGCTGGCCCGCCTGCGCGACGTACCGCCCCGCGCCGGGCATTGGGATGAATTGCGCGACGCGGCAGGCGCGCTGCGCGAGCCGTGGCAGCGGTTTTTCGGGGGGCTGGGGGCGGATGGGGTGGCCGGGCTCGATGTCGCTTGTGCATCCGTCGCGCGACAGATCCGCGACAACGACATCACCTATAACGTCTACGCGGAGAACGACGGCCCTCGGCCGTGGGTGCTGGACGCGCTGCCGCTCATCATCGAGGAGCACGAATGGGCTGCGATCGAGCAGGGCGTCGCGCAGCGCGCCCGATTGCTCGATGCGCTCGTGGCCGATGTTTACGGACCACAATCCTCGCTCGCTCGCGGTTTGCTGCCGCCCGCCCTCGTGTTCGGGAATCCGGGCTACCTGCGGGCGTTGAAGGGCTATCGTCCCGCCGGGGGGCGCTATCTTCAAATCGTCGCCGTCGATCTCGCGCGCGCGCCGGATGGCGCATGGACGGTGATCGGCCATCGCGCGCAGGCGCCGTCGGGCCTGGGCTACGCGCTCGAAAACCGGCTCATCGTATCGAACCTGTTCGCCGAGCCCTATCGGGCGATGCGCGTGCGGCGGCTCGCGCCGTTTTACGCCGAATTGATCGCGGCGCTCGCGGCCGCGGCCAGCGCGTCGATGGACGAGCAAGAGCGCCGCCGCCGGGGCGATTCTCCGCATATCGCGCTGCTGAGCCCCGGGCCCTACAGCGAGACGTATTTCGAACACGCCTTCCTTGCACGCTACCTCGGCCTGACCCTCGTGGAGGGCACCGATTTGACCGTGCGCGGCGATAAGCTCTATCTGAAGACGCTCGCGGGCCTCGAACGCGTGCATGGTCTGATGCGCCGATTGGACGATACGTTTTGCGACCCGGTGGAGCTGCGCGCCGATTCGACGATCGGCGTGCCGGGCTTGCTGCAGGTCATGCGCGCGGGCAATGTCGCGGTCTCGAACGTGCCCGGCGCGGGTTTCGTCGAGTCGCCTGCATTGAATGGCTTTTTGCCGGCGCTTGCCGAGGCGCTGCTCGGCGAAACGTTGGCATTGCCGAGCGTGCCGACCTGGTGGTGCGGCGAGGCGCCCGTGATGGCGGACGCCTTCGGACAACTTCAGGAAGCTTGGTTGTCGCCGACATGGCCGCGTGCGGCCGGGGCCTCGCCCGAGTCATCGCCGCCTCGCGCCAAGTTGGGAAGGGTTCGCTTGGATGCTTGGAAGGAGCGGATCGCGCGTCATCCCGATGCTTTCACGGTTCAAGCGCCGCTGCCGTATTCGTGCATGCCGCACTATCGCGACGGCGCCCTCTGGCGGCGGGCCTGCGCGCTTCGCGCTTATGCGATCGCGGGCGTGGACGGGCAATGGCACGTGCTGCCCGGCAGCTTCACGCGCGTGGCGGGCGAAGGGCAGGCTAACCTGTCGATGCACGCGGGCGGCAGCACTGTCGACACCTGGGTGCTCTCGAGTCATGCGGCCCCGGCCTCCTCGCTCTTGCCCACGCCGATGCAGCCGCACGATGTCGCGCGGCACGAGCGCACCGTGTCGAGCCGGGCCGCGGAGAATTTGTTCTGGGCGGGGCGCTACGGCGAGCGCGCCGAGAACAGCGTGCGCTTGTCGCGTTTGATTCTCGGTTCGCTCGACAGCCTCGATGACGATGAAATGCTGGTCACCTTGGCGGAGCTGGCCGCGCGTTCGGAATTGATACCCGGCATCGATACGCTGGCGCGTTCGACGCGGCAAGCCTTCGAGCGCACGCTCGTCGCCAATCTGCACGAACGCTCCGGCTGCGCGAGCGTCGGGCAAATCTTGGCCAGCCAGGCGCGCGCCTGCGGCGAGATTCGCGCGCGGCTATCGAACGATCACTGGCGCACCGTACTCGCTTCGCGCAACGACTTTCGCGACGCATTGCGGGCGCTGTCCTTGGCCCCCGAGCCGGGCGATCGATCGAGCGTGGCGCCGATGCTGCGCGGCGATCGGCACGAATCGTACGAGCGCGTCGCGCTGATGGGCGCGCTCGAGACGCTGGCGATGCAGCTTTCGTCGATCAGCGGAGCGCAAGGGGACCGTATGGTGCGCGACGACGCATGGCGATTGCTGTTCGTGGGCCGGCACATCGAGCGCGTGACCGCCATGTCGACGCTGCTGCATGCCGTAGCCGAGAGCTCAATGCTGGCCACGCCGGCGGCCTTCGATGTCCTGCTGCAACTGTTCGACAGCACGCTGACCTATCGGTCGCGCTATCCGGGCCGCTACGAAGTGCCGGCGCTGCTCCATTTGCTGGTGGTCGATCCCACGAACCCGCGCGGTTTGTACGGCGTCTATGACCGTTTGTCGAGAAAGATTGCCGAAATCGCCGAACGCTCGGGCAATCGGCCCGCGGGTTTCGACGATTTGCTGCCGCCGGTGTCGACCTTGCCCGATTTGGCGAGCCTGTGCCAAGCCGGCGGCGCGGGCAAGTTCGATACGCTGCTCGCGTTGTGCGATCGACTCTCGGCCGCCGTGGGCGCCGCATCCAACGCGATCGGTGCGCGGTATTTCACGCACGCGAGCCCGATGATGTCGAGGGTGTCCGCATGAGCGCGCCGCAAGACGTCGTGCTGTGCGTGTCGCACGACACGGTTTATCGTTATTCGACGCCCGTCGAGACGGCTCAGCACTTGGCGACGATCCGGCCGCTATCGTTGCCTTGGCAACGCGTGCTCGCGCACGAGACACGAATCGAACCGTCGCCTTCATATCGTTCGACACGGATCGACGCCTTCGGCAACGAAGTCCTGTATTTCGCGTTCGATACGCCGCACGACACATTGCAGCTCACGTGCGAAACGACGGTCCGTTTATCGCCGCGCTTTCACGCGCTGAACGCCGATGCATCTCCAGCCTGGGAAGGTGTCGCAAGCGCGCTTCGCTTTCGTGTGGGGGGAACCTATCGGCCCGAAAGCGAATTCTGTTTCGATTCACCCAACATCGTGACGAGCGACGCGCTCCGCGAATACGCGGCCGCGAGCTTCGCACCGAATGCGTCGCTCGCGGCCGGGGCGATCGATCTCATGCAGCGAATCCACCGCGACTTCGAATACAAACCGAGGGCTACGGCTTTCGATACGCCCGCGCAGCGTGCATTCGCGATGAAGCAGGGCGTGTGTCAGGACTTCTCGCAGGTCATGATCGGCTGCTTACGCTCGCTCGGGCTCGCCGCGCGCTACGTCAGCGGCTATTTACGCAACGAGGCGCCCGCTGGGACAGCCCGTTTGATCGGAGCCGACGCATCGCATGCATGGGTGTCGGTGTATTGCCCCACGAACGGGTGGATCGATCTCGATCCGACCAATGACGTTCTTGCCGATCTCAACCATGTGACGCTCGCGCTGGGGCGAGACTACAGCGACGTATCGTTGCTGCGCGGCACGATTCTAGGCGGCGGCGACCACCAGGTGGAAGTCGCGGTAGACGTGAGGGCGCGTTAAGGAGAAAGCGCGGCTTCTTCGCCGGCCGTGCAGCACCCGCCCCGTTATTGTTCCTCGAAGATTTCTATCCGGTTGCGTCCGCGCTCCTTTGCGACGTAGAGCGCTTTATCGCAGCGCGAGAGCGCTTGATAGGCGCCGGCGTCGGTCGAGCGCATGCCGTCGATGCCGATGCTGACGGTGAGGGCGATCGGCAAGCCGCCGTCGACGAGGGGGGCTTCGTCGATGCGCCGCTGCACGCGTTGCGCGAAGGCGACTGCATCATCGGTGCTGGCATGCGGCAGCACCACCGCGAATTCTTCGCCGCCGATCCGCCCGATGAGGTCGCCCATCCGCGCTTCCGCCCGCAACAATTGCGCGAAGTGGCTCAGCGCACGGTCGCCGAGGGCATGGCCCCAGCGATCGTTGAGCGCCTTGAAGTGATCGAGGTCGAGCATCAGCACGGCAGCGATGCCCATTTCCGCATTGCGTAGGCGCGTAAGTTCCGCTTCGCTTTGAAACGTGAAATGGCGGCGATTCGGCAATTGCGTCAGGTGGTCGATCGTCGCAAGCTCCTGCAATTCCGCTTCGATCCGCTTTCGATCGGTCGCATCCGTGATGAAGCCGTGCCATAGCGTGCTGCCGTCTGGCATGCGCTGCGGACGGGCGTCACCTTGACGCCAGCATGCACCCTGGCTCGGCAGATCGACGCGATACTCGAGATGCCACGGCGTCAGGTTCGCGGCGGAATCGCGCAGCGATCGCCGGTAAGCGGCGACATCGCGCGGGTCGATGCGCGCCTCGACCGCATCGGCGCTCAGCATGACATCGGCGGGCGTTAGTTCGTACACGTCGCGGATGCCGTCGCTGGCATAAGGAAACGCCCCGCGACCGTCGGCGCCTAGTCGATATTGAAAGACGAGGCCCGGCACTTCGTTGGTCAGATTCGTGATCAGGTCGATCGTATGCTGCAGGCTCGCGGCTGTTTCGCGCAGCGCGGTGATGTCCGTGCTCGTGCCGACCATCCGTTGCGCGCGGCCTTCGCTGTCGCGGCTCACGACCTTGCCGCGGCTGCAGATCCAGATGTAGCTGCCGTCCTTGCGGCGAATGCGATGTTCGACGGCATAGCTGTCCGTCTTGTTCTCGAAGTGCGCCTGCATCGTCGCTTGCACGTGAGCGAGGTCGGCGGGATGCACGCGCTCGTAGGCGTCTTCGATTCGCGTGCTCAGTTCGTGCGGCCCATAGCCGAGCAGCGCTTTCCACGCGGGCGAATAGTGGATTTCACCGGTGACGACATCGCGGTCCCAAAGGCCTGTGCCGCTGCCCGTGAGGGCGAGCGTGACCAGGTTGCGATTCACGTCGAAGCGCGAGGCCGAACCGTGCGGGCCGCCGGTGGCTTGCGGTCGCAGAAGGGCTTGCGCGGCCCGCGTCGCAAGATCGCGAAGGAAGGTTGTCAGCATACAAAAGCCGGTGGTCTCGATGACCTAAAGCAATCAGGGTCATCGCACTATAACGGCGTAAATCGGCAGCGAGTTTAGGCTGATCAATGAAAAACGGCTGTTTTAGGGGTTCCATGTGCGGTTGTTGTTCCCGCGCGACGGCGACGGCTTGGTTGCGGCGCCGAGCCGGGGAATGCGTTCGCATTGATCTAGATCAATGCCAACTCAACGCAATCGCTCATGCCTCGCCACATGTCTCTGGCATTTCCATTGCTCACCTCGGTGCTGCCGCAAGCAGCCTCAACGCTGGTTTCTCGGTCGAGCACAGGCGATCGCCGCCCGGCCAATGAAAACGCAATAAGCATCGAATGACATGGAGGCATGCGTGAGAACGTTCTTTTCCACTTGTGCGGTTTGTCTTTTGATGACGCTGACGAGCGCGCTGCCGGGTTGTTCGGGAGGGGGCGGCGGGGACGATTCGCAGTCCGCCGCGTCGTCGCTCGCATTCCAGATGGAGGCGGGCGGCCAGACGAACGCGTTCTTTCGGCAAGGCAATGTGGCGGCGCACGTGTTGATGCGCTCATCCACGAAGCCTCGGTTGCTTGTCGTTTTTCCAGCCGGCAATAGCGGAACCGGCATTTGGTTCGACGACACGGCGCAAGCCGTCAATTGGCGGCTCGACGCGCCGCTTGCGCCTTCGACGGTGCTCGACACGGTCGGCCGGCATCTCTATGGCGTGTCCGCCGATGTGTCGGTCGATGTCGCGAACTTGTCGATTCGCCAGGCGCTGCTGACCTCCGTTCGCTTCATGCGCGACTATAACGGCGGCTACCCCGCTCCGGCCAACGTGCAGACCGCGCCCATCGTCATCGACAACACGATTCGCTGGCAGCGCGATCGCGTGGATGGCGCGGCCGGCTATGCGCTCACCGTCGAGGTGCTCGGCGGCGGCGCCGTCGTCAAGACTGCCTCGGGCGGGCTCGTGCTGCAGGCCGCCAGCGGGAGCAACCGGTTGCAATTGCGCATCCACGCGCAAAGCGGGGAGACCCCGCTGACGCCGATCACGCACGCGGACTTGTTCAACGGTGCGGTCAACGTCGACCCGCAAAGTCAAAACGTCGTCGAGTTTCTGAGCTACCAGCAAAAGCTGCTGGCGGGATCGTGGCAATACGATACGTACTTCGGCCGCGATACGCTGATTTCCGTCCGGATGTTGATGCCAGTCTTGCAACCCACCGCGGTGGAAGCGGGGCTGAACGCCGTATTGACGCGGCTGTCCGCCGACGGAAAGGTGGCGCACGAGGAGGGCATCGGCGAATTCGCGCTGATCGACAATGCGAAGAACGGCAGGCCGAACGATCCCACGCCGACCTACGACTACAAGATGATCGACGGCGATTACATGCTGGCCCCGATCATGGGGGCTTGGCTGATCGACGATCCGCGCGGCGCTGCGCGTGCGGCGAACTTCTTGGCGCAGACGGGCGCCGATGGGGTGAGCAACGGGCAGCGCTTCGTCGCCAATCTCGTGCGCGTCGCGAACACGGCCCGTCCGTTTTCGCAGCAGAGCACGGTGACCAATCTCATTCATTTGCGCACGGGCGAGATCGTCGGCAATTGGCGCGACAGTACGGACGGGTTGGGCGGCGGCGTCTATCCCTACGACGTCAATGCGGTGCTCGTGCCCGCTGCCCTGCGTGCGGCCAGCCGCTTTCTCGCCAGCGGTCTGCTCGATCCATACTTGGGCGCGGCCGACCGAACCGCGCTCGCCGATGCGGCGCAGGAGGCTTCCGTCTGGGAGTCGGCCGCGCCTGCGCTGTTCGAAGTCACGATTAGCCAGGCGCAAGCCGCTCAAGCGGCCTCGAGCTACGCGGCTCAAGCGGGCGTACCCACCGGCACGCCGCCGGCCGGCCCTGTGTCGTTCTACGCGCTGTCGCTCGACGAGCAAGGCAACCCGATTTCGGTGCTGAACTCCGATGGCGGCTTCGCCTTGCTGTTCGGCACGCCTTCGGCCGATAACCTGACGCGCATCGTGACGCCCGCGGTGCAGCCGTTTCCGGTGGGGCTCGTCACCGGCGCCGGCATGCTGATCGCCAACCCCGCCTATGCCGCCACGTCGTTGTGGCCGCGCTTCACGAACGCGGCTTATCACGGCACCGTCGTCTGGTCGTGGCAACAGGCCATGTGGATAGCTGGCCTCGATCGGCAATTGGCGCGCACCGACTTGCCGGCTGATGTGCGAACGCTGCTCACCAACGCGCGATTGCAAGTGTGGCAAGTAATTTCGAATGCGTCGGAGATGCGCGCCTCGGAGATGTGGACGTGGTCGTACGCGAACGGCAGCTATCAAGCCGAAGCGTTCGGCACGCATAGCGCCGACGCCACGGAGGCGAACGCCGCGCAATTGTGGAGCACGACCTACCTCGCGATTCAAGACCCGCATCTGCAGGCGGGACGGATGTGGTGGCAGAAGGTACGGCGCGATTGAGCGACAAGACAAGTCGAAACCGGGGCTGAAGCCGACGCCGAAGCTGACCACGTGTCTTGCATCGACGCGGCAGCGACCGCCTTGCGGTCTACCTCGCTGGGGGCGTCGCCGGCAGCCGGCTCTTCTTTGTCATTCCTTGCTTCGAATACTGGCCTTAACGGATCCGCGCTAGGCGTAAACACCGGGTGCGCTACGCGAAAGCTCGGTTTCACAGCGATATAAGCGCTACGACATGGGCTGCATGTCCGTCGCCTGATGGGACGCGAGGCGCCGTTCGCCTAACCTTCGCCAAGGCTCGCGCACATGTCGCCGACTAGCCCGAGCCCACGAGATCCAATAGACCAAATAGATCCAATAGATTCGAGACAAACCTGACGACGGCCCGTAAGGACCGTTTCAGCATGCTGATAAAGGAGCAAGCTCATGAGTGATACCCACGCGCAGCCGGTCGTCGGCATTGGCGCGACAGACGACTTCGCGGACAAGGGCGTCGTCGATCGCTACTTCGGCATTTCCGCGCGCGGCAGCACGCAGCGAGGCGAAATCGTCGCGGGCATCACTACCTTCCTGGCGATGGTCTATTCGGTGTTCGTCGTGCCCGGCATGCTCGGCCGCGCGGGCTTCGATACGAGCGCCGTCTTCGTCGCGGTGTGTCTCACGACGGCGTTCGGTTCCCTGTTGATGGGCTTGTGGGCGAAGCTGCCGATCGCGATCGGCTGCGCGATTTCGCTCACGGCGTTTACTGCATTCGGTCTCGTGCTCGGCAAAGGCATCGCGCCGCCTATAGCGCTTGGCGCCGTGTTCTTGATGGGGCTCATCTTCACCGGCATTTCGATTACCGGCGTGCGTTCGTGGATCTTGCGCAATCTGCCTGCCGGCGTGGCACATGGCACCGGCATCGGCATCGGGCTGTTCCTGCTGCTGATCGCATCGAACGACGTCGGTCTCGTCGTCAAGAACTCGGGCGGCGGCTTGCCGCTCGCGCTAGGTCATGTCACGGCGTTCCCGGTGATCATGTCGGTCATCGGCTTGGCCGCCATCTTCGGGCTGGAGAAGCGTCGCGTGCCCGGCGGCATTCTGCTCGTCGTGGTAGCCGTGTCGGCGATCGGCCTGGCGTTCGATCCCAGCGTGAAGTATCACGGCATTTTTGCGCTGCCTTCATTGAGCGCGCCGGGGCATGCGTCGCTGATCGGCGCGATGGATATCAAGGGCGCGCTGTCCGTCGCCGTGTTGCCGAGCGTGTTCGCACTCGTCATGACCGCCGTGTTCGATGCCACGGGCACGATTCGCGCCGTCGCGGGGCAGTCGGGGCAGCTCGACGAGCATGGCCGCATCGTCAACGGCGCGCGGGCTTTGACGGCCGATTCGCTGAGCTCGATCTTCTCGGGCTTTCTCGGCGGCGCGCCGGCCGCGGCCTATATCGAATCGAGCGTCGGCGTGGCGGCCGGTGCGAAGACGGGCCTTGCGGCTGCCGTGGTCGGGCTGCTCTTCCTCGTCGTGATGTTCTTCTCGCCGGTGGCGGGCCTCGTCCCCTCGTATGCGACGGCCCCGGCGCTGATGTACGTGGGGCTCCTGATGCTCTCGAGCGTGAGCAAGCTGCACATGGACGACATGGTCGATGCGATGTCCGGCCTCGTCACGGCGGTGTTCATCGTGCTGACGGCGAATATCGTCACGGGCATCATGCTGGGGTTCGCGACGCTCGTCATCGGCCGCATCGTGAGCGGCGAGTTCCGCAAGCTCAACATCGGCACCGTGGCCATCGCGGTCGTGCTGGTGGCGTTTTATGTCGGGGGCTGGGCTATTTGATGGCGAGTTCGGGGCCGCTACGTGCCGTGCACGGCTAGCTGTGCGCGGCGCAAAGCCGAGATCGGCGCGCTACAATTGACCGCGCCGAAGCTTGCCGCAGTCCTCCCCGAACTCGACCATCCAAAGGCCCCTCATGCGATTCCAAACGCCCTTTCTATTCGATCTCGACGGCACCCTCGTCGATAGCGTCTATCAGCACGTGCTGGCCTGGAAGGAGGCGCTGGACGCGGAAGGCATTCCGTTGTCGGTTTGGCGGATCCATCGCAAGATCGGCATGAGCGGCGGCCTTTTCACGGCACAGCTCTTGCGCGAGACGAACGCCGACGTCAGCGAGCAAGCCGTCGATCGCCTTCGCCAGGCGCACGCCGTCGCCTATCAACGCTATCGCGGCGAAGTACGTCCGCTTCCGGGAGCGCGGGCGCTCTTGGATGCCCTGTCGCAGGCGGGGATACCGTGGGCGATCGCCACGAGCGGCCGCATGCAGACGGCCGCGCTGAACCTCGAGGCGCTCGGCGTCGATCCGGCGAAAGACGTGGTCGTCACGCGCGACGACGTCAAATATGCGAAGCCCGACCCCGATCTCTTCATCGCGGCGGCGGAGCGCCTGGGCGTGCCGATCGAACGGTCGGTCGTGGTGGGCGACAGCATCTGGGACATGCTCGCGGCCAAGCGCTGCCGCGCGTTGGGGGTGGGGCTGCTCTCGGGCGGGTACGGTACCGACGAACTCGAACGCTCCGGCGCGCTGCGCGTCTATGACGATCCCGCCGATCTGCTCTACCACTTGGATGAGATCGCCGCGCGTCCGTAAGCATGGCGTAGCCGGCGATGCGGCCGTCGTCGCCGGCGCTTATCGATCCTCCTGCTCTGCAATGCCGATGCCTCGGTAGCCGTAATCGACGGTCATCGCGTCGCGCAATCGAATCCCTTCGCGCCAATTCCCCGCTCGCCAACCAAAATTGGAACGAAATGTCCTGTTTCGTCCCATAACGGTTTGCCATGACCAATTTCCCTTGAAGTGCCGATTTCGGATCAGTACATAGAAACCAACGACCGACTGGCGCTTGGCCACGCGGTACGACAATCGCCCCGGAGGAGACGAACGCGGGGCCCCCATGCCGATGCGCACGCACGCATACGGATATCCAATGGAGGAGGCGTTTCATCAGATTTTGCTCCGAGAAACCTCGGGCGTTAGTCCGAGGAAGTAAAGAGCGCCGCCGCACGGCGGCATTTCCGAGTTAGTATGCGCGGCATGATCAACGCCACAACCAAGATGGCGAAAAGCATCTACGACGCATCTTGGTCGTCCTTCCGAGACACGCTCCGCTATAAAGCGATCACGCACGGGGCGCAGTTCGAGGAAGTGGACGAAGCGTTTTTTTCCGTAACCTGTTCTGCGTGCGATGCGCGCAGCGGCCCTAGCGGGCTGAAAGGCTTGCGAATAAGAGGGTGGCAGTGCGGTGGCTGCGGTTGTGTACATGATCGCAATATCAATGCTGCGCTGAACATTCTCCGATGCGGACGTGCATCGCCAGTAGTGGGAATCACCCGCCTTTAGGCGGGTGAGGACGTCAACATGGGGATTTCGACGGCCGGCGTCGCGCTCGTGCCCACCTATGCGCACGCGCCGAGACGCGCGGCTGCCGTTCGTGGAAATGTTCGGCCTATTCGGCGCATGCGATCGATCGAGGCAGGCGTCGCGGCGGCGAACTTCCGGCAGGCCGAACGGGTGACGCAGGCGACGCAAGCGATACCCGCGGCGAGCGCATCGCGAACGCGTCGTAGGTTTAGACGGGGCTCGGCACGTTCCGCCGATTCAAGCGCGGAACGTCTTTGCCGTCTCGTCGGCGGCGCGGCGCAGATCGGGCTCGAAGGCGAGAAGGTCATCGAGCGTCGCGCGGCCGACCGGAGCCTGCACCGCGATGGCCGCACAGGCCCGGTTGCGGTCGAGCATGACGGGCACGGCGATCGCGATGAGCCCTTGAAGGTGCTCTTGATTGTTGACGGCAAGCCGGCGACGCCGTGTGGCGGTGAGTTCCTTGCGCAGGGCGTCGCGGTCGGTAATCGTTCGCTCCGAATACGCCCGAAGCGGCAATGTTTCGATCATCCGCTCGCGCCGATCCTTCGGCAGAAAACTGATCAAGAGTTTGCCGCTGGCCGAGCAGTGCAGCGGCACGTGCGATCCGGGCTGCAGATGCATCCGCAGCGGCCATTCCGTTTCCACCCGGTCCACATAGACGACATCGTTGCCCGAGAGCATCGTCAAATTGCAGGTCTCTCCGATCTTCGCCACGAGTTGTTCGAGCAACACGTGCCGTGCCGCTGCGGGGCCCGCGTGCATGAGCACGTTGACCGCAAGCATGCGCACGCGCGGCGAGCACTCATAGCGCTTATCGCCCGCGCCCCGCGTGACGAGCCACGCATCGGAGAGCTGCACGAGAATGCGATGCACGGTTTGCTTGGGCAAACCGAGCGTGTTCACGAGATCCGTCATGGAAAGCGGATGCCCGGCTTGAGCCAGCGTCTCGAGCACGCGGAACGCACGTACGGCCGCGGCATTCGATTGATTCGATGTGGACATCGTGTCTCCCGATCATGGCGGTCGCGCCGCTTCCTTACTTCCATTGTGCATCGGGGTATGCGGTTTTCGGGACTCGGGGAAGTCCCGAATTTTGCGTTTTCCCCTGCACGTCTCGACGCAGTCGACGAATGTTCGGGAAACGGGACTCGTCACGCGTTGCCCGCGAATAGATTGGCTGTACCGCCAATTCTTTCCCACGGGAGCGACACGTATGAACCTCAGGGCCACAGCAGCCGAAGTAGCTGGTCCGCCAGCACAAGAGGAAACGAACGCGAGCATCGCCGCGCTTCTCGCTCGCGCTCGCGAGGCGCAGCGCAGCTTCGAATTCGCCGGCCAAACGGTGCTCGATACGGCGGCGGCGGCCGCCGCTTGGGCCATCATGGAGCCCGCCCGCAATCGCCGGCTCGCGGAGCTGGCCGTGCGCGACACGGGGCTCGGCAATGTCGAGGACAAGGTCCGCAAGAACTTTCGCAAGACGCTTGGGTTGCTGCGCGATCTGCACGGGCGGCCCACGTGCGGCGTGATCGCGCGCGACAGCGCGAATGGCATCGTCGAAATTGCGCGCGCCGTGGGCGTCGTGGCGGCGATCACGCCGTCGACCAATCCGGCTGCCACCCCTGCAAACAAGATCGTCAACGCGCTCAAATGCGGCAATGCGGTGATCGTCGCCCCTTCGCCGAAGGGCTATTCGTCGTGCGCATTGCTGATCGACTTCATTCACGCCCAGTTCCATAAGGCCGGCCTCGATCCGGCGCTCGTGCAGGTCGTGCCCGAACCCGTCAGCAAGGCCGCGACAGCCGCATTGATGCAAGCGGCCGATCTGGTCGTGGCGACGGGCTCACAGGCGAACGTGCGCATGGCCTACGCAAGCGGTACGCCGGCCTTCGGCGTCGGGGCCGGGAACGTGGCGTCCATCGTCGAGCGTTCGGCCGATCTGCCCGATGCGGCGCACAAGATCTCGCTGTCGAAGACGTTCGACAACGCCACGAGCTGCTCGTCGGAAAACAGCGTGGTGATCGAGGACGCCGTCTACGACGCCATGCTCGACGCGCTGCGGCGTTCCGGCGGGGCGATGCTCGACGCGCGCCAAAAGACGCAGCTGCAACACGGGATGTGGCGCGAGGGAAAGCTCTCAGATCGCTGCACCGCAAAATCGGCCATGCAAATCGCGCAAGCGGCCGGGCTGGACGAGGTGGCCGCACGTGAGCCGAAGTTCCTGATGGTGGAGGAGGGTGGGTTCGGCCCCGACGCCCCGTTTTCCGGGGAGAAGCTCGCGCCGGTGCTCGCGGTCTATCGCGCCAGCGATTTCGCGGATGCCGAGCGCATCGTAGCCAGCCTTTACGCCTACATGGGCGCGGGCCATTCCGTCGGTTTGCATACCGCCCAACCGGATTTGGCCGTCACCTTGGGCGAGCGGTTGCCGGTGGCGCGTGTCATCGTCAATCAAGCCCATTGCTTCGCGACGGGCGGCAATTTCGACAACGGCTTGCCGTTCTCGCTGTCGATGGGGTGCGGCACCTGGGGCCGCAACAATTTTTCGAGCAACCTCGATTTTCGTCAGTACCTGAATGTGACGCGCGTCGCGTATCCGATCGAGGAGCGCGTGCCCGATCTCGACGATGTCCTGGGCGACTATTTCAGGAGCGTCGGCCGATGAGCACCGTCACGACGCTGCGTGCGCTGATCGACGCGCGCGCCATTCAATACCCCGACAAGCCGTTCATGCTGACCGTATCGGAAGAGGACGGCGACTCGGGTGGCACAGCCATCACCTTCGGCATGCTGCGCGAGCGGTGCAGAGCGCTCGAGGCGCGTTTTCGCTCGGCCGGCCTGCGCCCCGGCGACGTCGTCTCGGTGTTCATGGGCAACGGCACTCAAACCGCCACGCTTCTGCTCGGCGCGATGTATAGCGGCCTCGTGGCTCATCCGCTAAATTTGCTGTGCCAGCCGTCGCAACTCGGCTATATCGTCGCGCACTCGGATTCGCGCATGATCTTTGTCTGCGACGACACGATCGAAGCGCTGATCGCCGGGCGCAACACCGTATGCGAGCAAGAGGCGAGACGAGACGTCGCGCTCGTCGGCACAGCGCCCAATGCGGCGGAATTACCCGCGCTGCCGGCGCGGGAGGCTGCGCTGGCCGAAGCCCACGGCGGCCAAGACGGCCAAGACGGACAAGACGGACAAGACGGACAAGACGGACAAGACGGCGCGGTCGATGCGGCTTTGCCCGATGCGACCTGGCAGCGTCCCGTTCAACCGAACGACATCGCGCTGCTGATGTACACCTCGGGCACGACGGGCGCACCGAAGGGCGTCCTGCTCAGCCATCGCAATCTCCTGGCGAATGCCCGCAACATCAGCCTCGAGCATCGGCTCGGCGCCGAGGATCGCGTGCTTGCGTCGCTGCCGCTTTATCACATCAACGGCCTGGTCGTGACGCTGCTCGCGCCGCTCTATCACGCGGGCTCCGTGGTCTTGACGCCCCGGTTCTCGGCCCGCACGTTTTGGCGGAACGTCGCGCGCTCGAGCTGCACGTGGATCAACGTCGTGCCGACGATCGTGGCTTATCTGCTCAATGGCGACGAACCGCGCGGCTTCGATTTTTCGGCGTTGAAGTTCTGCCGCAGTGCCTCGGCGGCGCTACCCGGCGATCACCACCGAGCGTTCGAGGCCCGGTTCGGCATCGGCATCGTGGAGACGATGGGAATGACCGAAACCGCCGCGCCGGTATTCAGCAATCCTTACGAACCGGATCGTCGGCGCGTGGGCAGCATCGGGCTGCCGTCGGGCAGCGAGGCGAAGGTAATCGACCGGGAAGGGCGCGAATGCGGGCCGAACGAGGTCGGCGAGATCGTGTTGCGCGGCGATCAGGTGATGCGGGGTTACTACAAGCGCCCGGAAGAGACCGCCAAGGCGTTTACCGCCGACGGCTGGCTGCGCACGGGCGATCTCGGCTATTGCGACGAAGACGGCTATTTCTACATCAATGGCCGCTCGAAGGAACTGATCATCAAAGGCGGCGAGAACATCGCGCCGCGCGAGATCGACGAGGCGCTGCTGCGCCATCCGGGGGTGCTCGACGCCGCGGCAGTGGGCGTTCCCGATCCCGCGTATGGGCAGGAGATCGTCGCGTTCGTCGTGCCGCGCGAGACCCATTGGGCGGGTTCCCCCGATCCGAACGAACTGCGCACGCATTGCCTGCGCGAACTCGGCCGATACAAGACACCGAAAGAAATTCGCTTCGTCAGCGAACTGCCGCGCGGCCCCTCGGGCAAGGTGCAGCGCCTCAAGCTCGTCGCCCCGGCGCCCGACTGATCCGCGCCGCCAGGCCGGGCCGAGCGGCTCGCCATCCACCTCGCAAGTCAATACGATAGAGACAGTGGGAGACAACAGCATGAAACAGCGTGCGCAGCGCGTGAAGACGCGCCACATCATTTTGGCGGTCATGTGCCTCATGTATTTCATCTCGTACATCGACCGCGTGAACATCGCGGTGGCCGGGCCGCTGATTCGGCATGAGATGGGGCTGACCACCGTGCAACTTGGCCTCGTATTCTCCGCCTTTGCCTATCCGTACGCAGCGATGCAAATCATCGGCGGGTGGCTGTCTGACAAGTTCGGCCCGAAACTCGTGCTGACGGTGCTGTCGCTGATCTGGGGCGTGGCGACCTTCGCGACGGGCTTCGCCGGCAGCGTCGCGATGCTCGTGGCGCTGCGTTTCGCGCTCGGGATTGGCGAAGGCGGCGCGTTTCCGACAGCCACGCGCGCTTTCACGTACTGGATGCCGGTATGCGAGCGCGGTTTCGCTCAAGGCATCACGCATAGCTTCGCGCGGCTAGGCGGCGCGGTGACGCCGCCGCTCGTATTGGCGGTGGTGGTGGCCGGCGGATGGCGCGATGCGTTCATCCTGCTCGGCGTGGCGAGCCTTGCCTGGACCGTGCTCTATTTGTTCGTCTTCACGAATTCGCCCGAGCACAACCGTCGTATTACGCCTGAGGAAACAGCGGAGATCGGCTACCGGGCAGGCGACTGCGATCGCGCGAAACGGCAGCCGACGCCCTGGCGCAAGCTGATTCACCGCATGTGGCTCGTCACGTTCGTCGATTTTTGCTACGGCTGGCTGCTGTGGGTTTATCTCACGTGGCTGCCTTCCTATCTGAAGGAATCGCGCGGCTTCGACCTCAAGCATCTCGCGCTGTTCACGGCGCTGCCGCTCTTGGCCGGCGTGGTGGGCGACACGCTCGGCGGCGTGGTGTCGGATCGCATCTTCAAGCTCACGGGGCGGCTGCGTTTCGCGCGCTGCGCGGTGCTCGTGGTCGGCATGGGCGGATCGCTGGCCTTCCTTTTACCGATGATTTCCGTCGGCAATCCGCTCACGGCCGTCTGGCTGCTGACGGGCTCGTTCTTCTTTTTGGAAATCACGAACCCGGTGCTATGGACGCTGCCGCTCGATATCGCGGGCAAGTATGCGGGCACGGCGGGCGGGATGATGAACACGGGATTCGGCGTGGCCGGGATGCTCTCTCCAGTGGTGTTCGGCTACCTGATCGAGCGTACGGGCAGCTACGACGTGCCGTTCGGCGTATCGGCGGCGCTGCTGGCGATGGGAATCGTCGCCGCCCTGTTCATCGACACGAGCCGCACGGTCGAGGCCGACGAGGAGCGCGAGCGGCGCGAGGGCGCTGCGAAGAGCGGTGCGTTCGCTTTTCTCGACGCCGTGCCTGCCGTGCGCCTCGAGCGTCATACGCTGCGCCGCCCGCTGCGTTGGCGTCGTTGAGCAGGTCACATGCCGGCGGCTTCGGCGTACGCCGGCTGCCTACTTGCCTGCGCGAAACGGTCTTCGATGATCATGTCCGCCGCCTTTTCCGCAATCATGATGACCGGCGCGTTGGTGTTGCCCGAGACGAGTTCGGGCATGATCGACGCGTCGACCACGCGCAAGCGCGCGACGCCGCGCACGCGCAGACGTTCGTCCACGACCGCGAGCGGATCGCTGCCCATCTTGCAGGTACCGGCGGGGTGATAGATGGATTGGCTGAACTGGCGCGCCGCATCGAGCAGTTCCGAGTCGCTGCGGTACTGCGCGCCCGGTATGAACTCCGACACGATGTGCGGCGCCAGCGAGGGCGCGGCGGCGATGCGCCGCGCGAGTTTGATCGCGCCGATTACGACCGGGTGATCGCGTTCGTCGGACAGGTAGTTCGCATGGATGGCGGGATACTGCAGCGGATCGGCCGACCGGATCTCGATGTGGCCGCGGCTGAACGGCCGCAACTGGCAGACCGACGACGTGAACGCCGAAAATCGATGGGCGCCGTGACCGGGCTTATCCGCGCTGAGCGGCTGCATGTGGAACTGAATGTCGGGCCGATCGAGCGCGGGGTTCGAGCGGGTGAAAATGACGACCTGGCTCGCGGCCAGCGTCAGCGGGCCGGTGCGCCAAATTGCGTATTGCAGGGCGATCCAGGCCTTGCGCAGCGGATGATTGACCTCGTCGTTGAGCGTGCGCTCTCGGGTACGGAAAACGAGCCGGACCTGCAAGTGATCCTGCAGATTTCGGCCCACGCCCGGCAGATCGACGCGTACCGGCACGCCCGCGCGTTGCAGCAATTGACCGGGGCCGATACCCGAGAGTTGGAGCAGCTGCGGCGAGCCGATGGCGCCGGAAGCGAGGATGACTTCGATGCGGGCGCGCACGGTCTTGCGCACGCCTTCGTGCAGATACTCCACCCCAACTGCCGTACGGCCTTCGAACAGTACCCGGCACGCTTGCGCACGGGTGACGACGTGCAAATTCGATCGCATGCGCGCCGGCTTCAGAAACCCTTTCGCTGTGCTCCAGCGAAACCCGTTATGCGCGGTTTGCTGGAAATAGCCGACACCCTCTTGGCTCGCGCCGTTGTAGTCGGGGTTCAGCGGGATGCCGATCTCCTGCGCCGCCGCGATGAAACGATCGGCGATCGGGCGCCGCAGCCGCAGATCGGAGACTTTCAAGAGCCCGCCGACGCCATGATAAGCGTCCGCGCCGCGCGCCTGGTCTTCCGATTTCTTGAAGTAGGGCAGGACGTCCGCATAGCTCCACCCGCGATTGCCGAGCGCTTCCCAGCGATCGTAGTCCTCGCGCTGCCCGCGCACGTAAAGCAAGCCATTCAGCGAACTCGATCCACCCAGCACTTTGCCGCGCGGCCAATCGATTTGACGGCCAGCCACGTTCGCGTCGGGCTCGGTGCGATAGCACCAATCGAGCTTAGGGTCGTGCATGGTCTTGAAGTAGCCCACGGGCACGTGTATCCAGGGGTTCGTGTCGGCGCCGCCCGCTTCCAGCAGCAATACCGATTGACGCGGGTCCGCGCTCAAACGATTGGCCAGCACGCATCCCGCGGATCCCGCGCCGACGATCAGATAGTCGACTTCCCGTTCCATGACAATCGTCTCCTGACAATGCACGCGCGGCGCCGCAACGGCGTGGCGCGCTGTTCGGCTCAATGTCGCGGATGCCCGCACGGTTCGCAAGCGCGGCACGGGGTTGAAGACGAAACTGAAACGGAAAGTGCCGATTCGGCATCAAAAATTGCGGCTGGGTACGCAGCATCGAAGCCGGGCAGCTTGGCTGTACCAGAGGAAAGCGTATGTCTGGTTCTACCGGGGACCCCTTGCCCATCGATACGATTTGTTCCGAAATGCGATATTGCATCCAACGATTGCAGCAGCGAGGAGCGAGGAGCGCGAGGTGACCACTGAGTTCATGCAAAGAGCGCCCGACAAAACGATGTCGGCGCGCGAGTGCTTCGGCATCGATTCGAGTCTGACCGTCCCCGCTTTCAGCGAACGCGACGATCATGTGCCCGATATCGATCCGGCTTACCGATTCAACGCCGAGGTGACCCTGGCGATCCTCGCCGGGTTCATGTGCAACCGGCGCGTGATGGTGCAGGGCTTGCACGGCACCGGCAAGTCGACGCACATCGAGCAGGTGGCCGCGCGACTGAATTGGCCGTGTGTGCGCGTGAACCTCGACGGTCATATCAGCCGGCTCGATCTCGTGGGCAAGGACGCGATCGTTCTGCGCGACGAGCGGCAGATAACGGAATTCCAAGAAGGTATCGTGCCTTGGGCGCTGCAACGGCCGGTGGCGCTGATTTTCGACGAATACGATGCGGGCCGGCCCGATGTGATGTTCGTCATTCAGCGGATCCTCGAGCGCGACGGCAGTTTCACGCTGCTCGATCAAAATCGCGTGATTCGTCCGCACCGCTATTTCCGGCTCTTTGCGACGACGAACACGATCGGGCTCGGGAATGTGAATGGCCTTTATCACGGCACGCAGTTGCTGAATCACGCGCAGATGGATCGATGGAACGTCGTGGCCACGCTCAATTATTTGCCGCGCGACGAGGAGGTAGATATCGTGCTCGCGCGCGTGCCGGAAATGGCCGACGAGGCGGGGCGCGCGCTCGTTCAATCGATGGTCGGCATGGCGGCGCTGACGCGCAAGGGCTTCGCGGCCGGCGACCTGTCGACCTTGATGTCTCCCCGCACGGTGATCGATTGGGCCGAGAACTGTCAGATCTTTCGTGACCCGGCGCTCGCTTTTCGGCTGACGTTTTTGAACAAGTGCGAAGAGGCCGAACGCGCGATCGTGGCCGAGTATTACCAGCGCTGCTTCGACGTCGAACTCGCCGGGGAGCCAGCGGCGGATGCCGTGAGCGGGGCCGACGACCGCGGTGCGCGCCAATGATGCCGCCGCCTGAGGCCGTAAGCGCCGCTGTGCGACGGGAAGCCCTATGCGCAGCGGTCGTGCGCGCACTGACGGGCGATGCCGCGTTGCATTATCGCGGAGGGCGGTTGTGCCGGCAGCGGCGGCCTCTGCCGTTGCATGCGCCGCATCTTCACGGCAACGCCTATATAGACGATTTCGCCTCGCTGCGCGGTGCGTCCGACGGCGCTGCCGCGCGGCTCACGCATTCCGATCCTGCGTTGCATCGGCTGCTCTCGCCTGAAGATCGCCTCGAACGGCTGCTTTTCGAACTGTTCGAACAAGTGCGCTGCGAAGCGCTGGCGGCACCCGGTATGCAGGGCCTCGCCCGCAACTTGCGTTACCGTTTCGAGTCGTGGTCGCGGGCGTATTGCCGCTCGGGGTTGATCGACGGTCATCTCGGCATCCTCGTCTATACCGTCTTGCAAGTCGTTTGGTCGCGCGTGACCGGCTGGCCCGTGCTCGCCGAAAGCGAGGGCCTCATCGAGGCGACGAGGGCCGGCATCGCGCCGCACATCGGCTCCGCGCTCGCGGGCCTGCGCCGAGACCGCTTCGATCAGCGCGCCTATGGTGAAATCGGTCGCGACTTGGCGCGGCGCATCGCGGCGATGCTCGAGGACGCGCGCGCCGGTTCCCGTCTTGAAGATGAAGCTGACGCCGACGCGCGCGACCCTGACGATCCATTGACGTCGTTTTCGCTATGGGTGGACTTCGACGACTCGGATGATCTGCTGCCGGGCGGGGATGCGAGGGCGGAAGGCCGCGCGCCGTTCGAGGCCGCGCGCGCCTATCGCGCCTACACGACGCAGTTCGACCGCGAGGTGCGGGCAGGCAGGCTCGTGCGCGCCGCGTTGCTGCGCGAGTACCGCGAGCAGCTCGACGAGCGCATCGCGGCGCGGGGGATCAACGTGGCTAGGGTCGCGCGAGCGATGCAAGCGGCGCTTGCCGTGCCCGTACGCAACGGCTGGTCGTTCGGCGAAGAAGATGGCCGCATCGACGGACGGCGGCTCGCGCAGATCGTGAGTTCGCCGGGCGAGCGCCGCGTATTCGTTCAAGAACGGGTTCGCCCCCGCGGCGATTGCGTGCTCGGGCTTCTGATCGACTGCTCCGCCTCGATGAAGGCGCATGTCGACACGGTGGCGATGCTGGTCGATACGCTCACGCGGGCGAGTGAACAAGCGGGGCTGACCACCGAGGTCCTCGGTTTCACGACAGGGGCCTGGAACGGCGGCCGAGCGCGCAACGAGTGGCTCGCACAGGGGCGGCCGCCCCGACCGGGCCGTCTGAACGAGCTCTGCCACATGGTGTTCAAAAGCGCAGACGACAGTTGGCGGCGCGCGCGCAGCGACATCGCGGCGTTGTTCAAGGCCGATCTGTTCCGAGAAGGCGTGGACGGCGAGGCGATCGAGTGGGCGTGTACGCGGCTCGCCGCGCACCAGGCGGCGCGTCGCATCCTCGTCGTGATTTCGGATGGCAGCCCGATGGACGCGGCCACGGTCCAAGCCAACGACGCGCGCTATCTCGACGCGCATCTGAGCGAAGTGCTAGGGCGGCACGAATCGCTGCGCGACGTCGATGTCATTGGGCTGGGCGTCGCGCGCGACTTGAGCGTGTCGTTCCGGCATTGCTTGGCGCTGGATCCGGCGGCGCCGCTGGATACGAAGCGCCTGATCTCCCTTGCGCAATGGATCGGTGCGCGCCGATAGCGGCATGAAGCCGAACTTGTCGGCGCGGCCCGCACCTCACGCCGCGTGCGGTTCTTGGGTGTGATGCGCGGCGCGCTCGCGCGCCGCTTGCGCTTGCACCGCCGTCACGGCGATCACGTAATAGACGTCTTCGGCGCTGCACCCGCGCGAGAGGTCGTTGGCCGGATGATTCAGGCCCTGCAGCAGCGGCCCGATGGCCTTCGCGCCGCCGATCCGTTCCGCCAGCTTGTAGCCGATGTTGCCGGCATCGAGGTTCGGAAACACGAGCACGTTCGCATGCCCGCCCACTTGCGAGTGCTCGATCTTGCGTTCGGCAATCTCGGCTACGATCGCCGCGTCGAGCTGGACGTCCCCGTCGATGGCGAGGCCAGGGCGCAGCGACTTCACGCGTTGCGTCGCTTCGATCACTTTGTCGACGTGGGCGTGGTGCGCGCTGCCGCTGGTCGAAAACGAGAGCATTGCGACGCGTGGCGCTTCCATCAAGAGATTGCGCGCACTGTCCGCCGCGGCCATCGCGATTTCCGCGAGCTGAGCCGCATCGGGATCGACGACGAGCGCGCAGTCGGAAAAGATCAGCCCGCCCTTGTAGCGGTGGAACGGCTCGCACAGCATCATGAGGAAGAAGCTCGACACGAGCTTGAACGACGGTTCGATGCCGATGAGCTGAATGGCCGTGCGAACGACGTCGGCCGTCGTATGCACGGCGCCCGCCACCGATCCGTCCGCATAACCGAGACGCACCATCAACGCCGCGAACACGAGCGGTTTGAGCACCTCCTGTTGCGCCAGTTCATGCGTCATCCCTTTCGCGGTGCGCAGCGTGAGGAGTTCGTCGGCGAGGGTTGCGCGCCATTCCGATGCAGTCGGATCGATCAACGCGATCTCGTCCAAGGAAAGCGCATCGCGTTCGGCGGCGCTCCGGATGACCTCCGGATCGCCCACCACGACGATGCGCGCAATCCCCTCGCGGCTGGCCCGAGCAGCGGCGGCCAGCACGCGAGGGTCTTCGCCCTCGCAGAGCACGATGCGCGTGGGTGACTGACGCGCGGCTTCGATGATGCGGTTCAGGGCTTTCATGCTGGGCTCAAACGTAATCCTTGTACTTGTCGAGCAAGCGCACCGGCTTGGACAACGCGTCGCGACGGAACGGATCGCCGAGCTCGCGCGTACAAAGGATTTCGACGATCGTCGTTTTGCCTTCGTTCATCTGCATGTCGATCGCGCGCTTGAGAGCCGGGCCGACATCCTCGAGCCGGTCGACGACGATTCCTTCGGCGCCCATCGCGCGCGCGATGGCCGCGAAGCTTTGATTGTCGAGCTCGCCCGCCACGAAGCGACGATTGTAGAAGTCGACCTGGTTCTTCTTCTCCGCGCCCCACTGCCGATTGTGAAAGACCACGGCCGTGACGGGAATGTTGTGCCGCACGCAGGTCATCGTTTCCATGAGGCTCATGCCCCACGCGCCGTCGCCCGCATACGACACGGCCGGGCGATGCGGGGCGGCGACTTTCGCGCCGATGATGGTCGGAAACGCGTAGCCGCAGTTGCCCCAGCTCATCGCCGCGAAGAAGCTGCGCGGCTTGTTGAAGCGCAGATAACTGTTGGCGACCGAGTTGATGTTCCCGATATCGGTCGACACCATGACGTCTTCGGGCATGGCCTTTTCGAGCTCGCGCAGCACCTGGCGCGGGTGAAGATATTGGCCGCCGTTGAAGGTGCGTTCGTGCTTTTGCTCCTCGATCATGTCGAGGCTGTACGGGTCGAGCTCATGCGTCCATCCGTCCAGCTCCTTCTCCCACGCGGCTTTTTCGGTGGCGATCTGATCGGCGCGCTCCGCACGCGTGGCGTCGCAAGCGAGCGTGCGATTCGTCAGACGCTGAGTCAGCGCGACGGCCGTGGCTTTCGCATCGCCGCAGATGCCCACCGAGATCTTCTTCACGAGGCCGAGCATCTTATGGTCTGCGTCGATTTGGATGATCTTGGCTTCTTTCGGCCAGTAATCCATGCCGTGCTGCGGCAAGGTGCCGAACGGCCCGAGCCGCGAGCCGAGCGCGATCACCACGTCGGCGCGCGAGAGCAGCTTCATCGCGGCTTTCGAGCCTTGGTAGCCCAGCGGGCCGCACCACAGCGGGTGGTTTGCCGGGAAAGAGTCGTTGTGCAGGTAGCTGTTGACCACCGGCGCGCCCAGGCGTTCGGCCAGCGCCTGGCATTCTTCGATGGCGTCGGCCATCACTACGCCGCCGCCCGAGATGATGACCGGAAACTTGGCTTGCGCGATCAGGTCGGCCGCTTCGTTCAGGCTTTGTTCGCCACCGGGGCCGCGATCGAGCTTGCGCGGCTGCGGGATCTCGACCTTGATCTTGCCGTAGAAGTAGTCGCGCGGGATGTTGAGCTGGGTCGGGCCCATCTCGGCCGTCGCGCGATCGAAGCAGCGGGCCGTGAATTCCGCCATCCGCGCGGGGTGGGTGACATGGCCCTGGTACTTCGTGAATTCTTGGAACATCGGCAACTGGTTCGCCTCTTGGAAGCCGCCGAGCCCGATGCCCATCGTGCCCGCTTCGGGCGTCACGATCACGACCGGGCTGTGCGCCCAATAGGCGGCGGCGATCGCCGTCACGCAGTTGCTGATGCCCGGGCCGTTCTGGCCGATCACGACGCCGTGGCGGCCCGATACGCGGGCATAGCCGTCGGCCATGTGGCCCGCGCCTTGTTCGTGCACGACCGGGATGAGGCGGATGCCCGCCGGGGCGAAGATATCCATCGCGTCCATGAACGCGGAGCCCATGATGCCGAACATGTCGGTCACGCCGTTGGCGGCAAGGGTTTCGACGAAAGCTTCGGACGGCGTCATGTCTTGCGCCGTGTTGGCGCTCGCGCGTTGGGAGGAGGATTGGTCGCTCATGGGTGTGTCTCCAGTCTTCATTTAACGAAATGCCTTAGTGCCGATGCTATGCACGGCGCAACTCGGGTCAAGGCATTCCGGGCGTCGATGACGAATATGGAATGAAATGAAATGATTCGTTTCAAAATGCGCGGACGCCAAGCGCCGCGCGATGCATTAAGCGGTTTGCTTCGGGCGTTCCTTGCGGAATGCGCGCTTGACCGCGATCAAGCCGTCGCGGAACTCGAATAGATCGCAGCCTTCGGCCTCGATGCGCCAGCCTTCGGCGTGCGTGCCCGTGAATACCCATTCGGACACGCCGCGCTCGCCGGCGACATAGTGGCGAGCGTGGCCCCAATGCGCGTCGGGGAACGTGCGGAACACCGCTTCGAACGCTGCCCGGACCGCCTCCCGTCCGGCGAAACGGGCGCCGTATACCTCAGGCCCTGCGGCCGCATCGAAGATGCAATCCTCGGTCATGAAGCCCATGAGGGCATTCGCATCGTGGCGATTGAACGCGGCCGAGAACGCAGCGAGCATATCGGCCGTGACGGCGGAAGGGGCGAGGGGCGCTTCTGACATGCATGTCTCCTGAGGAATGTGGGTTGGCCGCTTATTGCGCCGCTTATGGGGCCGCTCACCGGGCCGATATCGAGCCGGTGCTGCGTCGGCGAGCGCACGCTGCGGCGCGGGGTAGGGATACGTTAAAGCGCGTCCGCGTGCCGGAGTAGCGCCAGTTCGGCTGTTTCGCTTGGGCCAGGGCAAGGGCAGCGCCAGGACTGGCGCCAGGACCGGCGCGAAGTCAGCGCGAGGGCGCCCGCCGGCTGGACCCATCGGATCCTTTCGCCTGGCACTACCCGCTCTTTTATTGATTGACAATGCTTGATTGAACGGGCGTATTCGCCAACGCGCTAGGGCAAGGCCGGAAGTCTTCCTTGCGCTCGCTGCCTATACTTTTAATCAGACCCGTCAAAAGCAATAAGACAAGCGTTATTCGATGCGACGCGGTGCGCGCCCTGTATCTGGAACTGGAGGAGACGGCAGTGAGAGCCCTACCCCGATTCAGCAAGACGATCAAACATCCCATGATTCCGCCCGGCCCACCGAGAATCAAGCTGCGGCGCGAGCGCGCCGGCATGAATTCGTACTGGCTGACCGTAGCCGTTATCGCGATAGCGGTCGTTTCTTGGCAGGCCGTATCGCTGGCAGGCATCTTCCCGGCCTTCGCGCTGCCGTCGCCCGTGGCGGTATGGCAGTCGTTCGTCGACATCGTGCGCAACGGATACGGCGGGCAGTCGCTGATCGCCGACATCATGATCAGCTGCTTTCGCATCGTCATCGGCTTCGTGGGCGCAGTGGCGATCGGCGTGCCGGTCGGTCTCTTGATGTCGCGCAACAAGATCGTGTTCGACATCATCGACCCGTTGCTGCAGTTCGTGCGTCCTGTGCCGCCGCTCGCCTACATTCCGCTGCTCGTCGTGTGGTTCGGGATCGGGGAATTGCCCAAGGCGATTCTGATTCTCGTCGGCACGATCCCTGTCATCATCATCGGGACGATGTCGGGCGTTAAAAGCACGCCGCCGCTGCGCATCGCCATGGCGCGCACGCTGGGCGCGACGAACGCCCAGATCTTTCGCCGAATCGTGCTGCCTTCCGCGCTGCCGGAAATCTTTACCGCGATGCGAGTCGGCATCGGCGTGGCGTGGACCTGTCTCGTCGCGGCCGAGCTGATCGCGGCCAGCAGCGGCTTGGGCTGGCTCGTTCAGTTCGCCGGGCAAGCGCTGCAGGTCAGCGTCGTGATCGTGGGCATCGTCATCATCGGCGTAATCGGTTATGCAATGGAACTGATCATTCGCAAGTTAGAAAACTGGATCGTGCCTTGGCGCGGCCACGAGTAAGTCCACCCTCGGAGGAGACGAAAAATGAACAAGACACAATCAATCCAATTCGCGGCCGTCGCCGCGCTGGCCGCGAGCACGTTGCTCGCGGGTGCGGTCCACGCGCAGGGCAAGCCCGAAGTCATCATCGGCTACGAGGACAACGGCGCCGATCCCTACATGGTGTCGATGGCCGAGCACCTATTCGAGCGGCAGATGAAGGCTGACGTCCAGTACAAGCTCTTCAGCTCGGGCCCGGCCGCGATGAGCGCGCTGGCGTCCAATAGCCTGACGTTCATGTGCGGAATCGGCATCCCGCCGCTGGTCACCGCGATCGCGCAGGGCTTGCCGATGGCGATCGTCTACAACCAGGAGCGCTATACCAACGCGGCCGGCATCGTGGTGAAGCCCGAGAGCGGGATCCGCGACGTGGCTGGCTTGCAGGGCAAGAAGATCGCGATCGTGGCCGGCTCGCAGGCATCGTTCGAATTGGCGACCTTCTTGGCCGAAGCGCACGTGCCGTATTCGTCCGTCACGCAGATCAACATGGCGCCGCCGCAAATGCGCACGTCGTGGGTGACCGGTGCGATCGACGCCGCGATCGTCTGGGATCCGGTCTTCAGCGCGCTACGTGCGGCGGGCGGCAAGGCGATCAAGACCGACGGCGATCTGCCGCGCAGCGCCTCGAGCTACAACGTGTGCATCGCCAACGCCGATTGGGCGAAAGCCCACCCGGATCTCGTGCGCGGTTTCGTGGCGGCGCTCGACGAAGGCTATCAAGTGACGCAGAAGGAGCGCGACAAGGCCATTGCGGAAATGGCGCGCCAAACCGGCGTGACCGTGCCGGTCGCGCAAAGCGAACTGGCCGGCTACGAACTGTTTTCCGGCGCGGATCAAACGACGCCGAATGTCATGGGCAGCGGCGCGGGCGTGAAAACGTCGGCTACGTATGAGACGTTGGTCAACACGGCGAAGGTGCTCAACTCGATCGGGCGCATTCAAACCGCGCCGGCCAGCTTCGAGACCAACGTCGCGCCGCAGTATTCGCAATCGCTTGCTCATTGAGCACCGACTCGCCAAGCAGGAGACGAACTTGAACATTGTCATCGATTCCCTGTACAAGACGTTCGGCGCCACTTCGGCGCTCGAGAACATCAATCTGCATTTCCAGGGCGGTGAGTTCGTCACCGTGCTCGGTGCCTCCGGATGCGGCAAGACGACCTTGCTGCATCTGTTGGCGGGCCTGACTTCGCCCTCGCGCGGCAACATTTATATCGACGGCGAAGTCAAGACCCAGCCCGGGGAGGATCGCGTCGTGGTCTTTCAGCAGGCCGGTTTGCTGCCGTGGCTCAGCGTGGAGGAGAACATCGAATTCGGGCTGTCGCTGCATTCGGTGCCCAAAGCCCAGCGTCGACAAGCGTCGGCCGACATCCTGCGCACGATCGGGCTGGAGACCTTCGCGCGGCACAAGCCGTACGAGCTGTCGGGGGGCATGCAGCAACGCGTCGCGATCGCGCGCGCCTTGGTCATGAAGCCGAAGGTGTTGCTGATGGACGAGCCGTTCGGCGCGTTGGATGCGCAAACGCGAAGCGCGATGCAGACGTTCTTGACCTCGCTGTGGGAGCAGCTGCAATGCACGATCGTCTTCATCACGCATGACATCGACGAAGCGGTGTTTCTCGGCACGCGTCTTGTCGTGCTGTCCGCGCGGCCGGGGCGCGTCGCGCTCGACGTCCCCATTGAACTCGAGCGGCCGCGCACACCGAACGTTGCGTTCGAACCGCACTTTCTCGAGCTGAAGAAGCGCGCGATGGCGATTCTCGCGCATTGAAATTGGCAGCGCCGACCTCTGTCAACTACCGTTGCCGTTCAAATGCAGCAGCGGGGCAAGGCGGCTGGCGGCTTGCTTCATCTGCGGAACCGCCTTGAGCAGATCGTCCAGCGTCGCCCGCGCGGTGGGCGCATGAACGGCCAGCGACGCCAGCACGTGGCCGTCAACCGCGGCGCGCACCGGCACGGCCACGGCCACCATGCCGCGCACGAATTCCTCATTGTCGATGCCCACGCCGCGCGCGCCTAGGCGGTCCAGCTCGGCGGCCAGCAGTTGGGGATCGGTCAGCGTTCGATACGTCATCTTCTTGAGCGCGAGTTGCGAGAGCATTGCGTTGCGCTCGAGCGCCGTCATTTGCGACAAAAACAGCTTGCCGCTGGCTGTGCAATGCAACGGCACGCGCATGCCGGGACGCATTTCCAGCCTCAGCGGCTCCGTCGTTTCCACGCGCTCGATGTACAGCACCGCATCGTTGTCGAGCGCGGTGAGGTTGCACGTTTCGCCTAGCACGTCGACGAGCGCGCGCAGCACCGACCGGCATCCGCGCGTAAACGTATTGTTCGAGAGCGTCGCCAGCGCGAACTGCGCGGCGCGGGGGCCGAGCGCGATCGCGCGGTCATGGCCGCGCGAGTCGGGCAGATGCATCACATAGCCGCGCGTTTCCAACGATTCGATCATCCGCAGCAGTGTGGCCTTCGGGATATGCAAGCGCACGGACAACTGCGACAGCGTGTACGGCTGTCCCGCCGACGCCAACGCTTCCAGTACGGCCAGCGCGCGCAGCACGCGCGCATCGTCGGCGGGTGCGGCATCGGCCGATGCGGGCGCGTTCGCTGGCATGTCTGTCTCCCTCGATGATTCGCCGCGTACTCGGGTATCGTTGCCTCGGGCAGCGAAAACGAACCGTTTCGTACCACTTTCATAGCGTGATCCAAGAACGCGCATGTGGCTATGCTGGTTTATGCCGATCGATCCGCGGCCCCGGCGCGGACGTCGCATTCACCCCGCGGTTAGACCCCGTGGGACGACGCGTTGCTGGTCCAAGCGAATGCGCGCCACTGGTTCTACCTCGCGGAAATTCCCCTACCTACACTTTCCTCATCGGATCGCCGCGTCGATGCGTCCGCGCACGATCGACCCAACAAAACGATTAGGAGGAAGACATGGAATACAGCTCAGTCGAGCGGGCGTCGAATGGGTTCACCAAGAGCGCGCCTCTCGATAGACGCTACGATCCCACCTACGACCCGCTCGTCTCGCCGGGCCCCGGCCAAGGCAAGGACTACGCGCCTACGTATTGGGTCGCGACGGCGGGTTCCCCTCCGCCGGACGACGGCCCCATTACGCGGGACATCGACGTCGACGTCGCCATCATCGGCGGGGGCTATACCGGCCTCGCTACGGCGCTGTGTCTCGCTCGCGAGCACGGCATCAAGGCGGTCGTGCTCGAAGCGAATCGCACGAGCTGGGGATGCAGCAGCCGCAACGGCGGGCAGGCGCAGAACGCATCGGGACGCTTGTCGCGTTCTCAATGGATAGAACGATGGGGCAAGGATGTCGCGTTGAAGATGCACGACGAGATCCTCGAGGGCTTCAACCATTTCAAGTCGTTTCTCACCGAGATCGATTGCGATCCGCAGCCGGGGGGGCACTTTCTGATCGCGCATCGCGCCCGCATCATGGAAAAGCTGGCGGCCGAGGCGAAAGTGTGGAAGGACGTGTTCGGCTACCCGTCGGAGCTGTTGAGCGCACAGACGTTCCGCCGCGAATTCCTGAACGATCACGAGGCGGCGGGCGCGCTGCACGAGCCCGAAGGCATTGGCATTCATGCGCTCAAGCTCGCGTTCGGCTACTTGCGTCTCGCCCGCGCGGCCGGCGCCCGCGTGCATACGAGCAGCCCCGTGACGGGATGGGAGACGATCGGGGGCGTGCATCATCTTCACACGCCGGGCGGCATCGTGCGGGCGAGGGCGGTGGGCATCGCGACCGGCGCTTATACCGCACAGACGCTTCATCCGTCGCTGCGCAGCAAGGTCATGCCGATCTTGTCGAATTCGATGGTGACCCGCGTGCTCACCGACGAGGAAATTCAAGCCTGCAACTTTCGCACGACGCAGGTTTTGACCGACACGCGCACGCTGCGCTTCTACTATCGCTTCCTGCCCGACAGGCGCCTTCAGATGGGCAGTCGCAGCGCGATCACGGGGCACGACGCGCCGAATCCGCGCCACCTGGATCTGCTCAAGCAAGGCTTGGCGCGCAAGTTTCCGGCGCTGCGCGACGTGGACATCGACTACTCGTGGTGGGGCTGGGTGGACGTCAGTCACGACATGATGCCGCGCGTGTGCCAGCCCGACCCGCGCCAGGCCGTGTTTTACGCGCTCGGCTACGGCGGCAACGGCGTGTCGTACTCGCAGCAGGCGGGGCGCAGGCTGGCCGAGCGTATCGCGGGCAAGGGCGCGCACCAGACGCTGCCGATCTTCACGAGCCCGCTGCCGGGCCATCTGTTCGCGCCGTTCCGCAGAATCGGCCAGCGCATGCTGTACGCGCAATACTTCAGGCGCGACGAAAGGCCCTGAGCCGCGCGCGTTCCCACGCGCGCATTCATCCCCGCATGCCTGGCGCACCACCGCCCGGGCATCGCGTCGACGATTATTCAGCGATACGGTCATCCACGCGGCGCCGCGCAGACGGCGTCCGATCACTACGATATGGAGAAGGCATGCAACCCTCGATGGATCAAAGCAAGTTGAAGTGCGGGCTCAAGCAGCGCCACATGACGATGATCGCGCTGGGAGGCGTCATCGGCGCGGGGCTATTCGTCGGCAGCGGCGTTGTCATCCAGCAGACCGGCCCCGCCGCGATCCTGTCGTTCTTGATCACGGGCGCGCTCGTCGTGCTGGTGATGCGGATGCTCGGCGAAATGGCGTGCGCCATGCCGGCGGTCGGGTCATTCTACGAATATGCGCGGCTCGCGTTTTCCAATTGGCGCGGTCCGGGCCGATTGGCGGGATTTTTGACGGGCTGGATGTACTGGTACTTCTGGGTAATCGTGGTGGCGCTCGAGGCGGTGGCCGGCGCGAAGCTCGTGCAATTCTGGCTTCCCGATACGCCCGCCTGGCTCATCAGCCTGGTACTGCTAATCGTTCTCACCGCCACGAACTTGATTTCGGTCGGCAGCTATGGGGAATTCGAATTCTGGTTTTCCTCGATCAAGGTCGGCGCGATCATCGTCTTTCTCTTTCTAGGCGGTCTTTATGTGTTCGGCCTCTGGCCTGCGTCCATGCACACCACGGCCGTGCTGCCGACGCTGCTCGGCCATGGCGGGTTCATGCCGCTCGGCATCGGGCCGGTGCTGAGCGGGGCGGTGGCGGCTACGGGCTTTTACTTCGGCGCGGAAATCGTCACGATCGCGGCAGCCGAAGCCCGCGAGCCGGCGAAGGCCGTCGCGAAGGCCACCAATTCGGTCATCACACGCGTACTCGTGTTCTACGTGGGTTCCGTGACGCTCGTCGTGGCGCTCGTGCCATGGAATTCGCCGGCCATGGCCACGCCCTACGTGAGCGCGTTGCAGGTAATGGGCTTGCCGGCTGCGGCGCACGTCATGAACGCCATCGTGCTGACGGCCGTCCTCTCGGCGCTGAACTCGGGTCTTTATGCGGCATCGCGGATGCTGTTCGCGCTGACGCGCAACGGCGACGCGCCCGCATCGCTCGCCAAGGTCAACCGGCGCGGCGTGCCGGTGCGCGCGATCTTGCTCGGCACGCTCTTCGGCTATGTATCGGTGGTCATGTCGTATGTGTCGCCCGACACCGTCTTCGCCTTTCTCGTCGATTCGTACGGCACCGTGGCGATCTTCGTCTACGTGCTGATCGCGTTTTCGCAGCTTAAATTGCGGAGCCGCTTGGAACGCGAGGCGGTCGACGGCTTGCGCGTCAAGATGTGGTGCTTTCCCTATCTGACTTGGCTGTCGATTGCAGGCATGGTCGGCATTCTCGTCGCGATGGCTTTCATCCCCGAACAGCGTAAGCCGCTGTGGCTCGGCGTCGCCAGCTTGGGCCTGCTGTTTGCCGCCTACTCGCTGTTCGTGCGCCGCCGGCGCGCGCGATATATCGACGAACACGAACTGGCTTCGTATCCGCCGCGATAACTATCGCTTGGGCCGATAGTTTCGATCATCGAATACGACTTTTTGTCGACGCGCTCTGCGCCTAGCATAGACGTACCACATGGCAGGCGCCTGGCTCGTCGCGGGTAAGGCGCCGCGCCCGCGAACGAGGAAGCACATGGACCATCAGCCGCGCACGCAGAACGAAAAACTGGAAGTCAAGACGACCACCTGCTACATGTGCGCTTGCCGGTGCGGCATTCGGGTCCATCTGCGCGATGGCGAAGTGCGCTATATCGACGGCAATCCCGATCATCCGCTGAACCAGGGCGTCATTTGCGCCAAAGGCTCATCGGGCATCATGAAGCAGTATTCGCCCGCCCGGCTGACGCGGCCGCTGTTGCGCAAGGCGGGGACCGAGCGCGGCGAAGCGCGATTCGAGCCGATATCGTGGGACGTCGCGTTCGATATGCTCGAAAAGCGTCTCGGGCATCTGCGGGCGACCGATCCCAAACGGTTTGCGCTTTTCACGGGCCGCGATCAGATGCAGGCATTGACGGGGTTGTTCGCGAAGCAATTCGGCACTCCGAACTATGCTGCCCACGGCGGATTCTGCTCGGCGAACATGGCGGCCGGGATGATCTACACGATCGGCGGATCGTTTTGGGAATTCGGCGGCCCCGATCTCGACAACGCACGGCTGTTCTTCATGATCGGCACGGCCGAGGACCATCACTCGAATCCGCTGAAAGTCGCTTTGTCGAAATTCAAGCGGGCGGGTGGGCGGTTCATCGCGATCAACCCCGTGCGCACCGGCTACGCGGCGATCGCGGACGAATGGATTCCCATTCGTCCCGGCACGGACGGCGCATTGTTCATGGCGCTGATCCGCGAATTGATCGAGCATGATGCCTACGATCGCGCGTTCGTCGAGCGTTTCACGAATGCGGGCGAACTCGTCGACTTGCGCGAGGACAGCGATACGTTCGGGTTGTTCGTCCGCGACGCCGGCTTACCCGAAGTCAACGCGCTGTATCCGCAAAATCATCTGTGGTGGGACACTCGCTCGAATCGCGCGGTGCCGCATCACGCGCCCGGCGCGCAGCCTGCGCTGGACGGCCGCTATGTGCTGGAAGACGGGACGAGCGTCGCCCCTTCGTTCACGCTGCTGCGCGAGCAAGTCGCGCATTGCACCCCGCAATGGGCAGAGGCGATCACCGGCATCGCGGCCGAGACCATCGCGCGCCTCGCGCGCGAGATGGCGACCGTCGCTCGCGAGCAGCGCCTCGTGTTGCCGGTTCGGTGGACGGATTCGTGGGGACAAGCGCACGATACCGTCGAAGGCGCACCCGTGGCGTTTCATGCGATGCGTGGGCTCGCCGCGCATTCGAACGGGTTTCAGACGGTGCGCGCACTGGCCGTATTGATGTCGCTGCTTGGCACGATCGATCGGCCAGGCGGCTTTCGTCACAAAGCGCCGTATCCGCGCGCGGCGCCGCCTTCGGCCAAGCCGCCTAGCGACCCCGCCTCGATCAAACCGAACACGCCGCTTGCAACGGGCCCGCTCGGCTGGCCCGCGCAGCCGGCCGATCTCTTTGTCCACGAGGACGGCTCGCCCGCCCGCATCGACAAGGCGTTCTCATGGGAGTACCCACTCGCCGTGCACGGGCTCATGCATTCGGTCATCACGAACGCTTGGCGAGGCGATCCCTATCCGATCGACACGTTGCTGATCTTCATGGCGAACATGGCATGGAATTCGTCGATGAACCCGGGGCAAGTGCGCGAGATGCTCGTGGACAAGCGGGAAGACGGTGAATACAAGATCCCGTTCCTCGTGGTGTGCGACGCATTCGAATCGGAGATGATCGCATTCGCCGATTTGATCCTGCCCGATACGACGTATCTGGAGCGCCACGACGTCATGTCGGTGCTCGATCGCCCGATCTCCGAATTCGATGGTCCGGTCGATTCCGTGCGTGTGCCCGTGGTGCCGCCGGCAGGCGAATGCAAGCCGTTCCAAGAAGTGCTGATCGAGCTCGCGAGCCGGCTCAAGTTTCCGGCTTTCACGACGGCGGACGGTCAACGCAAATTTCGCGACTATCCGGATTTCGTGATCAATTTCCAGACCGCGCCCAATTCGGGCACGGGGTTCTTGATCGGCTGGCGCGGCAAGGATGGGACGAAGGCCGTCGTCGGCGAGCCGAATCCGAAGCAGTGGGAGCAGTACGCGAACAACAACTGCGTGTATCGCCACAAGCTGCCCGAATCGCTGCAGTACATGCGCAATTGCAATGGCGACTATATGCAATGGGCTGTCGACAACGGCATGCGCAAATATGGCGTGCCGATCGTCATCCAGTTGTATTCCGAAGCGATGCAAACGTTTCGGCTGGCCGCGCAAGGCAAGACGAAAGGGCGGCAGCCGCCCGATCACCTGCGCGCGCGCATCGCACGATACTTCGATCCGTTGCCCTTCTGGTACCCGCCGCTCGAGCGCGACGTAACCGACCTCGATCGCTATCCGCTCGCGGCGATCACGCAGCGCCCCATGGCGATGTATCACTCGTGGGATTCGCAGAACGCGTGGCTGCGGCAGATCCATGGAGAAAACCATCTCTTCGTGAATCCGGCCACGGCGGCGAGCGAAGGAATCGAAGACGGTGGATGGATCTACGTCGAATCGCCGTGGGGCAAGGTGCGCTGCCGCGCGCGCTACAGCGAGGCAGTCGAGCCTGGCACCGTCTGGACCTGGAACGCGATCGGCAAGGCGGCTGGGGCGTGGAATCTCGATCCGGCCGCGGGCGAATCGCAGCGGGGCTTTCTGCTCAATCACGTGATCACCGACGAGTTGCCCAGCGATACGCGGGCCGGCGAGCGCATGTCCAATTCCGATCCCATCACGGGCCAGGCCGGCTGGTACGACGTGCGCGTGCGCATCTATCGGGCCGAGGCCGATGCGGCCACGACCTTGCCGCAGTTCGCCCCGATGCAGCCGTTGCCCGGTACGGCCACCGTGCTGCAGCGCGTGCAGGCGTATTTCGCGGGCAAGGGCGAATTCGCGGCGCGGCTCGCCCGGGCGGCGCAGGCCGGCGGGGCGCGGCAGGCTTCCGATAAATAGGAGAGTGCGACTATGACTCAAATGGCGCTCGTCATCGACTTGAACGTCTGCGTGGGTTGCCATGCCTGCGTCACGAGCTGCAAGGAGTGGAACACATCCGGGGAGGCGGGCAGCCTAACCGATGTCCGCCCGTACGAAGACGATCCGTCCGGCACGTTCTTCAACCGGGTGCAGACCTACGAGGCCGGCGTGTTCCCGATGACCGACACGATTCACTTTCCGAAGTCGTGTCTGCATTGCGAGGATCCTCCCTGCGTGCCGGTATGCCCGACCGGTGCGAGCTATAAGCGTAAGTCGGACGGCATCGTGCTCGTCGACTACGACAAGTGCATCGGCTGCAAGTACTGCGCGTGGGCCTGCCCCTACGGCGCGCGCGAGCTCGACGAAGGCCGCAAGGAGATGACCAAGTGCACGCTGTGCGCCGATCGCATCGATAACGAAGCGCTGCCCGAGCGCGATCGCAAGCCGGCCTGCGTGCTTGCATGTCCGACCTCCGCGCGGATCTTCGGCGACATTCACGATCCGCAGTCCGAGGTATCGCGGGCGATCCGCGAGCGCGGCGGCTATCCGCTCATGCCGGAATGGGACACGAAGCCTTCCAATCATTATTTGCCGCGCGTGAAGACCGAATCGTCTTGCGGGTGCGGCAAGACGGGAGGGTGCGGCAGCGCCGACGCATCGGCGGACGCGTCGTTCGAAGCGCGATTCGAACGCGGCGAGATCGATCTCGCCGCGCTCGCCGCGCAGCGTTGAACGCTACGCACGCGCATCATGCGACGACATTGCCAACGATAACGACGGAGTTCCCCCATGCGGCCCGCTTTCTCGGTCATCTTTCTCACGACGCTTTGCGGGGCGGCGCAGGGCCTAATGCTCGCGCTCGTCGCCACGGAAGCCATTGCGCGCGCGATGCGCATCGACGTCCCGCCGGCGTTTTACATTACCGGCGCCGCGCTAGCGGTGGTGCTCGGCGCGCTTGGGCTATTCGCCTCGTTCTTTCACCTCGGCCATCCCGAGCGTGCTTGGCGGGCAATCGCGATGTGGCGTACGTCCTGGCTTTCACGCGAATGTATCGCGTTGCCGGTGTTTCTGGCCTTCGCCGCGGCCTACGGCGCGGCGCACTGGGCCGGTGATGGCGGCACGCTCGTGATCGGCGCGCTCGGCGCGGCGGCGAGTATCGGATTGTTCGTCTGCACGGCGATGATCTACGCGTGCTTGCGCTTCTTGCAGGAATGGGCGAGCCCGTTCACGTTCGTCAACTTTGCGCTGCTCGGCTGCGCATCGGGCTGCACGCTCGCGACGGCGTGCGCGGCGTGGCTGGCGCCGTCGCTCGTCGGCGCGCTGGCGCTGTGCGCGTGCGCGTTGACGCTAGCGGGTTGCGCGACGCGTCTCGCTTCTTTGGCGCGCAACGCCAGGCTCAAGCCGAAGTCGACCGTGCAGAGCGCGACGGGCATTCGCCAGGCCAAGGTCGAGCAAAATTCGCGCGGCTTCACCGCGAGCGCGTTCAATACACGCGAGTTCTTCCACGGACAAAGCGGCGAGATGCTGCGGGTGGTCAAGATCGGTTTTGTCGTCGCTGCATTCGCGGTGCCGTTCATGCTGACCGGAGCGGGCGCATTGGCGCCGAGGTCGGTCGCGGCCGCGCTGGCGTTGTGCGCCGCGTTCGTCATCCAGTACGCGGGTCTGTTGGCCGAACGCTGGTTCTTCTTCGCGGATGCACAGCACCCGCAGAACATCTACTACCAGCGCGCATCGTGACAATGTTCGTCAACTGACGTTGCGCTGCGCGTGGACGCATTGGGCGAGCGCGCGCACGCCGGGCTCGATTTTCTCGGCCGCGATGGCCGAGAAGCCCATGCGGAAATGGCGGCGGGCGTCTTCGTCGTCGTTCATGAAGAAGACGTTGCCGGGTTCGATCAAGACGCCGACCGCTTGTGCGTCGGCGGCGAGGCGCTCGGCGTCGAGCCACGCGGGGCCTTCCACCCAACACGACGCGCCGCCCGTCACCGGCACATAGCGCGCCTCGGGCAGATGCGTATCGAGCGCCGCCATGAGCGCCTGCGAGCGCTCGCGATAGGCATGCGCGAGCCGGCGCAGCAGCGCATCGTGGTGGCCCAGCGCGAGAAAGGTCGCGAACGCTCGTTGCACATAGCCCACCGGATGCCGCACCATCAAACGCCGCAGCGCCCGCAGCTCGCGGATCAGCTCGCGCGGGGCGACGATATAGCCCAGGCGCAAACCCGGAGCGAACGTCTTCGATAAGCTGCCGACGTAGATCACGCGGTCGGCCGTATCGAGACTCTTGAGTGCTGGGTGGGGCGTGCCCGAAAACGTGTTTTCGCTTTCGTAGTCGTCTTCGACGATGACGAAGTCATGTTCCTGCGCCTGCTCGAGCAAGGCGCGGCGGCGGTCGATCGGCATCGTCGCCGTGGTGGGACACTGATGGCTCGGCGTCACG
>DATJJH010000025.1:0-10728 GCA_035492395.1 Trinickia sp. | reverse complement strand
CGATTCGCTGCCGGTGCGTTGTTCGCGGAACGCGACCGGCGGCATGCCGTATTGCTTGCGGAATTCCCTGCCCAGGTGCGACGCATCGGAGAACCCGCAACTCGATGCGATATCGGCAACGGATCGATCCGAACTCGTCAGCAGCCAGGCAGCCGTCCGTAGCCGCACGTGCTTGGCGAAGGTCTGCGGCGTCTTGCCCGTCTGCGCTTTGAACAAGCGCTCCAACTGACGCGGCGACATATCGAGCTTGCAGGCGAGTTCTTCCAACGGCAGCGTTCGCCCCACATGCTGCTCCATCAACAGAATCGCCCGCTTGATTTTCGGGTGCGTCGCCGGTTCCAACCCCGGCGGATGCGGCTGCGGCGCATTGCCCTTCTGCATCTCGCCGACGAGCAGAATCCGTAGCGCCTTCTGCACCGTCGCGTGATCGAAATGCCGCAGCAAGATCGCGGCGGCGACGTCGATCGAAGCACGCCCGCCGGAGCACGTAATCCGGCGCCGATCGATGACGAAAAGGCGATCCGCCACGAGCATCTCGGCATTCGTCGACGGAAAGCGCTCGATGAAATCCCAGTAGTGAAACCAGCTTACGCATACCCGGTAACCGTCGAGCACCCCCGCCCGCATCAGCGAGAACACGCCGGTACAGATCCCCACGATCGTCGCGCCGGCGGCCGCCGCGCGGCGAACGAACGCAAGCGTTTCATCGTCGGCTTGCGGCCCGGAGTGCAGCAAGCCCCCTACGACGACAACGTAATCGAACGGCTCGGCCTCGTCGAACGTTTCCCACGGCGTGATCTGAATACCGCAGCTCGCTCGCACGGGGGCGAGCGTTTTGCCGACGACGCTCCAGGCGCAGCGAACCGGCTTGCTGAAATCGCTGTCGTCTGCCGAAAGCCGCAGCATGTCGACGAAGCCGGAAAACGCCGTCAACGTGAAGTTCGGCAGCAGCACGATCCCGAAGCGAATGCGTTCTCGCGAAGCAGGGGCGGGGGAAACCAGCGGTGAGGGATCGACGGCGTTCATGCGAAAGAAGAATAGGGTGCAACCGGTGGTGCGTACGCCCAGCGTCGCCGATAGCGAACGCGGGCGTTTGTGTTTTTCCGTCGCGAATCATAGTGGAAACGCACGCGGCCGCCCAGCGGCTGGTCGTTTGGCGACGGCATCCCACGGCGATGCCGTTTTTGTTCTATCGGTGGATTTTACGCTTTGGTGTACTGGCGTCCATGGGTGGCGGTGCGTGCGCCACCCCGACCACCCCGAGATGTCCGTAACCAACACTTACTTGCGAGGCAGACACATGAACGTGAGCGTCTTCGATCTGTTCAAGGTCGGCGTCGGCCCCTCCAGCTCGCATACCGTCGGGCCGATGATTGCCGCGTGCCGCTTCGTGCAGCACGTCGAGGATGCGAACCTGCTCGCTTATGTGCGCCGCATCAAAGCCGAGCTCTATGGCTCGCTCGGCGCGACCGGCAAGGGCCACGGCACCGACAAGGCCGTGTTGCTCGGCCTCGAAGGCAACCTTCCCGATACGATCGATCCCGACCTGATCGAGCCGCGGCTGGCCGCGATTCGATCGGGGAAATCCCTGAAGTTGATGGGCAGCACGGAGATCCGCTTCGAGGAAAAGGAAGATATCTCCTTCTACCGCAAGCTGATGAGCGGCACGACGATCGTCCACCCGAACGGCATGCGCTTTCAAGCGTTCGACGAGCATGGGCAATTGCTCGTTGAAAAAGAGTATTACTCCGTGGGCGGCGGTTTCGTCGTCAATCGGGAAGGCGACCGCGTCAACGGCGTGCGTGCGGGCGCCGAAGCGCCGCATCCGTTCCGCACGGGCGCGGATCTGATGCGTGCGTGCAGCGACAGCGGTTTGTCGATCGCGCAAGTGGCCTTCGAAAACGAATGCGCTTCGCGTTCCCCGGCCGAGGTGAGAGAAGGTTTGCTGGCTATTTGGCGCACGATGGCCGCCTGCGTCGAGCGCGGCTGCCGCACCGAGGGCGAGCTGCCGGGGCCCATGCGCGTCAAGCGCCGCGCAGCGGAACTTGCAAAGAATCTGCGCGCGCGTTCCGAGGAAGCGCTGCGCGATCCGCTGTCCATGCTCGACTGGGTCAACCTCTACGCCATGGCGGTGAACGAGGAGAACGCGGCGGGCGGGCGCATCGTCACCGCGCCGACCAACGGCGCGGCGGGCGTCATTCCGGCCGTGCTGCATTACTACGTCAAGTTCGTGCCGGGCGCGAACGAGAACGGCATCGTCGACTTCCTGCTGACGGCCGCCGCGATCGGCATCATCTACAAGGAAACGGCTTCGATCTCGGGCGCCGAAGTCGGTTGCCAAGGCGAAGTGGGCGTGGCCTGCTCGATGGCCGCGGCGGCGCTCGCGGCCGTCATGGGCGGCACGCCGCGTCAGGTCGAAAACGCCGCCGAAATCGGCATGGAACACAACCTCGGCATGACGTGCGACCCCGTGGGCGGTCTCGTGCAGATTCCCTGCATCGAGCGCAACGCGATGGGCGCGATCAAAGCGCTGAACGCATCGCGTATGGCGCTCAAGGGCGACGGGCAGCATTACGTTTCGCTCGACTCGGTCATCAAGACGATGCGCGAAACCGGCGCCGACATGAAGACCAAATACAAGGAGACGTCTCGCGGCGGGTTGGCCGTGAACGTCATCGAATGCTAACCGACCCTTCGGGACATCCACCGCTATGAGCCGCTTTTCAATATTCAGTCTGGTGCGCAACGGTTTGTCGTACCACGAGAACTGGGAACGCCAATGGCGCAGCCCGGAACCGAAGCGCGAGTACGACGTCGTGATCGTCGGCGGAGGCGGCCACGGGCTCGCCACGGCCTATTACCTCGCCAAGGAACATGGCGTGCGCAACATCGCCGTGCTCGAGAAAGGATGGATCGGCGGCGGCAACACGGCGCGCAACACGACCATCATTCGCTCGAACTATCTGTGGGACGAATCGGCCGCGCTCTACGAAAAAGCGATGAAGCTTTGGGAAGGGCTGTCGCAAGACGTCAACTACAACGTCATGTTCAGCCAGCGTGGCGTGATGAATCTCGCGCACACGCTGCAGGACGTGCGCGACACGCAGCGGCGCGTCAACGCGAACCGGCTCAACGGCGTCGATGCCGAGTTCCTGACGCCCGAGCAAATCAAGGAAATCGAGCCGACGATCAACCTGAACGCCCGCTACCCGGTACTCGGCGCGTCGATTCAGCGACGCGGCGGCGTGGCGCGGCACGATGCGGTGGCCTGGGGCTTCGCGCGCGGCGCCGATGCGCACGGCGTCGATATCATTCAAAACTGCCAAGTGACGGGCATTCGCCGCAATGGCGACACTGTGGTTGGCGTGGAAACGACGAAGGGCTTCATCAAGGCCAAGAAGGTCGCCGTGGTCGCGGCCGGCAATACGACGACGCTGGCCGATATGGCCGGCGTGCGCTTGCCGCTCGAAAGCCACCCGCTGCAAGCGCTCGTCTCCGAGCCGATCAAGCCTGTCGTCAATACCGTGGTGATGTCGAACGCGGTGCATGCGTACATCAGCCAATCCGACAAGGGCGACCTCGTCATCGGCGCCGGCATCGATCAGTACACGGGCTTCGGCCAGCGCGGTAGCTTCCACGTGATCGAGGGCACGCTGGAGGCCATCGTCGAAATGTTCCCCGTGTTCTCGCGAGTGCGCATGAACCGGCAGTGGGGCGGCATCGTCGACGTTTCGCCCGACGCCTGCCCGATCATCAGCAAGACCGACGTGAAGGGCCTTTACTTCAACTGCGGATGGGGTACGGGGGGCTTCAAGGCCACGCCGGGTTCCGGCTGGGTGTTCGCGCATACGATCGCCAACGATGCGCCGCATCCGCTCAACGCGCCGTTCTCGCTGGACCGGTTCTATACGGGCCATCTCATCGACGAGCACGGCGCCGCCGCCGTCGCGCACTAAACAACCATTCAAGCACACACGCTGTGTGGAGAACGACATGCTGCTGATCGAATGCCCTTGGTGCGGGCCGCGCGCCGAAAGCGAATTCTCCTGCGGGGGCGAAGCCGACATCGCCCGTCCGCTCGAGCCCGAGAAACTGACCGATCGCGAGTGGGGCGATTACCTCTTCATGCGTAAGAATCCGCGTGGCGTGCATCGCGAACAATGGCTGCACACGCAAGGCTGCCGGCGCTGGTTCATGGCCACGCGCGATACGGTTTCGTACGCGATCCAAAGCTACGACACGTTCGGGGACAAATAATCATGAGCAATCAATCGAACCGCCTGGGCGCGGGCGGTCGCGTCAATCGCGCGATTCCGCTCACGTTCACGTTCAACGGCAAGACCTATCAAGGCTATCAGGGCGACACGCTCGCCTCGGCGCTGCTCGCCAACGGCGTGTATTTCGTTGCCCGAAGCTGGAAGTACCACCGGCCGCGCGGCATCGTGGCCGCGGGCGTGGAAGAGCCCAATGCGGTCGTTCAACTCGAAAGCGGCGCCTATACGGTACCGAACGCGCGCGCGACCGAAATCGAACTGTATCAAGGCTTGGTCGCGACGAGCGTCAACGCCGAGCCGTCGCTCGAGAACGATCGTCTGGCCGTCAACCAGAAGATCGCACGTTTCATTCCGGCCGGCTTCTACTACAAAACGTTCATGTGGCCGCGCAAATGGTGGCCGAAGTACGAAGAGAAGATTCGCGAAGCGGCCGGTCTGGGCAAAGCGCCCGACACGCGCGACGCCGACCGTTATGACAAGTGCTTCGCGCACTGCGACGTGCTGGTCATCGGCGGCGGGCCCGCGGGACTCGCCGCCGCGCATGCGGCAGGCAGCGCGGGCGCGCGTGTCGTGCTCGTCGACGATCAACGCGAACTGGGCGGCTCGCTGCTCTCGTGCCGCGCTCAGATCGACGGCAAGAGCGCCCTCCAGTGGGTCGAGAAGACGGAGCAGGCGCTCGCGAACATGCCCGACGTCAAGATCCTGTCGCGCGCCACGGCGTTCGGCTACCAGGACCACAACCTCGTGACGGTCGTGCAGCGTTTGACCGATCATCTGCCGGTTTCCATGCGCAAGGGCACGCGCGAGCTCATCTGGAAGATCCGTGCGAAGCGCGTGATTCTCGCCACCGGCGCGCATGAGCGGCCGCTCGTGTTCGGCAACAACGATCTGCCCGGGATCATGCTCGCGTCGGCCGTGTCGACGTACATCCAACGCTACGGCGTGCTGCCGGGCAGGGAGGCGGTGGTTTTCACGAACAACGACGACGGCTATCAATCCGCGCTGGACTTGAAGGCCGCCGGCGCGAAAGTGACCGTGGTCGACCCGCGTACGCAGAGCGACGGTTCGCTGCCCGCCGCCGCGCGTCGCCATGGCGTCGTCGTGATGAATGGCGCCGTCGTGACGCGGGCAAACGGCAAACGTCGCGTGGCGTCGGTCGAGGTGTGCGCGTACGCCAAGGGTGCGGTCGGCGCTAAAACCGCCACCTTGTCCTGCGATCTCGTTGCGATGTCGGGCGGATGGAGCCCCGTGCTGCACTTGTTCGCGCAATCGGGCGGCAAGGCGCATTGGCACGACGAGAAGGCTTGCTTCGTGCCCGGCAAGGGCATGCAGGCCGAAGTGAGCGTCGGGGCAGCGGCGGGCGAATTCAGCCTTGCGCGCGGTTTGCGATTGGCGATCGATGCGGGCGTCGAAGCCGCGCATTCGATCGGCTTGAAGAGTGCGGCGCGGCCGGCGTCGCCGCAAGTGGCAGACATCAAGGAAGCCCCGATCCTGCCGTTGTGGCTCGTGGGCAGCCATGCCGCGGCGTCGCGTGGGCCGAAGCAATTCGTCGATTTCCAAAACGACGTGTCGGCCGCGGACATTCTGCTCGCCGCACGGGAAGGCTTCGAATCGGTTGAGCACGTCAAGCGCTACACGGCGATGGGCTTCGGCACGGATCAAGGCAAGCTAGGCAACATCAACGGCATGGGGATTCTTGCCCAGGCGCTCGGCAAGTCGATCCCCGAGACGGGCACGACGACCTTCCGCCCGAACTACACGCCGGTGACGTTCGGCGCGATCGCGGGGCGCGAGATCGGCGATTTCATCGATCCGATCCGTAAGACCTGCATTCACGAATGGCACGTCGAGAACGGCGCGTTGTTCGAAGACGTGGGCAACTGGAAGCGCCCCTGGTATTTCCCGAAAGGCAGCGAAGATTTGCACGCCGCGGTCGCGCGCGAATGTCTGGCGGTACGCACGAGCGTGGGCATCATGGACGCCTCGACGCTTGGCAAGATCGACGTGCAAGGCCCCGACGCGGCGAAGCTGCTGAACTGGGTCTATACGAACCCGTGGTCCAAGCTCGAAGTGGGCAAGTGCCGCTATGGGCTCATGCTCGACGAGAACGGTATGGTGTTCGACGACGGCGTCACGGTGCGCCTGGGCGAGCAGCACTACCTGATGTCGACGACGACGGGCGGCGCGGCGCGCGTGTTGACCTGGCTGGAGCGCTGGCTGCAGACGGAGTGGCCCGACATGAAGGTGCGGATGACCTCCGTGACCGACCATTTCGCGACGTTCGCGGTTGTCGGCCCCAACAGCCGCAAGGTGCTGCGCAAAGTCTGCCGCGACATCGATTTTTCGAACGAAGCGTTCCCGTTCATGACGTTCCGCGAAGGCACGGTGGCCGATGTCCCGGCGCGCGTGATGCGGATCAGCTTCTCGGGCGAACTGGCCTACGAAGTGAACGTGCCGGCCAACGCGGGCCGCGTCGTCTGGGAAGCGTTGATGGTCGCGGGCGCCGAATTCGACATCACGCCTTACGGCACGGAAACCATGCACGTGTTGCGTGCGGAGAAGGGGTACATCATCGTCGGCCAGGATACCGACGGCTCGATGACGCCGTTCGACCTCGGCATGGGCGGCCTGGTCGCGAAGACCAAGGATTGCCTCGGCAAGCGGTCGCTGACGCGCTCGGATACGGCGAAGGAAGGACGCAAGCAATTGGTGGGACTCTTGACGGACGATCCTTCGTTCGTCTTGCCCGAGGGCAGCCAGATCACCGCGCTCGGCGTCAAAGGGCCGGCCGCGAACCAGGTGGCGGATCAGCCGGTGCCGATGCTCGGCCATGTGACCTCGAGCTACTACAGCCCGATCTTGAAGCGTTCGATCGCAATGGCCGTCGTCAAGGGCGGCTTAGGGAAGATGGGTGAAAAGGTGTCGATCGATCTGAACGGCAAAGCGATGGCGGCGACGATTGCCAGCCCCGTCTTCTACGACGTCGAAGGAGTGCGTCAGCATGTGGAATGAAAATAGGAAGAATGCAGCCGCAGCCGGCGTTCGTACGCGCGTCGAGTCTCCGTTCGTCGGCGTGGCAGCGTTGCTCGACGCGAGCCAGGCGTCGCAGTCGAAGCTGTTCCGTCTGCGCGAGCGCCCGTTTCTCGAACTGGTGAATGTGCGCGGCGACGCGAGTGACCCCGCGTTCGTCGCGGCCGTGCAAGAGATCGTCGGTGCACGTTTGCCGACTAAGCCGAACACGATCGCTCAGGGGCCGGCTTACGACGTGCTGTGGCTCGGTCCCGACGAATGGCTCATGCGGTCGAACGAAGCACGCACGCCGGAACTCGAAGGAAAGCTGCGCACGGCGTTCGGCACGCTGTTCGCATCGGCGGTCGACGTCGGCAGCGGCTATACGGTGGTCGAGGCCAGCGGCGAACGCGTGCGCGACGTCATCTCGCGAGGGTGTCCGCTCGATCTGCATCCGAAGGTGCTGCAGCCCGGGCAGTGCGCGCAGAGCCACTTTTTCAAGGCGTCGATTGTCTTGATCCCCACGGCTTACGACGCGTTCGATCTCGTCGTGCGGCGCAGCTTCGCCGATTATTTCTGCCGCATCATGCTCGACGCGGCTGCGCCGATCGTATCGTGAAGCCGGCCGAGCCGTTCACCGTTCGCGACGCGCTGCTGCACGAAGCGGCCGCCGCGCGTCGCGGCCGTGGTTGGCATGTGTTCGTCGACGGATTGATCGCCCACACGCGTGTGGGCATCCACGCGCACGAATACGTCGCGCCGCAGCGCGTGGTCGTCCATGCATGTCTCGGCTATCGATGCATGCCCGCGGAAACGGTCGACGGATGGATCGACTACGAACGCTATTGCCAGCAGGTCACGATGTTTCTTGCCGACAAGCCGCATACGCGGTTGCTTGAAACGTTGGCCGTCGAGATTGCCGCGCTGTCCTTTTCGGAATGGGCGGCGCTCGATACGCTCACGCTTGCGTTGCACAAGCCGAAGATTCGGGAGGGAACCCGACGGATCGGGTTGGAACTCGATTGGACGCGCGCCGATTTCGAGGCATGGCGCGCGGCGCAGGAAACGATGGCGGCGCGCGCCACGTGCTGAGCGCTTCGCTCGGGCACGCGGCGAGCGCCGCTTCGCCGATTACTTGGCGCTGGAGTCAGCCTTCGGCTGCGGCCGAGCCTTGAGTTGCCCCTGATAGAACGGCACGCGGCGCACGATCGATTGCTGCGGCGTCATATCGAGGCGCTGTATGCGAGCCGCCACCATCGGTGCGAGCGAGAGCGAGCCGATGCTCGTTTCGCGCGACGGGTCGGCCAACCCCGCGCTCACGAGTAGATGCGCCTCGAGCTTCAGGTTCGTCAGCCGCGGCGGATCTTGCAGCGCATTGCTCTGACCGAGCAATTGCCCCCAGGCGTTGTCGCCGTAATTCACGACGTAATAGTCCTGCCCGCTCGGATCCGCCAGCACCGCGCCGCAGCCTGGCAACCGCACCTGCATGCTCGTATCCTTCATCGCGACCATCTTGCGGTTGGCCAGTTCGTTGCCGTAAGCGAGTGTGAGCGGAACCGTCCACTGCGTGCCGGGGTAAGCGTTCTTGTTCGGGAACGCTTGCTGTTTGAGCGAGACCACCGTTTCGTCACTCGTCAAATCGCACTGCGTTTCAAGCGAGACGAGCGGCACCCCCGTTTGCCGCACGAAGCTGTCGCCGATCGCGTTCATCGGCTGGCCGCTGGCTTTCGCCAGTTCGTCCCATAGCCGCTTCGGCGTGGCGTTGCCGAGCGCATAGTCGGCCAAATACTGCTGCAGCCCCTTACGCATCACGTCGTCGCCCATATAGCCTTCCATCATCTTCAGCACTTGACCGCCCTTGTCGTAGACGAAGTTCGCCGCGTTGATGACGAAATCGTTCGACGCCCAGGCGTTGAAGTTCGGCTGAACCGGGTACGAGGTTGAAGCCAGGTCCGCGTTGATGATCCGATACTTGTTCTTGACTTCGCCTTCCCAGCTGAAACGGTCGGGGAAGAAGGCGATCTTCGTCTTGTTCTCGAAGAACGTCGCGAACGATTCGTTGAGCCACACGTCATCCCACCAATCGAGCGTGACGAGATCGCCGAACCATTGATGCGCGGCTTCGTGCGTGAGCACCGTGACACCGTAGTTCGACAGCGGGGTGCCGGGCGGCGGCACGATGTCGTCGGCAAACTCGAGAATGGCGCCCCAGTTCTCCATGCCGCCGAAGTTCAAGTCCTTCTCGGCCTTGAACGCGTCGTTCGCCGCGATCGTGTCGAATTTCTTGAGCGGCAGCGGGATGCCGGTGTAGCGGTAGTAGAAGTCGAGCGCTTGTTTCGTCTCCTGCATCGCGGGTTTGGCCCAATCCTTCATGCCCGGCGGCGTGAAGATGCGCAGGTGCAGTCCTTTGCCGTCGGGCAGGGGGCTCGAAAAGTCGTCTTCGAGCACGTCGAATTGGCCGCCTCCGAAGAACAGCAGATACGAGGGCATCGGCGGCGTCTTCTCGAAGCTCACGCGCTTGTAGCCCTGATCGACGTTGACCTCGTTCGCCTCCGCGGCGTTGGAGACGACGTGCCAGTTTTGCGGCACGTCGGCGCTCACTTCATAGGTGGGACGGAACGCGGGTTCGTCCCAGCCGGGGAACCATTGCCGCGCGAGATCCGACTCGCCTTGCGTGAGGATGGCCCCGCTCGTCTTGCCTTCCGGCGATTTCAAGTCCACGCGGAACACGCCTTCGGCGGCCGAGCAGCCCGGGTAGTTGTCGTTGCCGCAACTGCCGCCGGTTTTCGTCGCCGGATCGTCGTACGTCTTGAAGTTGATGATGCCTTTCCACTCCATGTGCAGCGAGTAGGTGCCCGCGGCGATCTGGCCGCTCGCGGGGCGCAACTGATAGTAATCGCCGTCGTCTTGCGGCGTGGCGATCAGCGGGATATTGCCCGGCTGCAAGGTCAGCGCGCCGTTCGTGAACGAGAGCCGATGCGCAGCCACCACGATCGCATTGACGCTCTTGCGCACTTTGATTTGAACGTCGGCGCGGCCGTCGAATGCATTTAAAGCCGTGTTCGGCCGGAACCAGAGCTTGTAGTTGATCGGCACGACCGTGTCCGGCATCTCGACGGGCGGCACCGTCTTGTCGATGCCGGGCGCCGCCGCGACCGGGCCCGATGGCGCCGTCACCATCGGCGTGGCCGACGTGCCGCCGCCGGGCGTGGCCGCGCCCGCTCGCGCGCTCGATCCGGACGTGCCGTCGCCGCCGCCGCATCCGGCCAAGACCAATGCAGCGGCGAGTGAAATACAATGCAATTTAGTATTCAATGGGATACGCATTTTCAACCCTCTGATGGAAATTGTTTAGTTCATTTTCGGTATGAACTTCTTTTCCCTGCTATCTCGAAGAAAGGCAAAGCGATACCATGCGAGCATTTGAATGTTCGCTGACGACGGG
>DATJJH010000024.1:0-17381 GCA_035492395.1 Trinickia sp. | reverse complement strand
GAAGCGATCGTGCGTTTGCATTGCGCCCAAGAAGAGGAGCTGTTTCACGCGGTCGGGGCGCAAGGGTAGCCACCGCATCGTTCCATTCATCAGGCGATTGCATTTCGCATAAAGACCTGATTCAATGCCGGCAATCAACGGCGTATCGACGCTTCGGCCATGCGGGCAACGTCCGCAGTGTTTCTTCCCAAGGCTGGCGCGATACAGCGCATGGACGTCAATCGAATGAATGACGTCGATGCTACGTTAATGCACAAAAAACGCGATTTCGCGCCGCTTGGCGCGCCCTCAGGTCGCCGCGAAGGTTTGCGGCGGCCATTTTCATCGACGTTTCGCGTAGGAGACCTATCGTGACCGCCGTATCGAAAGTCCTTCGTTCCGCCTTCAAAGAAATCCCGCCGCCCCCGCAAGCCACGCAGCTGGTGCAGTGGCAGGATGTCAGCACAACCGCGCTGGCTCCGTATGCGCCGCCCAATGCCTCAGTGCCGATGGGGCAGTACGCCGTATATACCGTCATGCGATGGGCGCAAGCGCAAGGTTTCGCGGGCGCTATTCCGACTTGGGAAGTCGGCAACGGCACCTGGGGCGTCATTTGTTTTGTCGCCCATCCGGGGCTGAGCGTGATTCAGATTCCGATCGCCGATTTGCCCGGATACGATCCCAACAATCCGCAAGCGAGCGGGCAGGCAATCATGCGTTGGGCGGCAGCCCAAGCAGGCGGCGCCTATCAGCTCGCGATTCCGACGTACGTCAGCGACGGCGTCAACGCATCGGCGCTCGCGTTCACGTCGAGCTACCCGACGCTCACCTTCTATGACGCGCCGAACCTGCAGATGTTTTTGTCGCTGCAGCAGACGGCCAAGCTCATCAATCTGGGGGACCCGGCCGTCTGGGCCAACGCCTCGATGCGCGTCGCGCAAAACCTCGGTTACGCTGCCGGCTGGCCGACCTGGGAGTGGACCACGAGCCGCGGCTTGATCGGGATCCCCGAGTACGATCTCGGGCCGCTGCCCGACGCGAGCACGGACAACGTGAATACGGTTGTCGCGGTGCTGCACCAAACGTATCTGGCGCTGCAGGATTGCCAGAGCGTGGCTTCGTCGCTCACCACGGGTGTCTTCGTCGACTTCACCGCCGCGCCGATCGAAGATCCGACGATGCAGATCCTCGTCGACTGCCTGTTCGGCGCCATTCAGGCCTGCCTCAATGCAATCCCGGGCGTGGGCGGCGTGTTGGCCTCGCTCGTATCGACGGCCGTGCAGGTTGCCGTGGACGCGACCAAGAGCAGCGGCGGCACGTTCTCCCTCGAGCAGTATCAAAAAATGCTCATCGCCGCGACCAACGCCACGATCGACTACGTGACGAACATGCACGACGAGCTGCAGCAGGCGAGCGGGGACGACCTGCAAACGTTGTGGCAATCGCCTTACGCCGACCCTATCTCGGGCCGCAGCGTTCAGCTCGGAATGCTGGCGTATACGCCGCAGACGATCGTCAACGGTGACGAATACTGGGCACTGCTGTCGCAGCAGCTGGTCGCGGGCTACACGCAGAATCTGATGATTCAAATCAGCTCGCAGCTCTATGGGATCCAATCGCGCACATACCCGAACCGCGCGCCGGACAAGCAGTGGTGGGACGGCACGATCGCGTCGGTGACCGGCCCGGGCGGAGACTGCTCGCAGTATGTCGCCGATCGCGACGACGATCTGTCGGTCTGGTTCAACGGCGCGCAGCAGGTGGACGATTACGTCACGCTCAACGAATGGTGGATGCAGTCGCCCGATGACGATTACCCGCCGACGACGCTCGTCTACAACTTCTTCTCCGACGACGGCTTCGGCGTGACGACGGGCGGATGGGCCGGGCCGTTCACGAAGGCGCAGTACTACACGCAATTTTTCGTGCAGCAGACCCAGCTCGGATTGGACGGCACGTATCAGCAGGTGTGGAACTACAATCCGTCGAACGCGATCGTGACGGCCACGATTTACGGCGACGATTCAGGTCCGATTCTCGCGGGCTCGTCCGACAACTACGGAAACGTGACCGTCAACACGTCCAGCGAGGTGAGCGACATCAACGGACTGTGCGGCTACTCGCAATCTGTCATCACGAACTATCTGCAACCGCTTTGATTCGCCAATAAGGGACGGTGCGCCATGTCCGTCATGGCGTACGGTCCCCCAATGAAACGATTAAAGAAAACGTGCACGCTGCCGTGATTAAAGAAGTTAATACGGCAGCTTGCAGTAAATGTCCCGACCCTTTTCGTTTCGCCCAACGCGCATCGCTGCGTTGGGTACTGTTGTTTGCATGACCTTCCTTGCATCGAGTCGGTGCGCGTACGCAGGCGAACTCGCTTCGATGTTCACGCTCAGCGGCTTCGGTACGCTCGGTGCGACCTATTCGACGCTTCGCACGGCCGATTACGCGGGCGCCGCGTTCGAGCCCTATGGCGCCGGCGCAAGTCGCAACATCGATTTCGCCGACGACTCGCGTGTCGGCGTACAGCTCACGGCAAACTTCACGAGCAAGCTGTCCGCCGTGGTTCAAGTCGTTTCGCACAACAATTACGACAACAGCTTTACCCCCACACTCGAATGGGCCAACGTCAATTATGCGTTCACGCCCGACCTGAACGTACGCGTGGGCCGAATCGAACTGCCGACGTTTCTCACCTCGGATTATCGGCAAGTAGGCTATGCCAACCCGTGGGTGCGTGTGCCGCCCGAGTTTTACGACACCGTGCCGATCACGAACAGCGACGGCGTCGACGGTTCGTATCGCGTGCATATCGGGCCCGTTTCGAACACGCTGCATCTGATCTACGGAAGCAGCACCTTCCATGCAATCCCGGGCCCGATCCGCACGGAAGCCAGAGGGATATTCGGAATCTTCGACACGACCGAGTATCGCGCGCTGACGACCCACCTCGGCTATTTGCGCGCGCACGCCGACGTACCGTTTGCAAAGGCGATGCCCGTTGCCGTCTACAGCGCCGCCGCGAGCCTCGACATGGCGCGCTGGTTCGTGCAGGCCGAAGCGGCGCGCGTGACGGTGGACGGACTGACTCCAGGGTATCTCGCCGGCTATGCGACGGCGGGCGTACGGATGGGCAAGTTCACCCCCTACGTGACGTACGCCGTTGAGCATTCGCTCGATCATCCGATGGTCTCCGACAATATGAATGCCGGGCAGCGGGCGCTCTCGGGCGGCGTGCGCTGGGACTTCGCGAAGAATTTCGACGCGAAGGTACAGTACGACCACGTATGGACGCCGCAGGGATCGACCGGTCTGTTCATGAACGAGCAGCCCGGCTTTAGGCTGGGCAGCGGAACCGACGTGGTCACTGCAACCCTCGACTTCGTGTTCTAAGGGGGAGCGATGAGGCATTCGATCCGCGTTTTATGGTCCGGGTTGGTCGGCGCGGCCTTGTGGTTTTGCGCGTCGGTATGCGACGCGCAGCTCGTCGTGATCGTTTCGGCCAACAGCCGGGTGACGACACTATCGGAAAACGAAGTGGCCGACATCTACCTCGGCCGCGCGAGCCAACTGCCCGACGGCGCCCACGTGACGCCGATCGACCTGGCCGATGAGGCGGCCAATCGAGCGACGTTCTATCGCATCGTCTGCGGCAAGTCGCCCGCGCAACTGCGTGCTTACTGGTCGAAGCTGATTTTCACGGGCGCGGGACAGCCGCCGCGAGAGGTGGGCGGCGCCGAGGCGGTGAAACGGCTCGTCGCGGCGGGGACGGGCGGCGTGAGCGCCATCGGCTATATCGACGAAAGCCAACTCGACGCTACGGTTAAAGCCGTTTTGTCGTTGCACTGAAACCATGGCGGCGATGCGAGACACGATCAACGAAGCGGCCGCCGCCGGATGGCGTCGCGTCCTTGCCGCGCTGGCCGTTGCGCCGCCGAGGCTGAAGGTGCGCCTGGCGTCGGCCCGGTCGCGTTTCGCGGACACATGGTTGTGGTTTCCGCTGTTCGCATTCGTGCTGCTGACGCTTGCGTGGGCGGCCGTCTTTCACGTGCTTGCATTGGAGAAGGCCACGGCCACGCGCGCCGCGATCCAATCGAGCCGCGAGCTTGCCGATGCCTACGAAGCCCAGGTCGTGCGCAGCCTCGTCTCGATCGACCAAACGCTCAAGACGGTTGCTTACGCGTATGCGGTCAGCGGAAACGTCGCGCTTGCCGAACTGCAGAACAAGGACATGCTGCCGCCTGCGATCGTGTTCCGGATATCGATCATGAACGATCGGGGCGACGTCATCTCGAGCACGCGTCCCATGCCGCCGGCCAACGTAGGCGACGAACCGTATTTTCAGGCGCAAAAGCAGGGCGATCGGTTGTTCGTCAGCCGCACCAAGCCCGATTGGGCGCACGCGCCGGAGATCGTCTTCAGCCGCCGGCTATCCGATCCGGTGGGCGCGTTCGTGGGCGTGGTCGCGCTCGCGGTCGATCCGGCTTACTTCACGAGCAGCTACGATTCGCCGCGCATGGGAAAGCACGGGTTGCTCGGCCTGCTCGGCTCGGATGGAGCGATGCGCGTGCAGCAGACCGGCGACGACGTTTCATGGGGCGCGGTGATGCCGCGCGGCTTCGATGCGTCGGGGTCGAGCGAACGCCTTGCCGCGCAGCCGTGGGACAACGGCATGCAGCGATTCACCAACGTGAGGGCATTGCACGCCTTTCCGCTCGCGGTCATCGTCGGCCTTTCTCAAAACGAACAGCTTGCGCCCTATCGGCGCGATCGATTCGTCTACATCGGCGAAACGACTGCGGCCAGTTTGTTGCTCATCGTGTTGACGGCCATTCTCAGCCTGAAGACGCTGGAGCTGTCGAAAAGCCGCGCCCGCGCGCGACAATTGCAGCAAACGTACTTCGCGGCGTCCGGCGCCAGTCTCGACGCGTTTTTCGTCTGGGAACGCCTGCCTCGCGAGAGCGATCTTTCACTGAAAGCCGCATCGTCCGGACCGCGCAGCGGCGATCCGTACGCATTCGTCTTGCGTGATGTGAGCCGGCGTGGGCTGGAGATGATGGGCAAGCCGAGGGACGTGCTAGCCGGTTGCGCGCCATGCGACGTCTTTCCCGATCAAAGCGGGCAAGGGCCGGACGCCGCGGCCGATGAGTTTTCGCGCGTCTTCGATACCGGCGAGATGGCCGAATGCGAATGGCGATTGGTGCGAGCCGACGGCTCGCAGGCTTGGATGCATCGCCAGATCGTACGCGTCGACGACGGCGTGGTCGCCATCGTGCGCGACATCAGCGCGCGCAAACGCGCCGAAGTCATGCGTGCGGAGCAAAACCGCGTGCTCGAGATGATCGCGGCGAGCACGCCGCTCGACGAAGTTCTCACCTCGCTCATGCGCTTGCTCGAATCGCAGATTCCCGACTGCGCGTGCGCAGTGCTCCTGCGCGACGATGACGGCGTGCATTTGCGGGTGGGGGCCGCGCCGAGCCTGCCCGACGCGTTCGCCAAACTGGCGAACGGCTGGACGATCGGCCCCGATTCCGGCCCGAGCGGTCTTGCGATCCATACGCATCAGAGCGTTTCGCTGACGAACCTGCCGTCGCATCCCCGTCACGGCGATTTCATGCGCACCGCGCAGATGACGGATTTCCCCACGTGCCGCTCGATGCCGATCCTGTCGCACGACGGCTGCGCGCTCGGCGCGCTGACGATCTTCGCTCGCGCCGAGTGCTCGCCCGATGCCGTCGACGCGCAAATCGTCGCGATGGCGATTCGCATCGCGGGCATCGCGATCGAGCGTACGCGAGCGGAAGACAGCATTCGCCACATGGCGAATCACGACGCGCTGACGGGGCTGCCCAACCGGACGTTGCTCGCCGATCGCCTGAGCCAGGCGGTGCTTCACGCACAGCGCTATGCACGCGGCGTTTCGGTCGCCTTCCTCGACCTCGACAACTTCAAGCTGATCAACGACAGCCTGGGCCACCATGCCGGCGACGAATTGCTGAAGACGATCGCCGCGCGCATGCGTGCGTGCGTGCGCTCCACGGACACTGTCGTTCGCCTGGGAGGCGACGAGTTCGTACTCGTACTGTTCGACGATGCTCCCCAAGGCGACGATTTGCGCACCGTGATCGAGCGCTTGCGCAACACGATCGCCGAACCCGTTGAACTGGGCGGGCAGACGTACAAGGTGACATGCAGCATGGGCCTGGCGCGCTACCCCAACGACGGCGAGGACGCATCCACGCTCTTGATGAACGCCGACGCCGCGATGTACCGCGCAAAGGAACTCGGCCGCAACAACTATCAGTGCTATACGGCCGAGATGAACGTCAAGGTGCATGAGCGGCTGCGCCGTCGCGAGCAGTTGCGGGTCGCGCTGGAACAGGGCCAGTTTCGGTTGGTCTATCAGCCGCAAGTCGATGCGCGCACGGGCGCGGTCTTCGGCGTCGAAGCGCTGCTGCGCTGGGATCATCCGACGGAGGGGACGGTTTCGCCCGCCGAATTCATTCCGATCGCCGAAGAGACAGGCTTGATCGTTCAGATCGGGGAATGGGTACTGGAGACGGCCTGTGCACAGAACCGCCGATGGCAAGCGCAAGGGCTGCCGCCGATCACCGTGTCGGTCAACGTATCGGCGCACCAGTTTCTGCAGCAGGGCTGGGCCGACAGCGTGGCGAACGTTCTTGCTCGCACGGGCCTCGCGCCACAATACCTCGAGCTCGAATTGACCGAAAGCCTGATCATGCGCGACGTCGAAGGATCGATCGTCACCATGCAGCGACTGCAGGACATGGGCTTACGACTGTCGATCGACGATTTCGGCACGGGGTATTCGAGCCTGAGCGCGCTGAAGCATTTCCCCGTCGATCGGCTCAAGATCGATAAGTCGTTCGTGCGCGAATTGCCGGATGGCGAAGACGACAGAGCCATCGCGATCGCGGTGATTTCACTTGGGCAGCGCTTGAATCTGAACGTGATTGCAGAGGGCGTGGAGACACAGGCCCAAGTCGACTTCCTAACCGAGAACCATTGTCACGAAGTGCAGGGCTATCACTTCAGCAAGCCGGTTCCGCCGGCCGAGATCGAAACGATGCTGCGCGACGTCGAGTCACGCAGCCCGTTCTCTCGCTGAAGGCTAGGACCTCAGGCGCGCGAGCGACTGAACCACTCGGCGAACCCGATCTTGCCAAGGCGGGCGTCGCCCAGCGGGACGAGCGAACGCTCTTCGACGAGACTGCCGAAATAGCGCGCGGCCGGATCGCGCACGACGCGACGCTTATCGCCCGCGGCTTCCAGGTAGCGCGCCACGATTTCGTCGAACGGTGCGAGTTCCGGGCCGGCGATTTCGACGATGCCGTTCTTGGGCGAGGCCTGCGCTGCGTCGGCGACGGCCGCGGCGACATCGTCGGACGCGATCGGCTGAAACAGTCCCGGCGAAAGATGAACCGCGCCGTCTTGCATACCGGCGTCGGCGATTCCCCCGAGGAACTCGAAGAATTGCGTCGAGCGCACGATCGTATAGGGGATGCCCGAGGCTTCGATCAGTTTTTCCTGCGCGACTTTCGCGCGGAAATAGCCGTTTTCGGGCGAGCGATCGGTGCCGACGATCGAGAGCGCGACGTGGTGCCCGACATCGGCGGCAGCTTCCGCGGCCAGCAGGTTGCGCCCCGAGGTTTGGAAGAATTCCATTACGGCGTTGTCCTCGAAGGACGGCGAATTCGTCAGATCGATCACGACCTTCGCGCCGGCCAGCGCTTCGCCGAGCCCCTCGCCCGTCAGGGTGTCGATGCCGCTTTTCGGCGACGCGGCCAGCACATCGTGGCCGGCTTTGCGAAGAATGGCGACAGTTTTCGAGCCGATCAGGCCGGTGCCGCCGATGACGACGATCTTCATGGTGATCCTCCGTAGTTCGTTGGCGGCAAGGCGCCGCACGAGAAGAATCGTAGGCGCGCGCGGTGCATCTCGGTAGATATGCGGACGCACTCACGGTGTTGCCGCTACGGCACCAATCGAACTACGCGAGGCGATGCCCCGCGCATGGGGCCATCTATGAGTCGACCACGGTCACGATATTGACGGTGCCTTGCCGCGCCATTTTCGCGTAAGGACACAGGCGCTCGGCGTGGCGGACGAGCTCCTCAGCCGCGCTTCGCTCGATGCCGGGCATCTGGACGCGCAGGTCGATCACCAGCGCGTAGCCGCCGTCCATGGGATCGCGCCCGAACGAGACCTGCACCTGCACCGCCATGCCGGGCGCGTCCATCGAGGCGCGCTTAACCAGCAGGTTCAACGCGCCATGAAAGCAGGCGGCAAAGCCGGCGGCGAACAACTGCTCGGGATTCGTGCCGTCGCCGGGGCCGCCGAACTCCGTGGGAAGTCGCAACTCAAGGTTCAGGTTGCCGTCGTCCGAGCGCACGATGCCCGATGTCCGGCCATGTCCTGATTCGCCGCCGGAGACGGTAACCGTGGTCGTGTAGAGCGCTTGAAAATCGCGGCCGCGATATTTATCGAGCAGGGAAAGTGGAGGGGGAACGAGTTTTTTGTCATCCATGGTGCGGTCTCGAGCACGGCAACGCGCGTTGTCGCGCACGTTCGCCAATCAATTGCCATGCGGCGTTGCGGCCGGTAGGGCCGTTCGCCGATCGGTGGGCCGTTCGCCGCGTTTCGTGGCGAGACTAACGGGCGCCGCCGACTCAATCATACGGATGCGCCACCGGGGGCGGTAGCGCCTCATTCGGACGCACGGTGTTTCCATTTGGGCACCAATCCGGGCGTTGAAAATGAATTTCGACGCCTTACAAATCGAAAGGAAATCTCGATTCGATGCAGCCCCCGGATTGCTGAACTCTTCAATAATCAACGGTTAAATAGCCTATCTCTATCGAAGCGAGACCGTCCCGGCATGGATCGACTGCCTTTACACGTTTTTGTAACCGATCCGGTGCAGTTTCATAGGGCTGCGATTTCCCATAGGTTCGATGTGTCGTAGACTCGAAGCCGACGGCGCACGCTTCGTGCCGGAACGCCTCGACGGCCCAAAGCCGGCGCCCCGGACTGCATCGCGCAGAACTTGCCAAGGCTGGGGGGCCATCAATGGATCGACCGGATGTATCGCACAGCGGCGCGCGGGCCGAATTGCCGAACCGCGCCGTCGATTTGTCTACGGGTTTCGCGACCAGCTACGCCGGCATCATCGCATTCATGGCGGTCGCCACGGAAGGGAGCTTCGCGAAGGCGGGCGAGCGGCTGGGGATCGGCCGGTCGGCTGTTTGCCGCAATGTCCAAAAGCTCGAAACGCAACTGAGCACGCGCCTGTTTCTGCGCACGACGAGAACGACGCACCTGACGCTCGAGGGCGAACGCTTTTTCGAAAACTGCCATCGAGGCGTCTCGCATATCGTCGAGGCCATGAACGATATGCTGGATTTGCGCGAGGGGCCGCCGCGCGGTCTCGTGCGCATCAGCGCGCCGGTGGGCTTCGGCAGGAAGGTCGTGGCGCCGCTGCTCGAACGCTTCATGCAGGTCTACCCCGACATCTCCATCGATCTTCTGCTCGACGATCGTCAGACCGATTTCGTTTCCGAACAGATCGACGTGGCGTTCCGCGACGGGCGCATCGAAGATTCGTGCATCATCGCCAAGCAATTGATTCCGATGGAGATGATGCTCTGCGCGTCGCACGCGTATGTAAAAGCGCGCGGTCTGCCCGCCACGCTTGACGAACTGGACGCGCACGAATGCATCAACTTGCGCTTCTCCGGCGGCCGAATCTTCGAATGGGAGTTCAAGGTCGACGGCCATATGCGCAAGTACCTGCCCACTTCTAGATTGACGTTCAACGACGCCGACCTCGTGCTGACAGCGGTGCTGGATGGCCGAGGCATCGCTCAAATGCCCGGTTACCAAGTACGCGATCATGTCGCGCGCGATGAACTCGTCATTGCATTGAAGCGGTATGTGCCCGACGACCGCGGGCACTACATCTGTTACTTGAGCCGGCAGCACCTGCCCTCGCGCATTCGCGTGTTCGTCGATTTCATGACCGACGAAATTCGCGCACTCGATCTGCTCTGCTTGATCGATTGACCGCGTGACTTCATCGCAACGTTCATTGGTGTCTGCTCGACAACAATGAGTGTTCCCTTGCGTATCTACCGCCGCCGGGCGGAGGCACCTACCATTCGAGCCATGGCAAAGCTTCCGCTCTAATCGATCTCATGCAGTGACGACTTCTTCCGAGGCCACGCGCCTTGGCGGGCCTCGCTTTGCCTTCGACCCAGCGAAAGGGTGATTGGCGCTTCGATGCGGGAAACCGTAACCGTCGTAGTCCTAACCGGTAAGCGGCGCATCGCAGGCATGACGTGGGTGACTCGCCATGGAAACGCAGCTTATCGGTCGGTTCGCGACATCGCAGGCGTGGGAATCGGCCGCGCACGCGATCGAGCCCGGCGCGCATCTCGTCAGCGATCGCGATGGTTATACGCATCACGGCATCTACGTCGGCGACGGCCTCGTCATTCACTACGGCGGCTTTCATCAGTCGTCGGCTCGGCGCCCCGTCGAATACGTCGCGCTGCGTCGGTTTTCCGCGGGAAGAAGTGTGCGGGTTCAGGTCGAGCCCGACGCGATGTACCGGGGAACTGAGGCCGTGGAACGCGCGAAGTCCCGGTTGGGCGAGGATCGGTACCGGCTTCTGACCAACAACTGCGAACACTTCTGCACATGGTGTGTGCGGGGCGCCGGACGCAGTGAGCAGGTGCGCCGTTGCATGCGCAACCCATGGTTGGGCTTGAGGACGCTGCTTTCGCTGGGCTGGCGCGAGCCGCATCGCGGCCCGAGCCGGCTCCGTCGGTATGCATGCGAGTTGTCGCGGTTCATCACGGCGCATTGGAGCCCCTGGCCGCTCGCGCGGGCATAGCCGAGCAAGAACTCGACCGAACCGACGCCGCACGCGGGTCGCTCGCCGACACTTTTTTAGGAATCCTAAAGGATGGAACATGAGCACTCACCCCACCTCCGCCGTTCCTGCGCCCTTGACCGGCGTCCGCTTCGTGCTCGGAACGTTCGCGGTCGCGCTCGCCACGTTCATGAACGTGCTCGACTCGTCGATTGCCAACGTCGCCATCCCGACGCTGTCCGGCAACCTCGGGGTATCCGTCGATGAGGGGACGTGGGTCATCACGCTGTTCGCCGCGGCCAATGCGGTGTCGATTCCGCTGACGGGGTGGCTCACGCAGCGCATCGGCCAGGTCAAACTGTTCGTTTGGGCGATCCTCTTGTTCGTCGTGTCTTCGGCCGCTTGCGGGCTCGCGCCGAACCTGCTCGTGCTGCTGGCGGCGCGCGTCGTGCAGGGCGCAGTGGCGGGGCCGCTCGTGCCGCTCTCCCAGGCGCTGCTGCTGGGGTCGTTTCCGAAGGACAAAGGATCGAGCGCCCTCTCGCTCTGGGCGATGACCGCGACGGTCGGGCCGATTGCGGGGCCGGCATTGGGCGGTTGGATCACCGACAGCTATAGCTGGTCGTGGATCTTCTACATCAACGTGCCCGTCGGTCTTTTCGCTGCCGGCGTCATCTGGGCGATCTATCGCGATCGCGAGACGCCTTCGCGCAAACTGCCGATCGACAAAGTGGGCCTGATGTCGCTGATCGTGTGGGTGGCGTCGCTGCAGATCATGCTCGACAAGGGCAAGGATCTCGACTGGTTCGCTTCGCCGACGATCTGGGCGCTGACGATCGTTGCGGCTGTCGGCTTCGTGTTCTTCCTGATCTGGGAGCTGACCGAGGACAAGCCGATCATCGATCTAAGGCTGTTCGCGGGGCGTAATTTCCTGGGCGGCACCGTGGCGATTTCGGTCGCCTATGCGATCTTCTTCGCGAACTTGGTCGTGCTGCCGCAGTGGATTCAAGGCTATCTCGGCTACCGCTCCGTGGATGCGGGGCTCGTGACCGCGCCGCTCGGCATCTTCTCCGTGATGCTGGCGCCCGTGATGGGCAAGATCATGCCGCGCTCCGACATGCGTGTGCTCGCCACGTTGGCGTTCCTCGGGTTTGCGGGCGTGTTCTTCATGCGTTCGCACTATACGACGGGCGTCGATGCCTACACGCTCGTCTTGCCGACGCTGCTGCAGGGCATTCCCATGGCGCTGTTCTTCACCCCGCTCACGGCCATCATCTTGTCGGGCCTGCCGCCGGAGAAGATTCCCGCGGCGGCCGGTCTATCCAACTTCGCCCGCATTTTCACCGGGGCCGTGGGCACGTCGCTGGTCGCCACCGGATGGAACGACCGCACCATTTTTCACCATGCGCGGCTCGTCGAGCAGACGAGCGTGAACAACCCCAGCCTCGTCGACGCGATCGCCGGCTTGCAAGCCACGCTCGGGGCCAGCGCGCAAAAGGCGGGCGCGTTCTTCGAATCGTCGCTCAGCGCGCAGGCCGCGATGCTGGGGCTGAACGACATCTTCTGGCTGTCGGCCGTGACCTTCGTTGCAATCATTCCGTTGATCTGGCTCACCAAGCCGGCAAAGGGTGCAAGCGCGGGCGCGGCGGCGGGCGGCCATTGATGCGAGGCGTTTTTCTCAATCGAAACGGACTCATCATGAAATCGCAGACTTCTCATTGGTGCGCTCGCCCGCAGGGGGCCAAGCTGGCTGCGTCGGCGGTCATCGTCGCGGCGCTGGCCGGCTGCGCAAACTACGCGGGCATCCACAGCGACAAGCGGATGGCGAGCGCAGAGCAGTTCGAGACCGCGCAGAGTCTGCCGGCCGAACACGGGCGTTGGCCCACGGCCGACTGGGCGGAGCAATTCGGCGATGCGCAGCTGAAAGCATTGATCGCGCAGGCGCTCAAGGAGAGTCCCACGCTCGAGCAGGCCGGCGCGCGGCTGCGGCAGGCGCAGGCCTTTAGCGAAACCGCGAGAGCCGGCACGCTGCCGCGCGTCGACGCCAACTACTCGCTCACGCGGCAGCAGTACAGCAGCACCGCGCTCGTGCCGCCGCCCTACGCGGGTGGATGGCAAACCGAGAATAAAGGCGTATTGACGGCTTCGTACGATCTCGATCTGTGGGGCAAGAACCGCGAAGCGTTGAAGGCGGCCGTGTCGCAGGCGCAAGCGAGCGAAGCGGACGAAGCGTTCGTCAAGCTGACCCTCGTCACCGCGATTGCGCGCAGCTACAACCAATTGGCGCGACTGTACCTGTTGCACGACATTGCCGTGCGCGAAGTGACGCGGCGCGAACAGATCGATCGCGTGACGGCGGGCCGAATTGCGACGGGCCTCGACACCGAAGTCGAGCGCCGCACCGCGCAAGCCAATCTGGCGACGAGCCGCGTTGCCGTCACGGCGCTCGACGCCAGCATCTTGACCACGCGCTACCAACTGGCGGCGTTGGTGGGGGCGGGTCCAGACCGAGGGCTCTCGATCGGGCGCCCGACGCCGAGCGCGAGCGACGAGGTCGAGTTGCCGGACAACTTGCCGGCCGACTTGCTGAGCCGTCGGCCCGACATCGTCGCGGCCCGCTGGCGCGTCGATGCGATCACGCACGAAGTCAAGGAAGCGAAAGCCGAGTTTTATCCGGACATCAATCTGAGCGCCGCGATCGGCCTCGATGCGTTCGGTTTCGGCCGCTTTCTGACGGCCGCGAGCCGCACCGCTTCCGTCGGCCCCGCGATTCATCTGCCGATCTTCGATGCCGGCGCGCTGCGGGCGCAATTGAAGGGTCGCTATGCCGAGTTCGACTACGCCGTTGCCGCGTACGACCAGACGCTCATCGCCGCGCTCGCCGACGTGGCGACGCAACTGGGCCAGATCCGTTCGAGCGACGCGCAGCTCGCCGACGCGCAAGCGGCGCAACAGGCCGCCCAAGGCGCCGATCGGTTGGCGATGACGCAGTATCGCGCGGGCCTGACCAATCAATTGACCGTGCTGAACGCCGACGTGGCCGCGCTCAACGCGGAACAGGCCGTCGCCAACGTCGAAATGAATCGTCGCGACCAGCGGATCGCCCTCGCGTCGGCGCTCGGCGGCGGTTATGTCGATACGTCATCGGCGCCAGGTCGCTGATCGATTGTCCGCCAATTCAGATCAATAGGAGTGAGAAATGAGCGATACCATCACGACCGACCGCGAAGTGGCGGACGAACGAAGCCGCGAACGGCGCGACGAAAGCGCCGGCCGGGCCCCCACGCCGGCCGACGGCAGTGAGGCCGGGGCGCCGCCGCCGACGCGGCGCAAGCGCCTCATCGCATTGCTGGTGATGGCCGTCGCGGCATGCGGCGTGGCTTACGCCGCCTACTACCTGACTTACGGCCAGTATTACGAGTCGACCGACGACGCTTATGTGAGCGGCAATCTCGTGCAGCTCACGCCGCAAGTCACCGGCACGGTCATCGCCGTCGATGCCGACGACACGCAAATCGTGAAAGCCGGGCAGCCGGTCGTCACGCTCGATCCGGCCGACGCGAAGGTCGCGCTCTCGAGCGCCGAGGCCGCGCTCGGGGAGACCGTGCGCCGCGTCAGCCGCCTATACGTCGACAACGATTTCTACGCGGCGACCGTCGCTCAGCGCCAGTCGGACCTGGCCCGTGCGCAGGACGACTTTCGCCGACGGCAGGCGGTCGCGAGCACCGGCGCCGTGTCGGCCGAGGATATCGCCCATGCGCGCGACACCGTCAATGCGGCGCAAGCCGCGCTCGACGCCGCGCGCCGGCAGGCCGAAGCGAACCGCGCGCTGACCGATCGCACCACGGTGGCGCAGCACCCCGATGTGCAGGGCGCCGCGTCGAAGGTGCGCGACGCCTACCTCGCCTATGCCCGCGACACGCTGCCCGCACCGGTGACCGGCTACGTCGCGAAGCGCTCGGTGCAAGTGGGCCAGCGCGTGTCGCCCAGTACGCCGCTGATGGCCATCGTGCCGCTCGACGGCGTTTGGATCGATGCCAACTTCAAGGAGGTGCAGCTCCAGCGCATGCGCATCGGCCAACCCGTTATGCTGACGGCCGACGTGTACGGCTCGCGCGTGAAATATCACGGCCGCATCGAGGGCTTCTCGGCCGGGACCGGCAGTGCGTTCGCCACCTTGCCGGCGCAAAACGCGACGGGCAACTGGATCAAGATCGTCCAGCGCCTGCCCGTGCGTATCCGCATCGACCAGCGCGAGCTCGAAGCGCATCCGCTGCGTATCGGCTTGTCGATGCAGGTCGAGGTCGACACGCACGACGATTCGGGCACGCAACTCGGCGCGGCGCACAACACGAGCTACCGCACGGACGTGTTCGCCGCATACGGCGCGCAAGCCGATGCGGAAATCGCCCAAATCATCGACCGCAACGCGATGGCGTCGCGCAAGAGCGCGCGATGATCGTTTCGACCTAATCATTCCTTGCGAGGGATCGTTCATGGACACGCTCGAATGCATGCGCATCTTCGTCCACGTCGCGACCGACGGGGGCTTCACCTCCGCGGCCAAGCGACTGAACATCAAGGTACCCGCCGTATCGCGCGCGATCGCCCAACTGGAAACGCGCCTGAGCAGCAGGCTGTTCCACCGGACGACGCGGCGCGTGGCGTTGACGGAGACCGGCGAGCGTTACCTGAGCCGATCCGTGGAAATCCTGTCGAGCTACGACGATGCCGAAGCCGAGGCCCGCTCGGCCACGGCCCATCCGTCGGGGCGGCTGCGTGTGCATGCGCGCTCGAGTTTCGGTCATCAACTGCTTGTGCCCGCTGTCCTTCAGTATCAGCAGCGGTTTTCGAGCCTCTGCATCGAGGTGGCGATGACGGGCGCGTCGACGCGCCTGCTGGAAGACGGCTACGATGCCTCGATCGTGATCGCCTCCGAGCTGCCGAATTCGGGACTCGTGTGTGTTCGGCTCGGCACGATCGGCGGCGTGGTCTGCGCATCGCCGCCCTACCTCGAAGCGCATGGCACGCCCGCCACGCCGGAAGATTTGAGCGCTCACCATTGCCTCCAGCTCACCGCGCCCATCTTTTCATTCGACCGATGGACGAGCAAGCGCGACGGCGCGCGGATCGCCGTGAACGCAGGCGCCGCGCGCTTGACGGTCAACGCCATGGAGGCGCTGGCGCCGGCGGTGACGAGAGGGCTCGGCGTCGCGATTCTGCCGGCCGGCGTGGCGCTGCCCGGGTTGCGCTCGAAGGCGCTCGTTCCGCTGCTGCGTGAGTACGAAACGCAGCCCGTGAACGTCTACGCGGTGTATCGATCGCGGCGCTTCCTCGATGCGAAGATCCGGGCCTTCATCGATGTGCTGCGCGAAGAGGTGCCGGCCATGCTGGATGCCGACGAGTGCGCGCTGAAGGGGCTGGAAGCGGACGGCCTCGACGTTGCACCGATCACTGAATTGGCGGCATGAGCAAGCCGTTCGCGTCACTCGTCGCTTCCCTCGGCGAGGGCCAGCGGCGTGAGCGCGCGCGCCTGCGCCTCCGCCTCCGTATTGGCCGGCGTCGACCGCATCATCGGCAGGCACTGCAAATCGAGTGCTCTCGTATGCTCCGTCATGTAATCGACGAACACGCGGATGCGTGCGGGAAGGTGCTTTCGGCTCAGGTAGCAGATGTAGTGTCCCCCGTCGTCGGGCGCATGATGTCCCAGGCAATGGATCAAATGGCCGCCGGCGAGCAGGTCGCATACCTGATAAGCCGGCAGCTGCGCGATGCCGAGCCCATCGAGCACCGCTTGCAGCATCGGTCCGGCGTCGTTGAAGGTATGCCGCGACGCGACCCGGCGCCGCTCTGCATGGCCGTCGACCTTGAACTCCCACTCCCTGATCCGACCCGAGGCGGTTCGAAGATTGATGCAGCGATGGTGGGCCAGTTCGTCGATGCGGCGCGGCAGACCATGGATCGCGGCGTAGGCGGGCGAGGCGCACACCATCATCTGCATCGGAATCAACTGTCTGGCGACGATGCCGCTGTCTTCCATGCGCCCGTCGCGGAACGAGACATCGATTCGCTCCGCCGTGAAATCGGCCGGGCCGTCGTCCAGCAGCAATTCGACGGTAATGTCGGGAAACGCCTCGTAAAAGCCCCGCAGCAGCGGAGCGACGATTTTGCGGCCGAAACCGGACGTGGAGGCGACGCGCAGGTGCCCGCGTGGCGGCCCGTTGCGCAGCTCGCGCATGTCGTCGAACGCGCGGGCGATGCGCTCGATGCCTTGCCGACAGTTCTCATAGAAGAGCTCGCCCTCGCGCGTGAGCGACGTTCGACGCGTCGTGCGCAGGAATAAGCGGGCGTCGAGTTGCGCCTCGAGCCGCTGCACGTTGCGGCTGACCGACGAGCGGCCGATGCCCAGGCGGTCGCCGGCGCGGGCGAAGCTGCCTTCATTGGCGACGGCCAGAAAGGAGATGACGCCGGCATAGCTGGCGGCGAAACTGCTCGAGAACGGATC
>DATJJH010000023.1:0-6258 GCA_035492395.1 Trinickia sp. | reverse complement strand
ACGGGCGTCGTGCTCGAACCGATGCTGACCGATCAATGGTTCGTCGCGATGAGCAAGCCGGCGCCCGAAGGCACGTTCAACCCCGGCAAGTCGATCGCGCAAGTGGCGCTCGACGTCGTGCGCAGCGGGGAGATCCAGTTCGTTCCGGAAAACTGGCTGACCACCTACTATCAGTGGCTCGAAAACATTCAGGATTGGTGCATCTCTCGCCAGCTCTGGTGGGGTCACCAAATTCCGGCCTGGTACGGCGAAAACGGCGAAGTGTTCGTCGCCCGCACCGAGGCCGACGCGCGCGCCCAAGCGCAGGCGCGCGGCTACGCGGGCGCCCTCAAGCGCGACGACGACGTGCTCGACACGTGGTTCTCGTCGGCGCTCGTGCCGTTTTCCTCGCTCGGCTGGCCGAACGAAACGCCGGAGCTGGCGGCGTTCCTGCCCTCCTCCGTACTCGTGACGGGCTTCGACATCATCTTCTTCTGGGTCGCGCGCATGATCATGATGACGACGCACTTCACGGGGAAGGTGCCGTTTCATACCGTGTACGTGCACGGTCTCGTGCGCGATCACGAGGGGCAAAAGATGTCGAAGAGCAAGGGCAATACGCTCGACCCGATCGATATCGTCGACGGCATCGATCTCGAATCGCTCGTCGCCAAGCGCACGACGGGCCTCATGAATCCGAAGCAAGCCGCTTCGATCGAGAAAAAGACGCGCAAGGAATTCCCCGAAGGCATTCCCGCCTTCGGCACCGACGCGCTGCGTTTCACGATGGCCTCGATGGCCACGCTCGGGCGCAACGTCAATTTCGATCTCGCGCGCTGCGAAGGCTATCGCAACTTCTGCAACAAGCTTTGGAATGCGACGCGCTTCGTGCTGATGAACTGCGAAGGGCACGATTGCGGTTTCTCGAAGCCCGGCGCCTGCGCGCCCGGCGATTGCGGCCCCGGCGGCTACACGGATTTCTCGCAAGCCGATCGTTGGATCGTCTCGCTGCTGCAGCGCGTGGAAGCGGAGGTCGAGAAGGGCTTCGCCGATTACCGTTTCGACAACGTCGCGAACACGATCTACAAGTTCGTGTGGGACGAGTACTGCGACTGGTACGTCGAACTCGCGAAGGTGCAGATTCAGAACGGCACGCCGGAGCAGCAGCGTGCGACGCGCCGCACGCTTTTGCGCGTGCTCGAAACGGTGCTGCGCCTCGCGCACCCGATCATCCCGTTCATCACGGAAGCGCTTTGGCAAAAGGTCGCGCCGTTGACCGACGCCTACCCGCAAGGCGCGGCAAGCGGCGAAGCGTCGATCATGACGCAACGCTACCCGCAAGCGGAAGAGAAAAAAATCGACGAAAAAGCCGAACGCTGGGCGGCAAGCCTGAAGGCCGCGATCGACGGTTGCAGAAACTTACGAGGTGAAATGAACCTATCGCCGGCAACGAAAGTCCCTCTACTGGTGCACGGCGACGCAAGCCAATGGCAGACGTTCGCACCCTACGCACAAGCGCTTGCGCGTTTGGCGGAGGTGCGCATCATGGCCGACGAAGCCACGCTCGACGCGCAGTCTCAAGGCGCGCCGATCGCGATCGTCGGCGGCGACAAGCTCGCGCTGCTCGTGGAAATCGACGCGGCGGCCGAGCGCGAACGCCTAGGCAAGGAAATTGCTCGGCTCGACGCGGAAATCGTCAAGTGCAAGGCGAAGCTAGAAAACCAGGCTTTTGTCGCAAAAGCACCGGTTGCCGTGGTAGAGCAAGAGCAGAAAAGGCTGTCACAATATCAGGACACCATTGCCAAGCTTAGCGCGCAGCTCGCGCGTTTGCCGGCGTAACAGCGTTCAACGGGCACGTGGTCCCACCAGTACTCGAGAATTAAGGTAATGCCATGCTAAAAGTCACCAAGGCTGTCTTTCCCGTTGCGGGCCTCGGCACGCGCTTTCTTCCCGCCACGAAGGCCAGCCCCAAGGAGATGCTGCCGATCGTCGACAAGCCGCTGATCCAATACGCGGTCGAAGAAGCGATGGCCGCCGGTATCACCGAGATGATCTTCGTCACGGGCCGCAGCAAGCGCGCGATCGAAGACCACTTCGACAAGTCGTACGAAATCGAAGCGGAGCTCGAGGCGCGCGGCAAGGAAAAGCTGCTCGAACTCGTGCGCAGCATCAAGCCGAGCCACGTCGATTGCTTCTACGTGCGCCAACCCGAAGCGCTGGGCCTGGGGCACGCGGTGCTGTGCGCCGAGAAACTCGTGGGCGACAATCCGTTCGCCGTCATCCTCGCCGACGATTTGCTCTATGCAGAACCGCCGGTCATGAAGCAGATGATCGACGTCTTCGATCACTATCACAGCTCGGTGATCGGCGTTGAAGAAATCCCGCCGCAAGAGACGCGCTCGTACGGGATCGTCGACGGCAAGGAATGGGAAGACGCGATCATCAAGATGTCGGGCATCGTCGAGAAGCCGGCGCCGGAAGTCGCGCCGTCGAATTTGGGCGTCGTGGGCCGCTACGTGCTCAAGCCGCGTATCTTCGATCACCTGCGCGCGCTCAAGCCGGGCGCGGGCGGAGAGATTCAACTGACTGACGGCATCATGTCGCTGCTGGGCGACGAGCAAGTGCTCGCCTACAAGTATCACGGCACGCGCTTCGATTGCGGCAGCAAGCTCGGCTATCTGAAGGCAACTGTGGAGTTCGCGCTGCGTCACCCCGAAGTGGCCGAGGAGTTCGAGCACTACCTGCGTACTCGCTCGCCGGTGATGGATAGTTGACGTTGGGCGGTCGCGTCTTCGTTTCGATGCGACTGATTGGTGAAAAAAAAGCGGGAACGGTCATCGTTCTCGCTTTTTTTTTCGTCATGGGTAGTGTACGTCTGGGCGGAGGGTCGAGTGCCGCTTCATCGGCCGCCTACCGGCGCCGCATCAAGAAAATAAACGTCTTGTCTTGCGTCGAACTCTCGACGATTTCATTGCCCGTTTGCTTGGCGAACGCAGCGAAGTCGCGCTGCGAGCCCGGATCGGTCGCCAGCACCTTCAAAATCTGGCCGCTCTGCATATCGGCCAACGCCTTTTTGGCACGCAAAATCGGCAACGGGCAATTCAATCCGCGCGCGTCGACTTCCTTGTGAATTTCCATCGGCTATCCGCCTTTCCTGTTGAGCGCCCGGCTTAGGGTCGTCTAGTGCGCAGCGTTCGGAGCGCTCGCGACAAAAGCCGAGAAAAACGAAATTCTACTCCAGCGCCGCGCACTCCCTCCTCCCTCGCGCGCGGTCACGCCCACGCCGTCCCGCGGGAGCAAGAGCCCAATTCAGTAGCTCGGCTGCCGCCGGCCGTTGATTTCATCGGGTTGCACTACGAGTGCAACTGCCCGCCGGCCGTTTTCGCGACCAATACTGTACGAAATCGCTTTCAGTCGACCGGGCCAGTCGCTCGGCGTGTCCTGCCGCAGGTTGAAAGAACGCTTGGGAGTAAAGATATGGTGAGGATCTTCGTCGATGCAGGCGGCAACACCGTGCCGTTCGACAATCCGCCGGATGCGGCGCCGCAAACCGCCCCGACCGTTATCCCGGCGTCGGCCAAGACACCCAGCGACAAACCCATCCTCCCCGACCCTGGCGATCCCGATCCTTCTCCGAAGCTCGCGCCCTTGCCGCCCACCGACACCAGCCCGGGCGGCATCGCCGAAATTCCGGTGCACTCGGGCGACACGATTTGGTCGATCTACGGCCAGCGGGGATTGTTCGCGCATTCGAACGATACGGATGCAACGATCGCCACGAACTTGCCGGCGACGCCGTGGCTCGACCCGCAAGCGTTCGGCAATCGTCCCGCCAACCCCGCGGACGCGGTCCGAGACATGCAGATCGGCTCCACGGTCACCGTGCTCGACGGTCAGCGGCTCGATTTCCTCGGGCAGGAGCGTACCGCGCTGCAGGACTACGACGCCATGGGCGGATCGATGCACAAGCGCTACGATCCCGAGGACCGCGAAGCCGCGTTCGATTCGGTGGTCGCCCCCGTCCAAACAGAAATCGAATATGCGACTCTCGGCATGCCCGCCCCCTCGCAAGCGGACCTCAACCGCATCGCCAGCGGGATCAGGCAGCGCGCGCCTGACGATGTGCACTTCAGCATGGCCGTCGACACGGCGCTGACCAACGTGCAGGCCGAACTGAAGCAATGGGGACGCACGCCCGATCAGCTCGGCAAGATCATGAGCGAGGCGAAGCCGGGCAATGAGCCACAATTGACTGCCGACATGCAAAAGCAGCTGCTCGAAGTGGGACGCAGCACGTTGAGCAGCACGAACGGCGATGCGGCGCAGGCGGAGACCGCGATGCGAGCGCGCGAGGGCGTCTATATCACGTACCTCGGCGCGCAGAACGCGGACGTCGTATGCAAAGCGCTCGATGCGGCCGACAAACAGCTTTTCGTTGACGAGCCCGCGCAGCGCATCGTTCAGGCGTACAACGACGCCTACGCTAAGGGGGGCAAGAACCCGCAGGCCGCGGCGGCTGCGGCGGCCGCGCAGCAACTGCGTATCGAGACGGATCCCACTTCGAAGCTGCCGGGCAAGGTTTCGCTGATTTCCGCATCGCCGCAAGTGCAGGACATCATGCAGAAGATCGCGCAGCAGATCGGCGCCAGCATGCAGTCGCCGCGAAGTGCAACGCCTCCGCCGCCGTACAGCAAGATGGTGACCGACTTCTCGGCGGCCATGCAAAACACGTTCGACAGCGACGATCCCGCCCTGGGCATGCACTCGGGTAAAGACACGGTCGACAAGATGGCGGGCTACCTGATCGACGCCATTCGCTCGGGCAAAACCTCGGAAAACGACGCGGTCTCGGCGCAAGGCCGGTGGCTGTCTGGCACACTCTCGCGCGCGTTGAGCGAGGATGGGAGCGCCGCGCTGCCGGCGGCTTTGGCGGCGCACAGCAAAGCCGCCAACGATGGATCGATGTGGGACGTCAGCACCGCCGCCTTGGCAGGTGGCATCGACGCGTATCGAGGCACGAACCTCGTGCCCCTGCAGCAGAAAGCCGCGAAAGTGCTCGTGCCGATCGAAAAAGGGCCCAGCAAGAACGAATGGGGCTCGTTGCAGACTCAAGCCGACAAAGACGGCACGGTGACGAATCTGCAAAACGGCCTGCTCGCCAAGGACCTGACCGACATCGTCAACGGCCAGACGAACGCGATGCAGTACTACGCCAAGTTCAAGGGCGTACTCGATCGCTACGGCGGCGCACTGCAAGGCGAGGGTTACGACTCCGCATTCAGCTTCAACAATTCGTGGACGTCCACCTCGGATAGCGTCACGGGCACGGTCGCCGCGTTCGAAAAGGCGGCGGGCTTCGATACCGAGAAAGCGAAAGCAGGCAGTATTCCCTTCACGCAGTTCTGGTGGCAATCGCGCGTGGCGAACGGGTCGCTCAAGTGGTTCATGGGGCAAGCGACGAACCAGGCTGTCGCCAATGCAGTGGCGGCGCAAAAGGACCCGGTCCAACTCAAGCGGTGGCTCGGGACCGAGAAAACCGGCGGAGCGGGCATCATGCCGCGCGGGATGGGCGGTCTCATGTCGGGACTCTTCTTCGCGAACTCGCTCGTGACGGCCGATACTGCTCAGCAATACGCGGGCTTGAACGGCATAGACAACAAGGCTTACGAACTCGACAATGCGGGTTTCACCGTGCTCTACGACGCACTCAGTGCGTCCCAGCTTGCCAACGCCGTGGCGCCGAAATGGAAGCAGGGCGTGTTCGGCGTAGCGGCGGACGGCAAGTCGGGGGCCACGCCGCAGCGCAAGATGCTGGAGGCGATGCTCGAGAAGATCGACGGTACGAACCTGTCCGATACCAGCAAGGGATTGCTCAAAGGCGCATTCCGATCCGTGTTGAGCGGTAGCGCCGATGTCGCCGGGGGCCTCGTGGCGTGGGGCGGCCTAGCGGCGATGATCGGCGATCCGAAATACGTCAACCCCGGGCACGAATTCGCCTATGGGACGGCAGGCGTCGCGGATCTCGGCACGTTCGCCGCGCGCTCGCTGCTCGAAAGCGGCATCACGCTGACGGGGGAGGACATCGCCGGGGAAACGCTGGCGGGCTTGACCGTCGACGGTTGGACCGGTGTGGGCTTCGTGCTCAACATAGCCGCGGCCGGGGTCCAATTGCTCGCGAATCAGGACGACATCATTCATGAAGCCGATTCGGTTTCGAAGTATCTCGAGACGGAAGGCGTGCCGCCCGATATCTCTGGCCCATTCGCCCGGCACATGATG